>DASYQM010000494.1:0-34524 GCA_036005525.1 Streptosporangiaceae bacterium
GCGATCACTACGTCGTCGTCGGGCAGGCCGATCCCCTCGGTCGGGGAGCGCGGCACCTCGCCGTACCGGCCGGGCAGCTCGGCGCGGATGACCTCCGGCAGGTTCGCCAGATTGGCGAGCATAACGAAGAAGGCGTCGTCACCCTGTGTCGCCAGCGGATCGAGCTTCAGCGGAACGGCGATCGAGGCGAAACTCTCAGCCCCGACGACCGTGTCCAGGAGCGCGGGCGCCGTGCCCTCGAAAAGGGTCGCGCCGACGCCGGTGATCGGCGGCTGGTCGAGCTCCAGGAACCATCGCTCGTCGGCGCCGGCGCCCGCCACGGCCTCGTTCGCCACCAGCCCGAGATCGGCTGCGCCGATCGCGGCTGCGCGCTCGGGCATGTGCTCCAGCGCGTCGGCGAGGATCGTGGTCGCCTCGCCAAGCGCGATGGGGCCGAGCACCGGGTCGGGATCCTTCGTGTCCAGATGGAAGGCCCGCGTGCTGCCGGCCACGGCGATCTGCTCATCGACCGGGCTCAGCTTCTGCAGCAATGCGGGCGTCCCGTACCGGCCGATGCCCCCGATGATGACCAGCCGGATGTCGCTCTCCGTCGCGTCGATCAGGTGGCGGTAGGGATCTCCGGTCCTGCGGGCGACCACGGTGAGGTCGGCGAGCTTGCCCGGCTCGATCGATCCCAGCAAGCTCTGCCAGCCGAGGATCTGCGCCGGGCTGATGGTGACCATCTCCACGAGCTGCTGGTCGGTGAGGCCGAGCTGCCGGTCGTTGCTGAGAATCTGGGCGACCTTGAGCTCGTTGAGCAGGTTCTTGCTCGCCGTGGGCGACCAGTCCGACCCGAGGGCAACCTTGACGCCCAGCTGCGTCGCCGAGGCGACGTCGGTCGTCCCGCCGTAGAGGATCAGGTTGCTGAACGGCGACCAGACGATCGACCCGCCATGCTCGGCGACGACCGCGAGGTCGTCCCGGGTCAGGGCCGTGGCGTGGATGCCGACGAAGGTCGGGGCGATCGCCCACGTCCCGGCGGGTGCCTTGAGATCGAGGAAGTGCTGGTGGGCTCCGGCCGAGGTCGGCAGCCCTTCGGCCAGGTGAAGGATCCGTGCGCCCCTCCCAGCAAGCGATTTGCGAAACGATGTGAGGGTGTCGGGCGTCACATCGCCGATCTTGGGCCGTGCGGGGTCCAGCCCGGGGGCGTCGGGCAGCTCGGCGTCGCGGACGATGCCCTGGTACAGGTGCTTGATCGGTGCCGCCCGGAGCGTCAGGCCCTGCGAGGTCGTGGTGCCCGCGATGAGGCTCTTGCACTCCACGTACCGGATAGTCGCCCGGATCAGCTCCGGCACCGATGCGATCACGCCGGCGGGGCCGCTCACGTAGCGCCGGTAGCCGACCGTCCCCTGCCACTCCTCCCGCTTGGTGTACTGCCTGGGGATCTTGAACAACGGGAGGGCGTTGTAGGCGAGGTGATTGTGGAGCTCGATCATGCCGGGGTAGATCGTCCCGGCGGTCGGGATCACCGGGGACCCAGCGTGGGCGGGGGGTATCTGATCGGCGGCGGTCACATCGCTGATCGATCCGTCGGCGACCCACACGATGCCGTCGTCGAGGATCCGTCGCGATGCATCCATGGTGACCACGCGTCCGCGCAGCCCATAGCGGGGGATCGGGTCGGTTGCCATGGTCAGGTCAGTTCCTTCACGGCGAGCTGCTCTGATGGCGAGAGGGGGGCCGGATCCAGACTCGCCACCCACGCGGGGAGGAAGAGCTTGAGGTAGTCCGGCGAGGGCTTGCCGATGTCGGTGTCGATGGGGCGCACCGCCCGGTCACCCGATGTCCCGACCCAGCGCGTGAAGCCGTAGGGCAGATCACTCCGGGGCAGCTGGCTCCGGGCGGTCGGCGCGGTGAAGGTGGGGCTGGCCAGGTCCCGGGTGTAGGCGCGGCCGGCAAGCTGGGTGAGGGCCGCCTGCCAGGATGCCTGAAAGTCGGGTTCGCCGTACGCGGCCAGGTCGATCACGTCCATGCCCGCCGGGATCACGTTAGGCACGAGCTGGCGAGCCCCGGGACCCATCGCCAGGACGGCGGTGACGCCGGCGTTCTTCGCACGGAGCCGGCGCATCAGCTCACGGTGCAGCGCCACGACGAGGGGATCACCGGCGAGTGCCAGGCGCGTGGCCGGGCTCAGGTCCAGGGTGTCCACCGGCAGGGTGCGGATGATCAGGTAGCGCTTGGTCAGGCCGGCGGCCCTGAGGAAGCCCTGGAAGTACTGGCCGGCCTCGCCCGACAGCGCCCGCGCCGTGAAGGTGTCGTCATCCGAGCTCTGGTCGGCGACGACGATCAGGCTGAGCTGCCGGAAACGTCCGCGGTAAATGGGCCCGGTCCCGAACGACGGGTCCGCGGTGACGCCAAGGGCTGAGAAGTCGGGCCACCCGAAACCCGGCTCGCCCCCGGCCAGCAGGCGCGCAAGGTCGGCGGGCGGGCCGGGGTCGAACGTGCGTGGAGCCGCGCGCAGCGGCTCATACGGCAGGTCGCCGGGGTCGCCGGCGTAGCCCTCGTCGCTTCCGTCCGCCGTCGAGGGGTCGCTGAGGTTCGCGCCTCTCGCGTTGTACTTCCCCGCCGCCGAGAACAGGCGGATCGATCGCTGGTCATCGCTGCGGTTGCTCGTCGTTCCACCGCTGCCTAGCCGCGGGCAGGTGCCGAACGGAAAGTCCCGGAACGGGCTCGCGAGCGAGGAGTACGGGAACGGCGCCGTCAGATCCCGGGCGACGCCGGCGTCGCCCGGAAGCCAGCCGGGGTCGGCCTGGAGCCAGTCCCCGATGCGCCCGATCGCGCGCGCAAAGTCGGCCTTGATCGTGCCGGTCGATCCCGAGGCGCCACCGGGGTGCAGCACCCCCACCGCCCGGACCCGGTCCGGCAGGGATCCCAGCGACGCCGTGTCCAGCATCTCCGGGTCCGCGGCACCGCCATGCGCCGCAATCCATGTGGTGACCGATTCCTTCGCCGCCCGGCCCACGGCGATGATCAGGCGGACGTCGCCATCGATCACGGCCTTGTCGAAGATCCGGTTCCGGTGGGCGGCAACCGGCGATCGGGGATCCTGCGCGAGCGGCCGCAGGTCTTGCGTGTACTGCCCGAAGATCGGGTACACGAACGAGTTGAGAAACAGGTAAGAGCGGTCAAAGCCGAGGAACCGCAGCAGGTACTGCAGCCGCGCCCCGGTCCCACCGGTGAAGGAGCGGTGCGAGAGCGACTCGTCTTGCGCACCCTCCTGGCCGACCACGAGGACCCTCGCCGAACCATCGAGCCGCCCCCGGAAGAACATCGGGCCGTGATGCCAGCGAAACGCCTCACGGCGCACGACCGCCAGTCCCAAGCCGCGGTAGTTCGGTGTATCCGCGAACAACTGAGCCCAGCCACTCGAGCTCGACGGGCCAGGGTCATATTCCCAAGGATTCCCTCGGACGTCGGTCACGCTGCCCCTTCCTCCAGCCGAACATCGCTTCCTTCGGGCTCTTTCGTTTTCTGCCCTGCTGCGACGCCTGCGCCGCGTCCAGCAGCGCAGATGCCCCTCTCTGCTCTTCCTTGGCTGGGCCCTCTCGCGCCAGATAAAGGTTGCTGCAATAGGCAACACAAGCAGGTCCCGCGCGCCGGTCAAAGCCAGCTAGTAAAGAGATAGTAATCACGTTATAAATCGCCAGTCAAGATGTGCGCATGGCGTGCCGGATCGCGTTGCATCTGTCGTGATCCAGCGGCTCCCGGAATGTGCAATGGAGGCACGGTGGCCTGCTGGACCGTCGTCATCGAGGTCGGCGGACGGTGCCTCCGGCGAGAGGGCCAGCCGACGCGCGCACGACGATACATCCGGTCAGCCGATTCGCTGGATGGCGTCCAGCATCAGGTTCCAGAAGCCGTCGAAGTCGAGCTTTGTCGCCACGAGCGCGTTGGGCTCGCGGCCGAAGCGGTTCTCGAAGTCCACCAAGGTCATGCCGCTGGTGGTGGTCCCGTGAGTCTCGACGGTGACGTAGGTCGGGATGCACTCGACCACCTTGGGGTCGATGATGCGGGCGACGGCGCACGGGTCGTGGACGGGCGGCGAGTCGAAGCCGGATATCGCCTTGTAGGTGCTCGTGAAGAAGTTCATGAGCTCGACCGTGATGCCGGCCAGGGGCGTTCCCAGCGCGCCGATCCGCTCGATGACCTGCGGCGTTGCCAGAGCCTGATGGGTCAGATCGAGGCCGATCATCGTGATCGGCCAGCCCGCCCCGAAAACGATCGCGGCGGCTTCGGGGTCGACGAAGATGTTGAACTCGGCGGCGGGCGTCGAGTTGCCGCGCGTGTGCGCGCCCCCCATGAGGACGACCTCCCGGACGGCGGTCGCCAGCCGGGGCTCCTTGCGCAGGGCAATCGCGATGTTCGTCAGCGGGCCGATCGGGACGAGCGTGATCTCGCCCGGTGAGCTCATCACAAGGTCGATGATCAGGTCGATCGCATGCGTGTCGGCGAGGGGCGTCGTCGGGCCTTCGAAGCGCGGGCCGTCGAGCCCGGACTCGCCGTGAGTCTCGGCGGCGGTGACGAGCGGCCGGAGCAGGGGACGGTCGCAGCCGGCCGCCACGGGCACACCGGTGATGTTGGCGACGCTGCACACGCGGCGCGCGTTCAAAGTCGTTTTCTCGAGTGTCTGGTTGCCCGCGACGGTCGTGATCGCGCAGAGCTCGATCTCGGGGTTCCCATGAGCCAGCAAGATCGCCATTGCGTCGTCGTGACCGGGGTCGCAGTCAATGATGATCTTGCGTGGCATCTCAGCTCCTCGTCTCAGCTCCGCGCCGCACCCGAAGCCGGGGCCGGATGGGTCAGGTCTTAGCAGCGTTCCACAGGAACAGGCCCGTAATCGCCGGGTAGACGCCGGTGACGTTCTTCCGTGTCGCGGTCAGCCAGTCGTAGAAGTAGGCGTAGATGATCGGTGTCTCGTCAAGGAGCAGCTTCTCGATCTGCCCCGCCAGCTGGCGCTGCGTGCTCAGGTCCGGGGAGGCGGTGAACTCCTTCGAGAGCTTGTCGTAGGTGGCGTTGTTGAACCGGGCGGCGTTCCAGGCTCCCTGCCCGGTCTTCGCGTTGGGGGACTGCAGGGGTGCCTGGAGGAAGATGTTCGGCACGGCGCGGGCGCCGTAGTCGACCAGGCTCATCTTCCCGTCCAGCCAGTCCGACTTCCCGAAGACGGCCTGGCCGTAGTACTTCGACGAGGTCTCGACGGTGAGATTGACATCGACGCCGATCTGGCTCGCGGACTGCTTGATGATCTGCGCGAAATGGGGGAGCTCCCCGAGCGTTAGGGTCAGCAGCGGCGCCGAGAAGCCGTTCGGGACCCCGCCTTTCGCGAGGAGTTCCTTGGCGAGCTTCAGGTTCTTCGCCCGCTGGGGGACCGCCGGCGGCCCGACGGTCGCCGGGAAGGCCGGAGCGAAGGGGCTGTCGTTGCCGACCCCGGCGAACCCCTTGAAGAGCGCCTGGACGATCGCCGGGCGGTCGAGGGTGTAGGCGATGGCCTGACGGACGTACTTGTTGTTGAAGGGCGCCATGTCGGTGCGCATCGAGAGCTCGCGGTGGTAGCTCGCCTTGAGTCTTATGACGTTGAAGCCGCCGGTCACGAGCTGCGGGCTTCCGGCGATGGAAATCCGTCGTTGGTATCGATCTCGCCCGCCTGGAGGGCGGCGGTCATTGCCCCCTCGTTCGGGTAGAAGGTGAACTCGAGCTTCGCGGGCTTCGCCGGTGTGCCCCAGTAGTGCGGGTTGCGGACGAATGTCGCCCCCGTTTGGGGTGAATAGCTCGTCTTCATGAACCTGCCCGTCCCGATGAAGGACTTCTGGTACTCGCCGAAGTCGTACTTGTCCGGGACGATGATCATGTTGTAGTTGTCATTGGAGACCGCGTCGATGAAGCCGCCGTTGGGGCGCTCGAGATGGAAGGCGACGGTGGTGTCGTCGACCTTCACGACGCCGTCCGGGGCCAGGGTCCCTCCGAAGATTGACAGCGCGTTCGCGGAGCTCTTCGGGTTGGACTGGGACTTGAAGCTGTAGACGACGTCGTCAACGGTCATCGGCGTGCCGTCGTTGAACTTCACCCCCTGGCGGATCTTGAACGTCCACACGGTGGCGTCGGAGTTCGGCTTCCAGCTCTCCGCGAGCCACGGGTGGTACCTCAGCTGGTGGTCGGTGAAGACGAGGAATTCGCCGACCTGATCGATGCACTCGATGCCGCCCTGGTCGGCGATGGTGATCGGGTTGATGGCGGCCGTTGGCACCACGACGCCAGCCTTGATCGTGGCACCGCTCTTGCCCGCGGGCACCGTGGTGGCCGGGGTGGGCGCCGGGGAGCTTCCGCAGGCGGCAAGGATGCCGCCGAGCAGCGGCATCGACAGCCCCACGGCCGTGCCGCGCCGGATGAAGTCGCGCCTGGACAGGCGCCCGGCCACGAACTCGTCGATGACGTGCTCCTGGATCGGTCCCCGTCCTCTCCGAAGGTCGTCGAGCCGCCCGTGATCGATGTTCATGCCACCGCCCCAATCCGTCACACTTCCCGGAAGACCGCCTTTCCGCAGCGGTCGTGATCCTGTGCCATGCCACCCGCCTGTGCGGTTGCGGTCAGGGACGGTCGTGGTGGTCATGGCCAGTGCGGTGCGCTGGGACCCGGTGCGAGGCTCTGCAGCTGATCCGCGCGGTCGGTCCAGCGCCTGATCTGGCTAGCTGCCGTAATGCAATCGATTCCCGCCGTTCCCGGGATCCTTGTCAAGAGATCGTTGCCCACTCGTTACCATCATGGCCATCCCAGGCGGATTGATCATGATCGCAGCGCGCCCCAGCCAGAGGTCTATCATCTGACGCACGAGAACCTCTGCTGCTCATCGTGGGAGCTTGAGCTGATCAAGCGGCGCCGCGGCTGATCGAAGCCAAGCCTGGTCTTGGGCGCTCGGGCCGGAGTTTCGGCGGCTGGCCCGGCTGGCCCGGGTGGTCGCGGGCTGCGATCTTGGTTGCGGGGAGCAGCGCCGGCGAGGCGTGGCGCCGGCCAGGGTCACCGGGGGGTGTCATGTACGAAACTGAATCACCGACCACGAGGTCGTGGATGATCGAGGGATTACGTTCCCGGGTCCGTTTAGAGGTTCATGATCGTGCGCGGTGCTGTGAGTAATTGACCGACCCGCACTTCGGGCACTCGCGGAAGGCCTCCGCCTGCTCACCCATTTCCATGCTCGACTGAACCTCGGCCTTGAGCTCTGCCCTGTCGGCTGCGGTTTGGATGCCGCCCGACGTGACGCTGAAGCCGGATATCGACTGCACGCGCCGCCGGGCGAGTTGCCGGGGCACGCGCCAGGACCAGCCGCAGTCGTCGCACGTTCTCTCATACTCCCGGGCTTGCCATGGAAGCCGCATAACTCGATGCTATGTGCGGCTCAGAACGCCGCCATGGTGCTGCACCAGGCCGGGCAGCTTGGGTCCACAGACCTCGGTTCTCCCGCGCCCTCCCGCCAGGTGCCAGGTCTCGCTCGGAAAGCTCATCAGCCAAAGCGCAGCGACGGCGCTGTGATTCTGGTGCGGCAACCTCGGCGCGGCGCAGGCGGTCCACCCGGCGAAACGTGCGAGTCTGGGTAGCTGTGACACCGAATGGTCATGTCTGTCGGTGGCGCAGGGCCGCCGACGGCATGCCACAACGGCGGGCCCCACATGGCTAGCGGTACTAGGGGTCTCGCCAGAACCGTTACGCGCCCGGTGATGGCCCGTCCCGCCCGTCCCGGCCGCCGCCCGGCTCCCGGTAAGCCCCGCCGGTTCCGGCTCAGTGTCCTGGCCATGCCGGGGCTGCTGGTCTTGATCGGCTTGGTCGTGGCTGGGCTGGGCCAGAGAGCTGCGATGGCGGCGTCGGGCGCACCCCACCTTGTATGGGCGCTGTCGCCATCGTCGAACACCGTGACCGTACGGCTGACTCCCGGGGACGGGCAGGCCAGCCGCCAAATCCTGGCGCGCAGCCATCTCACGGTGTCCGAGGACGGCCATGGCCGCCTGAGGAGACACTCTCCCGACGGGAGTGTGGTCCGGATACACGTGCCACCCGGCAGGCAGACCGACCTTCTGGTCCGGGTGGAGGGTCCGCGGCCGTTCCGGCGGACGCTGACCGTTACGGTTCCGCCGGCGCTGCGCGTCATCGCAACCCGCCGCAGCCACGGCGGGTTGCTGATCTCACTGTCCAGCCCACTGCACGCTCGGCCCGTGCTTTTGTGCGGCACGAACAACGTCAGCTTCCCGGCGCCCCGGGAGGTGGCAGTGGCCGCGAGCCCCCATGGTTGCCAGGCCAATCTGAGACTGACCGCCCGGGACGGCGAGCGGGCCGTCGTGCCCGTAACGATCCCCGCCCTACCGGAGGTCCCGCTCTACTCCTTCGCCAGCCCGGCAGGCGGGGCCATCTACATCACCGTGGACGACGGCTGGACCCCAAGCCTTCGGGTACTGGACATCATGCGCCAGACCCACTTGCCGGTAACGGCCTTCCTTATCGAGCAAGCCGCTCAGCGGGACCTGCCGTACTGGCGGGCGTTCGTGCAGGCGGGAGGGGCGATCGAGGATCATACGGTCTCTCATCCCGACCTCACCAAGCAGACCCTGAGCCAGGCTACGGCTGAGTGGGGGCAGGCTCGCCTGATGCTCGGGCGATGGTTCGGCCGGGCCCCGCTCATGGGCCGCCCCCCGTACGGGGCTTTCAATCGCACGGTGCAGGCAGCGGCCTACCGGGGCGGGCTGAAGGCCCTGGTGGGCTGGAGCGCCACCATCGACGACCATGATCGCGTCCAGACGTGGGACGGCAAGGGACTGGAGCCCGGCGAGATCGTGATCCTGCACTGGGTCCCGGACCTGGACCGCCAGCTGATCAAGCTGCTGGCGGTCATTCACGCCGAGCACCTGCACCCGATGCCGCTGACCCCGGCCAGCTTCGTCGGGATCGCTCCTCAATGGCGCTCTCTCGAGGGTGACTAGTCGCGCACGCCACCTGAGTGGACCCAAACGGCCGGGTGTGATGAGTCTGGCCGGGCAGCGGGGGATCGTGCCGGTATCCTTTCAGCTTCTGTCGCACGAGTGCTCACGATGGGGCCTGAGCTGTCATCAGCACCGGGAACGAGAACATTCCACGTGCCCGGCACGCGAGCGTCCACGCGCCGGCCGGGCGATGCCGCGGCCATTGCCATTCTCGTCGCGCTGCCGGTCATCGTTTTCGGGGTCCCGGCGCTGCTCGGGCATTCTGTTCTTCCCGGCGACGACCTGACGCAGAACTTTCCGCTGCGCGTGCTCGCCGGGCGCCAGATCCGGCTCGGGCAGCTGCCGCTGTATAACCCGTACATCTGGAGCGGCGCGCCGTTGCTCGCCGACTGGAACGCCGGCGCCGCGTACCCGCTCACGCTCCTGTTCGCCATCGTGCCGGGCACCGCGGCGTGGACGCTCAACATGATCGTCACCTGGGCGGCGGCAGGGGCTGGCATGTTCGTCTTCCTGCGGGCCCTTCGCCTGGCGAGCCTGCCGAGCGCCCTCGGGGCGCTCTCGTTCGCCTTTGCCGGAGCCATGTCGGCCCAGGTGGCCCACTTCGGGCTGGTGGCCGGCATGAGCTGGGTGCCCGTGCAGCTGCTAGCCGTGCTCCGGCTCACCGAAGCCGAGGCCCGCAGCGCCGCCTCGCGGCTTCGCTGGACGGGCGTCCTGGCCGCAGCATTCGGCCTAACGATCCTGGCGGGCGAACCCGTGCCATCGACGACGCAGTAGTGATCGTCGTCATCTACGCGGCGTGGCGGATCGTACGCCTCGGGCGGCGCTCGGGCCCGGCGGCCGTCCCGGTGGTTGCGGGCCCGGTGCCGGCGGTTGCGGGCCCGGTGCGTGTGGTGGCGGGCCTGGTGTCGGTGGTTGCGGGCCTGGTGCTTGGCGCGTGTCTCGGTGCCGTTCAGTGGATGCCCGGCCTGGCCGCGGTCGGAGCTTCGCAGCGCGGGGCGGGCTCGGTGGCCTTCTTCAACTCGGGCTCGCTCCCGCACGGGTGGCTGCTCCTGATGCTGGTGCCGGACCTCATGGGCGGCTCGGGCTCGTTCGGCCAGCCGGCCTTCTTCGCGAACTACAACCTGGCCGAGGTGACCGGCTACGTCGGCATCCTCCCGCTCGTTGCGGCCGCCGTCCTGCTCGGCCGCATCCGGCTGCGACCGCGGCTCCCCGAGTGGGCCGTGTGGCATCTCATGGCGCTCGCCGGGGTCGTGCTCGCGCTCGGGGGCAACACCCCCTTCGGGTCCCTGCTCGTTCACCTGCCCCTGTTCGGCGGCCAGCGGCTGCAGAGCCGCAACATCCTCGTGGCGGACCTGGCGCTCGCCGTCCTTCTCGCGTACTGGGCCGACCATCCGCTCGGCGAGAGAGGCCAGCGGGTCCACAGAAGCCAGCTCCACCCCAGCCAGAGAAGCCAGCTCCACGCCAGCCCGAGAAGCCAGCTCTACCCCAGCGAGACGAGCCAGCGGTTCCTGGGCGGACCGTGCCGACCGACCCGCCGGGCGCCCCCCGGTCGCCGGATGGATCTGGAGACGGTCCTCGGTGTCCTCCCCCCGCTCGCCGTGATCGCCGTCGTCGTTCTCGGCCTTGTCTGGGGCGCGGGCCTGCTGCACTGGTTGCGGGCGGGCCCGGGTGCCGCCGGCGTCGATGGCCGCCTCAAGCCGTGGCTCGTGCCGTACGCGGTGCTCGGCGCCGGAGCCGTCGCGTTCGTGATCTTCGGACGGCGCCTTCGGCCGGGGCTGCGCTCGCGCTGCCTCGCCGGTCTCGTCGCCATCGATCTGGTCGTATTCACGCTGCTCGGGGTGGTCGCGGCCCTGCCTGGCCTGGCCAGCAGCGCGGACGCCACGTCCCGCAGCGGCACCGGCGCCGGAGCCACCGCCCGCAACGGCACCGGCGCGGCAGCCACCACGACCCCGCCCGGTCATCGCGGAGACCGGACAGCGGCACCAGCGTCCGGCCTCCGCCCCATCGCGGCGCTGGGGTATCCGGGTCGTTTCGCGATCTACGATCCCGACCTGCTCGATGCTCACGAACTACGGCTCCTCGGCTCGCCGGATCTCAACGTCGCCAGCGCCGCACCGTCGGTCCAGGGGTACTCGTCAACGGTCGACGGCCGCTACGCGTCGGCGACCGGGTCACACCAGGCCATGGGCGAAGGGCAGAATGTGCTCGATCCCAGGGCCGTGGGTGACGGGACCCTCGACCAGCTCGACACCTCGATCCTGCTCACGCCGCCCGCGTACCTGATCACCGCCGCCCGCGGATCCGGGCTTGCTCCCGGGCCGCCGGGAACCGGCCAGCGCGACGTCGCGGCGGGTCACCGGGCCACCTGGTACCTCGCCACGCCGCTTGACGTGTCGAGGCTTGAGATGCCGGACCCGGACGCCAGGCGGGACGCGGCGGCCGGGACCCGGATCGGGCTCATGACGCCGGGCGGGCCGATCCGCTGGTTCCCGGCGAGCGCCGCGAGTGCCTCGCTGCTCGCGGTCAGCCCTCCTCATCCGGTGACGAGCGTCGCTCTTGTCGCCGCGGCAAGCGGCCCACGCCATCTCGGCCCACCATCCGTCGCCGACCCGGACGGAAACGTGGTCGTGGCCAACGGCCAGCTGCAGGACGCGCTCGCCCCCCCGCGGTGGGGATACGCCGGCCATGACGGCTCGTTCGCGGTCTTCGCCGACCACTTCGCCCGCGGCCCGCTCAGCCTCCAGGCGCTCCCCGGGCGATCAGCCTTGGGCGCATCGGTGCGGCAGGTGGGTTCGGAGGCCGCGCCGACCGCGGCCCAGGTGTCCTCCCCACACGGTGTCCGCGTCGTTCGCTCGGCGGCGGCGATCGCGGGCTGGAGCGCCACCTGGCATCCCCGGCGCGGCCGGGCGACCACGCTGGCAGTCAGCCGGGCCGGCCTCGTCCAGGCCGTCGACGTTCCGCCGGGCAGCGGCGTTGTGACCTGGAGCTACGTACCGCCGTGGTTCCCGGCCGGGCTCGCGCTGTCCCTCGGCGCGACCGCGCTCATCCTGCTGCTCGTGGCCGCCGCCTCCGCGGCCGGCCGAACGGGTACCGGAAGTCCCGCGGATCGGGCAGCTCCGCGCCAGCGGTCGTTCAGCCAGAACGCTGCCGGGTCCGGATCGAGCGGATGATGGTGGCGATCCCGAGCGCACCGGCCGGCGCGAGGGTGACCAGTGCGAGCAGCTGGTACCGCCAGGAGAACTCGAACAGGTCGGATGCCAGGATCAGGGCCGCCGCCGAGGTGAAGAACAGCAGGCAGGCGAGGGCGAGCTGGCGGGTCCCGGGGCCCGCCCGCTTGCGCAGTGCGACGGCCGAGCCGGCCAGGCCGGCCAGGGCGAACACCACCAGCAGCGGTCCGGGCGTGTAGCCACCGCCGAGCTGGTAGGAGCGCAACACCACGGCGCCGGGCCGCCAGACCGCCGGCATGCCGCCGCCGAACCGGCCGGTCGCGGTCTTGACGATCTGCATCGTGGCGTGCGGCGGGTAGTACGGGAACGTCGTCTGGAACTGCCAGCGGGAGATGGGCGTGTCGCCCGGGCTGGTCGTGCGGGTCAGCGCGAACGGTTTCAGCAGGTCGCGGGAGTAGGAGCCGAGCACCCGCAGCGGCTGCTGGGTCAGCACCCTTCGGTTGAAGTCCGAGATCAGCCTGTCGGTCTCCGCGCGCGGCAGGCCCGAATAGTACGGCCGGATCGGGGAGCCATCGCCGTACTCCAGCCAGTCGGGTCCCCGGGCCTGCTGTGTCTTCGTCGGGCACATGCCCCGCTCGGCGGACGGCAGCCTGATCGTCGCGCAGTCCGCGGCCGCCGCCATCCTGCCGTAGAAGGACGTGATGCCCGAGTGCGACAGGAAGAAGTCCCCGGTGAGCACGTAGGAGCCGGTGCAATAGACCAGGATGGGCACGGCGAAGGCCGCGCAGAGGGCAGCCGCCTTGCCGACGGCCGGCCGCCAGCGGCCGCCGGCCACGAGCAGGTAGATCACCGCGGGCAGGACCAGGACTTCGCCCACCTGGGCGACGGTGGCCGAGGTCCCCAGCACGACACCGGCGGCGACGGCCCTCCGCCAGCTGGCCTTCGGCTGCCAGAGCAGGATGGCAAGACCGGTCACGATCAGGGCCTCGAACCAGGTGCCCGGCATGATCGACTGCTCTGTCTGCACCTGGTAGGCGTCCAGCAGGATCGGCGCGATGGCCAGCGCGGCCAGCCAGCGCGGGGTGCCGCGCCGCAGCAACAGAAGGTAGATGACCACGGCGATCGCCAGGCCGAGCAGATGCTGGATCGCCACGACCGTGTCGAAGTTGGCCAGCTGCAGTATCGCCCGCAGCGGCCCCTTGTAGCCGACGGGATCCATGCCGTCCGCGTTATACAGGTACCTCGTCGTGTCGATGTAGAACAGTGCCGGGCGGTACGCGAGCTGGGCGAGGACCCGGAGCGCCAGGCCGGCCGCCAGCAGCGCCGCGGCCAGCCAGTGCCGCCGCAGGACCGCGGCTATTGCCGTACGCCAGCGGGCCGCCGGGCGGGGGAGGGCCGAGCGGGGGAGGGCCGGGCGCTGCAGGTCCTCCCTGACTCGGCTGCCCGCCTCGGCGGTCTTCGCCTGGCTGTTTCCGATCACGGCGTCACAGACCAGCCTGCCCGCCACTGGAATGGCACAGGGCGAGGAACACGGTGACGATCGCCAGCCACCGGGTCATCCGGTTGCGCGGCACCTGGGTCAGCACGGCCCATGCCACCGCGGTGTACCACGCGAATACCCATGGGGCGGCGATGATCCATGCGTACGTCAGGGCGAACGGCGCCACGACCTCCCGCGGCTGGTCTGACGAGATCCGCCGGAAGATGAACCAGGCGACCACGATCATCGCGACCGGCCAGAGGAAGCTGATCACCGCGATGATGGTGGAGTCGTGGACGCCTATTGCCTCGGCGAGCAGCTCGACGACCCGCCACGGCGATGGCAGCGTGACCAGATCCAGCCCGCCGAAGAGCGGTTTCAGTGCTTCAATCCCGTAGAAGCTGTATCCCAGGGCGAGCGTCACCAGTGACACGGCCGCGATCCGGGCGGCGCGCTTCCACTCGTGCCGCCGGAGCAGCGGCCACGCGAGCCCGATCCCGATCAGCACCGCGTAGATCTTTATCCCGCAGGCGACGCCGATCAGTACGCCGATCAGGACGTCGCTCAGCACACCCGAGAAGCGGCGCGTCACCTGGATCGCGCAGATCGCCGCCGCTGCCACGAACGTGTCGAGATGGCCGCCGCTCACCAGCTGCTGAATCAGAACCGGGTTCGCCGTCCAGAACAGCGTCGCCCGCACCGGATCGTCAGAGGTCTTGAGGAACAAGAACCCGACGCCGATGAAGACGGCACCGTTGAGGATCATCAAGACCCAGATGGTGGCGGCGACGTCCGATCCGCCGATCGATGCCGCGAACGACTGGATCGCCGTGGCGAACGGGCCGTACACGGAGGACTGGGTCTTCCACATCGTGCCGACGACATGCCAGTAGGCGTAGTCACCCCATGCCTGCGGGTTGGTCGTGTACGGGTCCCCGCCCTGCGCCGCTATGTGGCCGTACGCGGCGTAGCTCGCGGTATCCGATGAGCCGACGGGGGTCAGGCTGACCATGACCGCGACGATGGCCGCGCTTACCAGCAGCAGGTGACGCGGATTGGGGCGCCATCCTTGGCTATGCGCCCACAGCATCCCGGCGAGCCCGAGGCACGCCAGGATGTTTCCCGCATAGAGCATCACGCTCGCGAGGACGACGTGGTGAGCCAGCGACGGCAGGAGGGACGACAGCGGCAGCCTGATCGGCAGCGTCTCGGCGTCCGGCGCCATCGCCCCGACAAGCATCCCCAGCAGCAGGCCTGCTCCGGACACGGTGATGGCGACCTTCGGGTCGGCGAGCCTGCTCCAGGCGAGCTTCCGGATCACCGTGCTCATGAGCCACTCGACCGGGCCGGCCGGGCCGCGCCCTATGACAGGATCATCCGCCCCAGACCGGCCGGGCTGCCCGGCCGCGCCGGTGACTCGACCGAGTGGGTGGACACGTGTGTCACCTGGGCCGTACCTCCGTTGAGGGACCCGCGCGCTGCTGGTGGCGCAGCTATCGCCGCGCCACCCCGATATCGGGCTCGCGAATGCCCTTACCGATTCTCGGCCGGCCCTGCCTGCTGTTTGCGCCGAGCCTAGGGCACCATTCCAAGGCTGTACGCGATGTTTGCCAGGACATGACCATATGTTCGGGCCGCGTCAACTCTGGCCGGGAGCGCGCGGGAACGCCAGGAAGCGGACCGTGCGCGACGACGGCGGCCGGAAGCCGTGACGGTTATAGCCGGCCGGCACCCGGAGCCGTGACATTTATGGCCAGCCGGCACCCGGTGCGGGTGCCGCGACGGCCAGCACCTTGCCGGTTCGCGTCCCGTCGGCCATGTGCTCCGTGCCCCGCCACTCGGTCGCCACCAGGAAGAGCGTCTGCCTGCCCGCGCCACCGAGCATGCAGGCGAAACAGCCGCGGTCGAGGTTGATCGTCTGCAGCACCTCGCCACCCGCGCGGACCCGCACGCAGCGCTTGTTGGGGACGTCCCCGTACCAGGCGGCTCCTTCCCGGTCGAGGCAGATGCCATCGGGGACACCGTCGCCCAGGCCGGCCCATATCTGGCGGTTCGACAGGCTGCCGTCGGCGGCGATGTCGAAGGATGTGAGTCTCTGGCCGTAGGACTCGGCACAAATCAAGGTCGAGTTATCGGGCGTCACGGCCATTCCGTTGGGGAACGCTATGCCGTCCGCCACCTGCCGGACCGAGCCGTCGGGCGTCAGCACGGCAATGGTTCCGGGCGCGAACTCGCCGCCCGGAAAGTCGAAGCCTTGGTTGTTGATGTAGGCGTTACCCCGGCCGTCCACGACTATCTCGTTCCAGGGGAGCCCTTTCTCGGCGACCACGGTCAGGTCGGCGTGGGTTGCCAGCGACCCGTCGGGTTCCCGGCGCAGGAGAAGCCCTTCACGCGCCGAAACGATAAGCAGGCGCCCATCTGGCAGCCAGTCGAAGCACATGGGGAACGACGGAAACCCGACCCGGAGCACGACCTCGCTGTTGCCGGCCGGATCGACGGCGATGATCTCTTGCGCTGCCCAGTCGGCGAACCACAGGCGCCCGTCGTGCCAGCGTGGTGACTCACCGAACGCGACGCCCGTCATCAGCGTTTGCACCGCGGGCTCTGAGGACTCCGTGGGCCGCATCGCCATCTCCCAAGGTCACATGGTGGTTACCGGCTCCCTCATCAACGTTCTCACCGGCCGGCGCGCCGACCCCGTGCGGGGTACACCCGTTACGCTCCCAACCGTGAACGCGGAGACCGAGGGCCTGGTCCACTACCTCAATCAGCAGCGGGCCTCCGTGCTCGAGATCGTCGACGGCCTGCCAGAGACCGCGCTCAGGCGCGCGGTGTTCCCATCGCGCTGGACCTGCCTCGGGCTGATCAACCATCTCGCCGTGGACGACGAGCGGTACTGGTTCCGCGGCATCGCCGCGGGGGAGCCGATCGAGTTCCCGGTAGCCGACGACACCGGCTGGCTGGTCGGGCCGGAGGTGGCGGCCGCCGATGTCTTCGGCCTCTACCACGACGAGATCGCCCGCGCGAACGCCATCATCGCGGCCACCCCGCTTGATGCGCCCGCGCGCCGCCGTGATCCGCGCTGGGATGTCTGGGGCTGGCCGCCCCCGGGCGAGGCCGTCAACCTGAGATGGATCATCCTGCATATGATCGAGGAAACCGCCCGGCACGCCGGGCACCTCGACACCGCGCGGGAGCTTCTCGACGGCCGCACCGGCCTGGGCTGACCGGAACCGGACCGGCGCTGGCCACAGTCGGCGCCGGGTGAGAAAATGCGGACATGGGCGGTGACCGAAAAGACCCGGCGCGGCAGTTCGCCGCTGCCTGGGAGGCCGCCGGAGCCGCGGTGGGCGAGTGGGCACAGCGGGTGGCCGATGCCACCACTGACGCTCTGGACAAGCTCGATCCGGCCGTCCGGGCGGCGGTTGAGGCCGGGCGCGCGGCGGTGGAGGCCGGCCGTGCGCGGCTGACAGGGTACTGGCTTGGCTGCCAGTGCCAGTGTGGCACGGCACACCCGGACGACGTGGGCGTGTGTGACGGCGGGGCCGTTCTGACCCGGCGTCTTGGCGATGCGGACGTGCCGCTGTGCGCGCCGTGTGCGGTGGCACAAGGCGTCGCGGAAATGCCGCGTTAAACGTCGGCGCCCGGCTCAGCGTCCGGCGAATGCCCCGTCCCCCGCACGCGGGTCCGCGGCGCCGGACAGCATGCCCTCGTTAGCGGGGCCGGGCGGACGGGCCCGCAGGCCAGTCATGGCTGGTGACCTGGCCGCCCACGACCGTGATGGTCGCGGCCGGGGTGGTGCTGTCGTGCCAGACCGTGTACCTGCCGGGGGGAAGCCGATCGTAGACGGCCGCGTAGCCGATGCCGTCGGCCCCGTGCCGTTCACGGACGCAGGTGTGCCTCCGCCGGGCAGGCTCGTGAGCCGGGCTGATCTCGATTTCGCGGCCGGCCAGGTCCGCGGGGGCGCGCAGGACGAGCGCGCCGGTCCCAGCGCCGATCTCGAGCACGACGGTGCCCGCTCCGGTGGCGCCGTATCGTTCCTCGCTCATGTGATTCCCTCCGTGCTGACGGCCGCCGCTCGGCCGCCTGCGTGTCGTTGCCGTGGTGCGGACTGTGTCTGAGCCCCGATCGGGCCGGCGCCGGTGAGTCCCCCGCGCCAGCGCCGGCCCTCCCGCGGGAGGCGGGTCAGGACGGGTTGTCGAACCCGCTGTACGGCACGCCGAGGTACGGGAACCGGCTCAGGTACGGGGAGCTGACGCTGGCCGGCCCCAGGCCGTCGGTGACCTGGCCCGCGGCCTTGTCCGGCGTGAACGTCTTGTCGACCAGGGGCACGGTCAGCCCGGCGATCGCCCGCAGCTCGACGGTGACCACGTCGTCGAATACCCGCCGCCCGTTCGGGAACCCGGCCAGGTCCCCGGCGACCACCCCGAGGATGTCCGGGTTCGCCGTCGGCTTGATGGCTGTATTGAGCCGCAGCATGTCGGCCTGCAGTGGGCCGGTGCTGTTCTGGAAGCCGGGAACGATCCCGGGCGGGATCCCGGTGAGCAGGATCGCCTGCAGGTCGGCACGCACCTTGCGCGACTTGACGAGCGCCGCCAGGTTGGGGAACACGCCCGGGTAGAGCACCGGCAGCAGGGCGGCCAGCTCGGGGTGCGCGTAGTAGTGGGCGAACTGCTTGTCGTCGGCCGGCGGCAGCGTGTTCCACCGGTCCTTGTCGCCGAGCGCGATGATGACCTCGTTGATGAGCGGGTTGGCGAGCCGTGACACCTGGCGGAACGGGCCGCTGTCCAGGTTTTGGCCGTGGTCGGCGTCCCACAGCCGGACCCGCTGCCGGCTCGCGGTCGTCCAGACGCCGATCACCGAGCGCGGGTCGGTCGCGCCGTGGGCGCCCTTGCGCACCAGGTCGGCCTTGGGCACCTGGATGGCGATGGAGTGCACGTTGAGGTGGTTGGTCGCGTTCACCCCGGGGGCGGGACCGGTGAACACGTTCATCCCGAACTGGTTGTGCAGCTGCTGGAACGGCCGCAGGTTGGCCAGGTCGAAGATCGACCCGAGGTCCACGTAGAACCCCTCCGCGCGCTGCCCGGCGAACACCCTGACGCCACCGCCGAGGTCGTGCACGGCGGCGGCGGCCAGCTTCGGGTAGTCCGGGGTGGACAGTGGCCCGATGTTGCAGGGCGGGCAGGCAAGACCGGCGCCGAGTTCGGTTATGCGGCCATGGACGTTGATCTTGCTGACCGTGTAGAACTGCCGGCGGTTCCAGTTCGGGCTGTTCAGCGACAGGATCGGGCCGGTGTTGTACAGGAACGTGCCTGGGTTGCGCAGCCGGGTCTGGAACCGGAACCGGTACGTCACGTCGGCCCGGCCGTCTCCGTTGTTGTCGATGTGGATCTCGTAGCGGACGTCGTCGCCGAACTCATAGAAGTTCGGGCCGCCCGCGGGCTCCTGAAGCGGGACGTAGTTGGCTATCAGGGTCACCGTGCCCGGCCGGTCCGGGCTGACGAACGCGTACGCGTCGGTGCTGTCGGCGACCGGATCCTTGGCGATCTCGGGCGCTTCACGATGGGAAGACACAATCACCTCACAGGCTTCTCAAGGCACATTACGAACGGATGCCTCAGCTGACCCCGCGGACGAGACTGGCTGCCAGGCCGGGGTCGGTGAGCCTGGCGTGGCTGGTGCCGGCGAACACGTCCATCACGCCCTTGGCGACGTCCCGGACGTGCACGATCACCGGTTCGGTGAGGGTGGCGCCACCCCCGGCCTGCGGCCCGGACGGTGCGGACCGCGCCGGGGCGACGATGGCCCCCGTGATCGCGCCACCGATCGCGCCGGCGGCGAGGCCGGCCCCGGCGAGCCCCGCCGCGCCGCGAATGATGGACCGCCGGGACACCCTTGGGTCCTGCCTGGTCGCCGGGCTCTTCGGGCCCGGGGACTTGGCTGATTCATGGTGGATAGACATGCGCGTCCTTTCCTGAGCCGGCCGTCGCCGGGCGCCACGGTTCCTCGGTTCACCGGCGGGAAGTCCCGGCGGCGCGGCCCGGCCCGCGGGGCCCGGCCTCGTTTGGGGTTTCGGGACCGATGGCTGGGCGGACGGTCGGCGGCGCTGGTCGTTACCAAAGCGTTACCTTTGGCCGAGATGCTTGCCCGTTGCCAGCAAAAATCTCGGGGGCGGGCCATCCGTTTGGTCCTCAGCTTCGAATGGTGGTCATGGATCCTCGCGATATCCACGCGGCGCCGCGTGAGCCTGCCGCGGGGAGGGTGGCCGAACAGGATCTGGACCGGCTGCTCGCCTTGGTGGCGCGCGGCGACGAGGCAGCGTTCGAGGCGGTCTACGATCGGCTGGCCGGCGCGGCTTACGGGCTGATCCGCAAGGTGGTCCGCGACCCGGCGCAGTCGGAGGAGGTCGCCCAGGAGGTACTGCTCGAGGTGTGGCGCACCGCGTCGCGTTTCGACCCGGCCAAGGGGACCGCGGTGACCTGGGTGATGACCATCGCACACCGCCGTGCCGTCGACCGGGTCCGGTCGGCGACGGCCACCGCAGCGCGCGATCAGCAGGCCGCGCCGCCACCGCCGGCCGACGACGAGGTGGCCGATGCGGTGGAGGCCAGCCTCACCCGTGAGCGGGTGCGGCACTGCCTGGAGGGCCTGACCGAGCTGCAGCGTGAGTCGATAACCCTCGCCTACTACGGGGGGTACAGCTACCCGCAGGTGGCCAGGCTGCTCGGCGCCGCGCTCAGCACCATCAAGACCCGGATACGGGACGGGCTGATCCGGATGCGGGACTGCCTGGGGGTGATCGGATGAAGCAGCTCCGTCACGATCTGCACATCCTCAGCGGTGCCTACGTCCTTGACGCGCTGGGCAGCAACGCCGAGCGGGACAGATACGAGCACCATCTGGGCCGCTGCCAGACCTGCGAGGGCGAGGTGCGCGGGCTGCGGGAGGTGACCACCAGTCTGGCGATGGCCGCCGCGGTGCAGCCGCCGCCCGCTCTGCGCCCGCAGGTCCTCGCGGCCGTGCGGCGGACCCGCCAGCTGCCGCCTGTGATCGAGGCCGAGCCGCGGCGCGGGCGACTTTGGGGGTGGTGGCCGGGCCTGTGGTCGGGCTGGCTGCCGCGGCTCGCCGTGGGCTTTGCCGCGGCAGGCGCGGCCGCCGCGGTCGTGCTCGGCGTCATCCTCGCCGGCGTCCAGCACCGGCTCGACGATGCCCAGGCGCAGAACCACGCGATCGCCGCGGTGCTCGCCGCCCCGGACGCCCGCGTTCTGACGCGGGCGACATCGGCCGGCGGCAGCGCGACCGTTGTTCTGTCCCGGGCCGAACGCGAGCTCATCATGACCACCGAAGGGCTGCGCCCGCTGCCGCCGGGCAAGGTCTACGAGGCCTGGCTGATCAACCCCCGGCGGACCCGCCCGGCCGGGCTGCTGTCCGCCCCGAGCGGCGGCCGGACGCAGCCGCTACTCGCCACCGGGCTGTCTCCCGGCGACACGCTTGGCCTCACGGTCGAGCCCGCTGGCGGGACGGCACAACCAACAACCAAGCCGATCCTGCTGATGCCGCTGAGTACCTGATCCCACGGCCCGCAACGCGCCTGCGCCGCCCGGGCCCGCGCCGCCCCGCGGCCGGACGGCGGAGGAGGGCGGCCCGCAATGTCGCGGGCCGCCCTCACGTTGCGGCGGTCAGTTGGAGAACAGATGGGTCATCGTGATGACCTTGAGCCCGGTGAAGAACTCCTCGTTGACGATGAAGGCCATCGCGGTGAGGTAGAACACGGCGAGCGGCGCGACGGCGAGCCACACCAGCCACTGCCGGCCCTCCGCCCGCCGGTCGACGATCCAGCGCCGCACCGGCGGCAGCCGCAGCACGATCAGCGGAATGCTGACCGCGACGGCCTGGTAAAAGCGCTGGTGGAAGACGGGGTCGCCGTCCCCGTCCGCGGCGCCGAACGGCGTGAGCCCGTCGAGCAGCACCAGGTGGAGGACGACAAACGCCCAGATGACGTACGTCATCCGCTGCAGCTTCTTCCAGTACTTCCCGAGTTTCCGCTGTGCCGGGGTGTTGGCCGTGGCGAGGAGCGGGATGGCCAGCGTGATGATGAGCAGCCCGGTCAGCAGGAACGTGTGCCCGGCGAGCCGGCCGAACACGCCCCCGGCGAAGTCGGTCGTGATAGCGGCGGTGGTCGCATCCGAGATGCCTATGATCGCGAACCAGATGCCGTACCACCGCCGGAGCGGTGCGATCCACTGCGCCCCGGTGAGGGTGATCAGCGGGGTAATCGACAGGGCTATGTAGAAGCACAGCACGCCGCCGGTACCCAGCACGTCCGCTTCCGTATTGGTGAGGACGTCGTGGGCGTTCAGGTTCACCCAGCCGCGGAACACGAAGATCCACGGGATTAAAGCTTCGCGTACGCTCGCGGGCACCGCTGAGCGTCGCCGGGGCCTTATCTCACGAAACGGTTCTCGGGCATCGGGATCAGTGGGTCTCGGGCGGAACCGGTCGCCGAAGGGTGATGCCAAAGGCGTTCACAACTGGCTTCCACCGCACCGCCGCTGGCCACGGACTACGCGTCAGCGGTCTGGCCGCCGGATTGGGCCACCAGCGCCCTGCATCTGCAGGTGCTGCGCCGGGTGCAGCCGCAGCCCGACCTCGGCCATCCGCGCCCTCCCGGAAATCGTGATCGAACTTCCTGCGCGTCTCTGCCATCGCCCATCCCGCTAACTGAGTAAGAATTGACCTCCCGGGGCCTGGTTCTGGTCTTCGGCCGCTGCCCGCCGTGAGGATGCCTTTCGAGTTCGCCACCGCCGACCACATCATGGTCGGCGGTGGCCGGGCAGCGGAACTGCCGGAGGTTCTCGCCGGGCTCGGGTCCCGGGTACTTGTGTGCACGGGCGCGAGTCCCGCGCGCCACGCCGGGCTGCTGGCGAACCTGGGGCTGCCGGCCGCGGTGTTCTCGGTGGCCGCCGAGCCCACGGTCGAGCTGGCCCGGGCGGGCGTCGCCGCGGCGCGCGAGCACGGCGCCGATGCCGTCGCCGCGATCGGCGGCGGCAGCGTCATCGACCTCGGCAAGGCCGTGGCCATGCTGCTGGGCAACGGCGGCGACCCGCTTGACTACTTGGAGGTCGTGGGGGCCGGCCGGAAGATCACCGAGGCCGCCGTGCCCTGCGTGGCCGTGCCCACCACCGCTGGCACCGGGGCGGAGGTGACCGCCAACGCCGTGCTCGCCTCGCGGGCGCACCGGATCAAGGCGAGCCTGCGCAGCCCGCTGATGATCCCGCGGGTCGCGCTGGTCGACCCCCAGCTCACCGCGTCCTGCCCGCCGCCGGTCACCGCCGCCAGCGGGCTGGACGCGCTCACCCAGTGCCTGGAGCCGTTCGTCTCCACCCGGGCGAACCCGCTGACCGACGGCCCGGCACGCGAGGGGCTGCGCCGCGCGGCGGCTGGCCTGCGCGCCGCCTATGCCGACGGCAGCGACCTGGAGGCGCGGGCGGACATGGCCATGTGCAGCCTGCTGGGCGGGATCGCGCTGGCCAACGCGAAGCTGGGTGCCGTCCACGGCCTGGCCGGAGTCATCGGCGGGACCGCGGCCGTGCCGCACGGCATGGCCTGCGCGGCGCTGCTGGCACCGGTGACAGAGGCGAACGTGCGCGCGCTGCGATCCGGGCAGCCGAGCAGCCCGGCCCTGGACCGGTACACCGAAGCCGCCCGGCTGCTGACCGGGAACCCGGCCGCGTCCATCGAGGACGGCCTGGCCTGGATCCGCGAGACGAACGCCATGCTCGCGGTGCCCGGCCTGGGCGCGTCCGGCGTCCGGCCCCAGCACGCCGATGACGTCGCCGCCACGGCCGCCCGGTCGAGCAGCATGCAAGGCAATCCCGTCGCCCTGAGCCATAGCGACCTGCGCGCCATCGTCCTTCAGGCGCTTTGAGCCACGGCAAGCCGGCCGCCTGATCTGTAGCCTTGTTTCATGCGGGCTCCGTTGGCCTGGGGTTGCTGCCTGGGCAAGAACCGAGGCACGTCCGCGGCGCTGGCGGCCCGGTGATCCCGGCGGACGGGCGGCTCCGCGGCAGGGTGGGGCTGATCACGGGCGCGGCCAGCGGCATCGGCGCGGCCGGCGCGGAACTGTTCGCCGCGCACGGCGCGGCCCTGGTGCTCGTCGACACCGATGCCGCGGGAGGCGAGCGCACGGCGGCGGCGATCGCCACCGAGGGAGGCCGCGCCGTCTTCGTGCCCGGTGACGCGGCGAGCGCCGGTGACATCTCCCATGCGGTCCGCGTCGCCGTGGACAGGTTCGGCAAGCTCGACCTGCTCTGGGCCAACGCGGGTATCGGCGTCGCCAAGACGGTGCCCGAGATGACGGTCGAAGAATGGACGAGGGTGCTGGACGTCAACCTGACCGGCGCCTTCCTGCTCGCCAAGTTCGGGATCCCCGAGCTGGCCGCCGCCGGCGGCGGGACGATGGTCATCACCGGCTCCGCGAACTCCTTCACGGCCGACCGGAGCTGGGCGGCCTACTGCGCCAGCAAGGGCGGTCTGCTGATGCTCTGCCGGGCGCTGGCCCTCGACCACGCCGACGACAGGATCCGGGTCAACATCGTCTGCCCTGGCTCGGTCGCCACGCCGCTGCACGAGGCCTGGCTGCGCGGGCGGCCAGGTGGCAGGCCGCTGGCGGAGGTCCGGGAGGCGGACCGGGCCGCCCACCCGCTGCACCGGTTCGCCGACCCCGCGGAGGTCGCCCGGGCGGCCCTGTTCCTGTCCTGCGCGGAGTCGAGCTTCACCACAGGCTCGCCGCTGCTGGTGGACGGGGGCGTGACGGCATGACCTGCGCGGCAGCAACGGGAAGGGAGTCAGGTGGCCGATTACTCCATATGGGTGATCGAGTTCGCCCGGGCCAGCTCCCCGCTCGGGCTGCTCCTGCATGGCCAGGTGGGCGAGCGCGAGATCCCATACTGCTTCACGGTCATGCGCAGCGCGGACCACACCATCCTGGTCGACGCCGGCTACCGGCATGCCGGGCGTGGCCGTGAACTCGCCGACCTGGACGGCATAACGATCTGGCGCGACCCGGCCGAGCTCCTCGCCCGGTCCGGTGCCGGGCCGGACGACGTCGACGCGATCCTGGTGACCCACGCTCACTTCGACCATCTCGGGAACGTCGCGGCCTTCCCCAACGCCACCGTCTACATCCAGCGGCGGGAACTGGAGAAGTGGGCTTGGGCGGTCAGCCTGCCGCGCGCCATGGACTGGCTGAAGCAGGGCGTGAGCACCGAGGACCTGGCGGGACTGCTGCACCTGGCCGGTGAGGGCAGGCTCCGGCTGGTCGATGGGCTCTGCGAGGACGTGTTCCCGGGCGTCAGCCTCGTGCCCGACTTCGACACGCACACCTACGGGCACCAGCATGTGGTGGTCCGCAGCGAGTCGTCGGGGGTGTGGGTCGTTCCCGGCGATGTGATGTACCTGTACGCGAACATCGAGGGCATCGACGGCGACGGCCGCTACGTTCCGATCGGCCTGGCCATGGGAAGCCAGGAGAACTGCCTGATGGCCCTCGACGAGCTGATGCGGGTGACCGGCGGTGAGACCAGCCGCATCCTGCCCGGCCACGAGAGGCTCCTGTGGGACCGGCATCCCTCCCGCCGGTTCGGCGACGGCCTGCACGTCGCCGAGATCTGCCTGCGCCCCGGCGAGGCGAGCCGGCTGACCCGGGACGCCGTCCGCCTGGACAGCGGAGGTGAGCCGCGGTGAGCTCGGCGGTGTTCCACCGCGACCTGCGGGCGGCGTACGAGTCGATCGTGAGCGCCGATGGAATGTACCTGCGGACCGGCGCCGGGCAGCGGATCCTCGATGCGGTCGGCGGAGCGGGCACGGTGGTGATCGGGCACGGCGTGCGGGAGATCACCGACGCCATCGCGCGGCACGGCGGCGAGCTCAGCTTCGTGTACGGCGCCACGTTCACCAACCCCTGGCAGGAGCAGCTCGCGGAGGCTCTGGTGGCGATGAACCCGGACATCGCCGCCCGGGTGTACTTCGTCTCCGGCGGCTCGGAGGGCAACGAGACAGCCATCAAGATGGCCCGCCAGTACCACCTGCAACGCGGCCGCCCCGGCAGGCACAAGGTCATCGCCCGCTGGCAGAGCTTCCACGGAAGCACGCTCGCGACGCTGTCCCTGTCCGGCCGCCCGGCCTGGCGCGAGCCGTTCCTGCCCCAGCTCACGGCCGTACCGCACATCGTGCCGCCCTACTGCTACCGCTGCCCGCTCGGGCACGCCTACCCGGAGTGCGGTGTCGCCTGCGCTGACGATCTGGAGCGGATGATCATCATGGAGGGGCCGGACAGCATCGCGGCCTTCATCGCCGAGCCGGTCATCGGCTCGACGGTCACCGCCGTGGTGCCGGTCCCCGAGTACTATCGCCGCATCCGGGAGATCTGCGATGCCTACGACGTGCTGTTCATCGCCGACGAGGTGCTGACCGGCTACGGCCGCACCGGCCGCTGGCTGGCGATCGAGCACTGGGGCGTCCGGCCGGACATCGTGGTGATGGGCAAGGGCATCAGCAGCGGGTACGTCCCGCTCGGGGCGGTGCTGGCATCGCAGCGGGTGGTCGACGCGTTCACCGCGGGCTCGGGGACGTTCAATCACGGGTTCACCTACAGCGGCAACCCGTTCTGCACCTTCGTGGGCATGCAGGTACTCCGTTATGCACTCGATCACGGGCTCTTCGGGGACGTCGCCGCCAAGGGCCAGCACCTGCGTGCGGCGCTGGACCAGCTCGCCGCGCGCCACCCGATCGTGGGGGAGGTGCGCGGGCTGGGGCTGTTCGCCGGCATCGAGTTCGTGTCCGATCGCGCGAGCCGGGAGCCGTTCCCGGAGAAGGCCGAGATCACCCGCCGGGTGGTCCGCGGCGCCCGGGAGCGGGGCGTGCTCATCCTGCCCGGGGTGCCGGGCGCGAACCACGGCCGCGGCGGTGATCATGTCCATCTGAGCCCGCCGTACATCATCACGCCCGCCGAGATCGACCTGGTCGCCGAGGTTCTCGACGCCACGCTCACCGAGATCGAGGCGACGCTCTAGATGAAAGGAACCTCTCCCACCTCACCAGCCCCCCGGCGAGTTCATGATCATGGGATTGCTACTGCTAGAGCGATAGTAATCCCATGATCACGATTGTGGCCGCCGATGACCGCCGCCGCACTGGCGGCCTTGGTCAGGGCCTGCCGGGGCTATCCGCGATGTCGCGTCCGGCGGCCTCGGCGGCGGCGCGCATGGCCGCCTTCATGCTGCCCGCGCGGGCCACACCCTTGCCCGCGATGTCGAAGGCGGCGCCGTGATCCGGCGACATCCGCAGGAAGGGCAGGCCCAGCGTGACCGCCACGCCCTCGTCGGGGCCGAGCAGCTTGACCGGGATATGGCCCTGGTCGTGGTACATCGCGACCACCAGGTCGGTCTCGCCCGCGGCGGCGCGCGGGAACAGGGTGTCCGCGGACAGCGGCCCGGACGCGTCGATGCCGAGTGACCGAGCCTCGGCGACCGCGGGCCTGATGGCCTCCTCGTCCTCGTCCCCCAGGATGCCGTGCTCGCCCGCGTGCGGGTTGAGCCCGGCAACGGCCACCCGCGGCGGCCGCCCGAGCAGCCGCCAGCCGATGTCGTCGGCCAGTCCGATGGTCCTCAGCACGCTGGCCCTGGTCACGCCGTCGATCGCGTCGCGCAGCGAGCGGTGTGCCGTCACGTGGACCACGCGCAGCGGTCCAGCCATGAGCAGGACGCGCAGGTCGCCGACGGCGCAGAGGTCGGCGAGCATCTCGGTCTGGCCCGGCCACGGGTACCCGCCGAGCCGCAGCGCCTCCTTGGACACCGGGGCGGTCACCAGCGCGCCTGCTTCCCCCCAGGCCATCAGGGCGGCGGCGGCGGCGACCGCCTTCACCGCGGCCTGGGCGCCTTCCGCCGATGGACGGCCAACGGGAACCGGCGGCCGGGCGGCCGGAGTCTTGGCCGGGTCGCTGGCCGGAACCCCGGGCGGGCCGCTGGCCGGAGTCTTGGCCGGGTCGCTGGCCGGCTCCCCGGGCGGGCCGCTGGCCGGAACCCCGGACGGGCGCCCGGCCGGCAGGATGCTGGGCATGGGCAGTCCCAGCGCCTCCGCGTCGCGGCGGAAGTCGGCCGGGCTGCCCACGACCGTGAAGTCGGCGAGGCCGCCAACCTCGGGGTCGGCCAGCGCACGCAGGATCAGCTCCGGGCCGACACCGCCGGGATCTCCCGAGGTGACAAGCACGCGTGGCTTGCGCATTGCACCCGCCCCCGCCTCCGGCCGTGGTCACCCATGACAGCGGCTCCGGCATGACATCACATCCGGCCGGACGGCAACCTACCACGGGCGTTCGGCCTGCCAGCGAGCCCGACCCGGCGGGAGATGGCTACCTGCTGGCCCTCGACGCCGGCACCGGCAGCTGCCGCGCCGTTCTGTTCGACCTGGCCGGCCGCCAGCTCGCCGTCGCCCAGCGCGAATGGTCCCATCCGGCCGCCCCCGGCATCGCCGGCTCGCAGGACTTCGACACGGCGGGCAACTGGGCGCTGATCTGCGCCTGCATCCGGGAGATCCTCGGCTCGGTGGCCGATCCGGGAGCCGTGCTGGCCGTCGGCTGCTCGAGCATGGGCGGCGGTCTTGTGCTGTATGACCGGGCCGGCGCCGAGCTGTGGGCGTGCGCCAACGGCGACGCCCGCGCCCGGCGGCAGGCCGAGGAGCTGCTGGCCGGCGGGATGGCCCGCGACCTTTACCGGCTCGGTGGAGGCTGGATCTCGCTGAGCGCCCCGCCGCGCCTTGCCTGGGTGCGGCAGTGCCAGCCGGCGCTGTGGGACGCTTGCGCCAGGCTGAGCATGATCGCCGACTGGATGGTGTACCGCCTCACCGAGACGCTCGTCACCGAGCCCTCGATCGGCTCCACATCCGGCATGTTCGACGTGGGCGCCCGCACGTGGTCGGCCCCGATCATGGACCTGTGCGGGCTGAGGCCTGCCCTGTTCCCCGAGGTCGTCGGTGCGGGGACGGCTGTGGGCACCGTCACGCCGGAGGCGTCCGGTCAGACCGGCCTCGCGACGACCACGCGGGTTGTCCCGGGCGGCGTCGACACCGCCCTCGCGCTCGCCGGTTCCCGGCTCGACTCCCAGCGGTACATGCGAGGCGGGCTCGCCGTGACGGGCGGGAGCTTCTGGAAGCAAACCGTGGTCTCGACCACCGCCGCCGTCGAGCCGGCGGGCCGCCTCCGGACGATCTGCCACGTCCTGCCCGGGCAATGGCTGGTGGAGGGCATCGGCTTCTACGCCGGGTACGCCCTCCGCTGGCTCCGTGACCACGCCGGGCCGCAGCCGCGCCGCTGCCGTGCGCCGGGTGATCCGGACGGTTACGCGGCGCTTGACCAGCTCGCGAGCGCGGTTCCGCCGGGGGCGCACGGGCTCCTCGCCGAGCTCGCACGGGTCGACGCCTGGACCCTGGCCCGCTGGCACCCGCCGTTCCGCTCGCGGCGGCCGGGACCGGAACCGCGGGCCGGGCTGGGCGTGCGCGCGAGGGCGATCGAGGAGGCGGCCGCGTACTCGGCCCGCAGGTCCGCGGAGATACTGACAGAACTTCTCGGGGTGCGGCTCGACGAGGTGATCCTCACCGGCGGCGCGGCACGGAGCACGCTATGGCCGCAGATTCTCGCCGACGTGCTCGGGCTCGCCGTCCGGGTACCCGCCATTACCGAGTCGGCGGCCGCCGGCGCCGCGGCGGTGGCCGGCCTCGCCGTCGGAGTGCTGCCGGCTGGCGCAGACAACGCAAGTCCAGCGCTACCGGCCGCCCATGTGGCTGAGCCGACGGCCGCCGACATGCCAGGTCCCGCCGCCCTACCGCCCGCCGCCGCGGCAAACCTCCCCCCGCGGCCCGCCCCGGTGGCTGGGCCGGGGGCCGACGCGGCAAGCCCCTCCTCACCCACCGCCTGGGTGGCTGAGCCGACGCCGGCCGGGCGGCAGAGATATGACGAGCTTTACGATCAGTGGCGGACGGCGTACGACCGGCCCGGGCTGGCCAGCGATGAGAGGAACAGGCGATGACGCTCCTGCGCAGCTACGTGGGCGGGGCCTGGGTCGCCCCGGCCGGCGACGGGCGGCCGGTATTCGACGCCGTGACGGGGGACGAGGTCGCCAGGGTCTCCTCGGCCGGGATCGACATGGCCGCGGCGCTCGGCTATGGGCGGGACACCGGTGGCCCGGCGCTGCGCGCGCTGACCTTCCACCAGCGGGCCGCGCTGCTCAAGGCGCTCGCCTCGGCGCTGCGCGAGCACCGCGACGAGCTTTACGCGCTGTCGGCGCGGGCCGGGGCAACGCTGTTTGACGCCAAGTTCGACGTCGACGGCGGCATCGGCGTGCTGTTCAGCTATTCCAGCAAGGCCAGGCGTGAGCTGCCCAACGACACCATCTATGTAGAGGGGTCGGCCGAGCCGCTCGGCAAGGGAGGGCAGTTCGTCGGCCAGCACATCCTCACCCCGCTGCGCGGGGTGGCGGTGCAGATCAACGCGTTCAACTTCCCGGTCTGGGGACCGCTGGAGAAGTTCGCCCCGGCGTTCATCGCCGGCATGCCCAGCTTGGTCAAGCCCGCCAGCCAGACCGCCTACATCACCGCGCGGCTGGTCGAGCTGATTACCGCCACCGGCCTCCTGCCGGAAGGATCGCTCCAGCTCGTCTGCGGCGGCGCGGGCGACCTGCTCGACCATCTCGGCGAACAGGACCTGGTCGCGTTCACCGGCTCGGCCGCTACCGCGCGGACGCTGCGCGCCCATCCGGCGGTCGTGGCCCGCTCGGTGCGGTTCAATGCCGAGGCAGACTCGCTCAACTGCTCCATCCTCGGGCCGGACGCGGCGCCGGGCACACCCGAGTTCGACCTTTACGTTAAGCAGCTCATCGCCGAGATGACCGTGAAGGCGGGACAGAAATGCACCGCGATCAGGCGTGCGCTGGTGCCCGCGGCGATGGCCGGGGAGGTCACCGACGCGGTGCGCGCGGCCCTGGCCGGTGTGGTCGTCGGGAACCCGGCGGAGCAGGGCGTGCGCATGGGCGCGCTGGCCAGCCGCGACCAGCGGGCCGAGGTGCGCCGCTCGGTCGGCGAGCTGCTGCCCGCCGGGCAGCTGGTGTTCGGCGACCCGGACCGGGTCGAGGTGGCCGGTGCCGACGCCGAGCGTGGCGCGTTCATCTCCCCGCTGCTGCTGCGCTGCGACGACGCCGCCCGGCCCGAGCCGCACGAGGTGGAGGCCTTCGGCCCGGTGAGCACGATCATCGGCTACCGCGACACCGCCGAGGTGCTGCGGCTCGCGGCGCGCGGCCGGGGCAGCCTTGTCGGGTCGGTGGTCACCGCCGACCCCGGCTTCGCCCGCGACGTGGTGGCCGGCCTCGCGCCCTGGCACGGCCGGATCCTCGTGCTCGACCGCGACGACGCCGCCGAGTCGACCGGCCACGGGTCCCCGCTGCCCATGCTCGTGCACGGCGGCCCCGGGCGGGCCGGCGGCGGCGAGGAGATGGGCGGCGTCCGCGGCGTGCTGCACCACATGCAGCGCACCGCCGTCCAGGCCAGCCCGCGGGTGCTCAGCGCGGTGACCGGCCGCTGGGTCCGTGGCGCGCCGCGACGGCTGGACGGCCCGCACCCGTTCCGCAAGTCGCTCGCCGAGCTGCGGCCGGGGGACGCGGTGACCGCGGGCCCGCGGACGGTGACGCTGGCGGACGTAGACCACTTCGCGGCGTTCACCGGGGACATGTTCTACGCGCACATGGACGCCGACGCCGCCCGGGCCAACCCGTTCTTCGACGGCCGCGTGGCGCACGGCTACCTGGTGCTGTCCTTCGCCGCTGGCCTGTTCGTCCAGCCCGATCCCGGGCCCGTGCTGGCCAACACCGGGATGGAGAACCTGCGGTTCCTCACGCCGGTATACCCGGGCGATGCGCTGACCGTGACACTGACCTGCAAGCAGATCACCCCGCGCGAGGACGCGGACTACGGCGAGGTCCGCTGGGACGCGGACGTGACCAACCAGGACGGGGCTTCGGTCGCGACCTACGACGTGCTCACCCGGGTAGCGAAGGAGTGGCCGCCGCCGTGACGCCCGCCGAGTTCCCCGCCTTGTTCGCCGAGGGATGGGCGCTGCCCAAGCCGGAGGCGTTCCTCGACTACTTCCTCCCGAAGATCGCCGCCGACGCGACCTTCCGCCAGCCGATGTTCCCCGACGCCCACGGCCCGGCCCAGATCGAGCGGATGTTCCGCCAGCTGTTCGGCCTGTTCCCCGACCTCGAGGGCACCGTACGCAGGTCCGCCGTCGCCGGCGACGTCGTCTTCATCGAATCGGGCTTCACCGCGGCCCTCGGCCGCAAGATCGTGCGCTTCGACGTCTGCGACCGGTTCACTATCAGGAACGGCAAGGTGGCCGACCGCCGGTCCTTCTCCGACCCTCAGCCCGTTCTGCTCGCCGTCCTTGGCCGCCCGGCAAGCTGGCCGCGTGCGATCCGGGCACGGATCGGATGACAGTCGGCCTGCGGCCGTCGGCCCGCGTGCGGACAACGGAGAACGGATGGCGGCTGCGGCCGAGGGATGTCGCCGGCGTGGGTGGCCGGTGATCGCCGCTGACAGGCGGGACGCTTCCCAGCTAGCCTGTACCGATGCCTCGACGAGCGGCGCTGCACATGTACGGCCAGCCAAGTACCACGCCGGGTCTTGACTGGGCCTGGGTTGACGCTCAGCTCGCGGCCGCCGGAACCTACTGGGTCGTCGCGCGGACCCCTGGCCATCCGCACCCGCGCCCGGTGTGGGGCGTCTGGGAAAGTGATCACCTCTGCCTCAGCATCGGGACGCCCATCACGCTGCGCACGCTGGCGCGTGATCCGGCCGTCACCGTCCACCTCGACAGCGGCACCGACGTGGTCATCGTCGAGGGCCTCGCCATCGGGCCGGAGGATGGCGCGGAGGTCATTGAGGCATACAACCGGAAGTACGACTGGAACTATGACGCGGGGGAATACGGGCCGCTGCAGCGCGTGAACGCGGAAGTCGTGCTGGCCTGGCGCGCGGCGGGCAGGGCGGGACGCGACGGCTTCCAGCAAACGGGGCGGTGGGACTTCCGAGCCTGACCGCCGTCAGGCTGAGCGCGGGAGCTCCCGGGCGGACCGCAGGACGTTCGGGCGGCACCCGTGGACCGCGCGATGCGACACTGAGGTGTGGGCATCGACTGGACGCATGAACTGGCAGAACAGCTCGACTGGCACTGGCGCAGGCAGCTCCGCCCGCGCTTTGACGGGCTGACCGACGCCGAGTACTTCTGGGAGCCGGTGGCCAATACATGGAACATCCATCCACGTGGGCAAGGACGGGCCGCGATCGCGGCGGGTGGCGGCGACTTCATCATCGACTTCGCCTTTCCCGAGCCCAGCCCCGCACCGATCACCACGATCGCGTGGCGGCTCGCGCACCTGATCGTCGGCGTGTTCGGCACCCGCGTCGCCGGCCACTTCGGCGGGCCGCCAGTGGACTACCAGACGTTCAACTACGCCGGCACCGCAGCACAGGCACTGCGGCAGCTCGACGACGTGTACGCCGCATGGCTGGCCGGAGTCAAGAGCCTCGGCGACGCAGGGCTCGCCCGGCCGTGCGGCCCGGCCGAGGGCCCCTTCGCGGAGTACCCCATGGCCACACTGGTCCTGCACATCAACCGGGAGACGCTGCACCACGGCGCCGAGATCGCCCTGCTGTGTGACCTGTACGCCAACCGCTAGCCGGGCTCGCGTGGCCCGATCACCGCGAACCACGGGCGCGTCACCACGGCCTGGGCGGTCAGAGTTCTGCCCGGTAGTGCGCGACGGCGTCCTCGTCCCATTCCAGGCCGTTGCCGGGGACGTCGGGCAGGTGCAGTGCGCCGGAGCGCACCTCGAATGGGTGCGCCAGCACCGGGTGGGCCCAGTCCTGCCACTCCAGCCAGTGCCGGGTCGGGGTGACCCGCAGCAGGTGGCTGGAGACCTCCGGGTACAGGTGGGACGACATCGGGACGCCGGCCACATCGGCGAGCGTCGCGGCCTGCAGGAAGCCGGTCACTCCGCCGATCCGCATCAGGTCGGGCATCACCAGATCGCACGCCTGCGCCCGGATGGCTTCCTGCATCGCGCGAGGGCCGTAGAAGTTCTCCCCGAGCATGATCGGCGTGGCGATGTCACGCGCGAGGCGGGCGTGGCCGTCCAGATCGTCGTAGCGCAGCGGCTCCTCGATCCAGGTAAGGCCCTCCGCGTCGAGGGCGCGGCAGCGTGGCAGCGCCTCGCCCCGGGCAAGCCCCTGGTTGTAGTCCGCGACCAGGGTGACTTCGTCGCCGACGGCTTCCCTGACGCGCCGGACCGCGGCGATGTCGTCGGCCGCGGAGGCCCTCCCCACGCGCACCTTCACGGCGGTGAACCCGCCTTCGGCGAGGAGTTCCAGCGCTTCGTCTCCGGCGTCGGCGGGCGGGATGAGGCCCAGCCCGTTGCTGTTGTACGCGGGAACCGGTATCAGGGTCCCGCCGAGCAGCCGGGCCAGCGGCAGCCCGGCCGCCTTGGCGAGCGCATCCCACAGGGCGATGTCGAGCCCGGCCACCGCGGCCAGGGCCAGGCCCTGATACCCCGCCAGGCCGAACCAGCCGCGTGCCTGCTCGAAGACCGCGGCCGGTGCGGCAGGCCGCCCGCGCAGGCCCGCGCCCAGATCGCGGATCGCCGGAAGCAGCGCGGCCATCGCGCGGTCCAGGTAGGGGCCCAGGTAGCTGCGGCCGGTGATGCCCTGCTCCGTGATGACGTCGATGAGCAGCAGGGGCCAGCGGGAGAAATCCCCGACCCGGGTAGCCAGCGGGCGC
>DASYQM010000495.1:0-9140 GCA_036005525.1 Streptosporangiaceae bacterium
CGGTACGCGGGAGCTTGCCGACCGCACGGTAGCGGCGCTGACGGGCCGGACTGCGGTGATCCTCCGCAATCACGGTGCCCTGGCCTACGGCCCCTCCCTCGGGCAGGCCTATGACCGGGCCCGCACGCTGGAGTGGCTGGCCAGCGTGTACTGGCACGCCCGAATGGCCGGCCGCCCGCGGACGCTGACCGCTGCCCAGCTCGACGAGGTGCGGGAAGCAGCCCGCGCGATCCGGTACGGCGAGCCTGGCCCTTGACGCGCCAGCACCCGCAACAGGCTCCGGGCCTTGTTTCCTCCTGCTGCAGCTCCAGGCCTTGTTCCCTCCTGCCGCAGCGTCCCGGCGGTACCCCTGCGGCTCCTCACCGGGGCCTCCTGTTCTACCGTGTGAGCCCAGCCCGGCCTGCTGACATCGGCGCGGCCGGCATCTGGTCGTCACGGCCCGGCGAGGAGGCCCGCAGTGGAACACGCTGACCTGCCAGGAGCCCACGCGGCAACGCCCGCGGGCAAACCGCGCGCCCGCTCGCTGGGCATCCCGTTCGGCGGGACGCCCGGGCGCTGGAACGCGATCACCGACGTGCCGGGGGTCCAGGTCGGCTACACCACCCTCATCGAGGGCGATGCGGTCCGCACCGGCGTCACCGGCATCCATCCCCGCGGCCCGGCGGGGGCGGCCGACCCGGTCGCGGCGGGCTTCTTCTCCCAGAACGGCAACGGCGAGATGACCGGCGTCTCCTGGATCTGTGAGTCCGGCAGCTTCAGCGGGCCGGTCGCCATCACCAACACCCACGCGGTCGGGATCGCGCATGCCGCGATCGTCTCCTGGATCGTGAAACACCACCCCCAACTCGGCGACGACTGGTCGCTGCCGGTCGCCGGCGAGACCTGGGACGGCTACCTCAACGACATCAACGGGCATCACGTCACCGAGGAAGCGGCGCTGGCTGCCCTGGAATCGGCCGCCTCCGGGCCGGTCGAGGAAGGCTCGGTCGGCGGCGGTACCGGCATGGTCTGCTATGACTTCAAGGGCGGCAACGGCACCGCCTCCCGGCTGGTGAACTACGCCGGCACCAGCTACACGGTCGGGGTGTTCCTGCAAGCCAACTTCGGGTCACGGGAGGAACTGACCCTCGCCGGGCTTGCGCTTGGTGAACCGCTCGGCGACGACAACCCCTGGGCCGAGCCCGCCGCCGGGCCGCCCGGCGCCGGCTCGGTGATCGCGGTCGTGGCCACCGACGCACCGCTGCTGCCCCACCAGTGCACGGCCATGGCCCGCCGGGTCACGCTCGGCCTCGCCCGCACCGGCACCACGGGCTCCCACTTCTCCGGCGACCTCTTCCTCGCGTTCTCGACCGCCAATCCGGGCGGATTCAGCCCGTACGACCCGGACACCACCGACGGCGCCGGCCAGCGGTACGACCGGCTCACGTTCGTTCCCTGGAGTGCCATGAATCCTTTCTTCGCCGCCGTCGTGCAGGCGGTGGAGGAGGCGGTCGCCAACGCCCTCGTCGCCAATGAGGAGATGACCGGCCGTGACGGCCGCCGCGTCCCGGCGCTGCCACGCGAGCGGGTCGCGGAGATGTTCCGTGCCCGGAGCCGGCGCTGACCTGCGCCCGGAATCGGCCCCGCCTGCGCCCGGAGCCGATCCTGACCGGCGCACGCCGCGGACCAGGCGGTCCCGGGCCGACCGGGGGTGGGGCCGCTTACCCGCCCCACCCCGAGGCTAGCCAGGCCCCGGCCATTCAATCCTTGTAGTACCAGCCGGTGGCCTGCGAATGATTCCAGGCGCGACGTGGGGTCCCATACCGGGCCCTGATGTAGCGCAGGCCCCAGCGGATCTGGGTCCAGGCGTTCGACCGCCAATTGGGGCCAGCGCTGGCCATCTTGCTGCCGGGCAGCGCCTGCGGGATGCCGTACGCACCCGAGTAGGGGTTGCGCGCGTACTTGTTCCAGCCGCTCTCCCGGTTCCAGAGCCAGTTCAGGTACCTGAACTGCTTGCGAACCGACCAGTGGAAGCGGTGCAGCATCCTACGGGCGACGGAACGTGCATAACTGGCCGCCGAGTATGCGAGCAGCACCGGGCGTCCCTGGGAGGCGCTGGGCGGGCTGACCAGGCTGGCCGGGCTAGTCGAGCTGACCCGGGCCGCCGGGCTGACCTGGCTGGCCGCGGGCGACTGGAGGGCGACGCCGACCGGGCCCGCCGGGACGCCAGCCGCATGCGACGCGACCGGTGGCCCGGCGGACCCGGCCAGTGCGGTAGCGGTCGCCCCGGACGCGAATGCCGCGACGGCGACCATCGAGCCAGCCAGTTTACGAGTGAATTTAGAGGGTTTGCGGTTTCTGGAAGTCCTGAAAGAGGACAAGAGGAACCTTTGGTCGGGTGCACAGTCTGTGCGCTCGGCTTCCGCCCGGGAACACCTGCCTGCCGCCAGCGACGTGGGGCAACGGCAGCGGCGTACGCGATGGTGCGGTTCAGGGCACCGGGCCGCTCAGTCGCGGCCTCACGCACACAGGGCGCTTGAGTCTTCAAGCATGGACCATCTCGCAACCGCTATTCGCCAAAACCCGGCCATAGCGCTATGGCCTACCTCACAAAACAATGCCTCAATTGCATCACCGATCTCATCGGCCCGTCCGGCCGCAGGCATGCCGTCGCGGGCTCGGGCAGATCCGGCGCTGGCGCATGCCCGCCGAGGCTCACCGGGGTCGATAGGCGGCCGCGCAGGACGGCGATGGACGGCCGGCGGATAATTGCCACGGGTTCCCGCCTGCAGCGCCTGCGGATAATTGCCACGGTTCCCGGCTGTAGCCAAGCCCGGATTTCGGGGTAGCCCATCACGGCAGAGCTCGGGCTCTGCGCGCCCAGGCCAGCGGACCGGCCGGGCCGGGAAGGAGACCGCGATGGCAGACCGCCAGCGCATCAGCTATGTGCCCCTCGACCAGATGGACGAGCAGATGAGGGCAGAAATGGAGCGGTGCAGCCGCGAGGGAACCCCGCGGCCGGAGAGCTCGGCGATCCGGGCCCACGTGCCCGCCTGCTTCTGGTTCTTCGCCCGGTCCTGGGACGAGATCTTCCGGCACGGCGTCTGCGACCACCGGATCAAGGAGTTGTGCCGGGTCTACTTCTCCCGCTCGGTGAACTGCGAGTACTGCGGCAATCAGCGCTCGGTCCAGGCGGCCGCCCAGGGCCTCACCGAAGGCAAGTACGACGAGCTGCTGAACTTCGAGAAGTCGGACCGCTACACCGAGCGGGAGAAGGCGGCGCTCGCCTACGCGGAGGCGATCGCCTGGAAGCTGCCCACCGACGACGCCTTCTGGGAACGCCTGCATGCCCACTTCAGCGAGCCGGAACTGGTGGAGCTCGGCTGCGTCATCGGGCTCACCTTCGGGCAGCAGAGCTGGCTGCGGCTCCTCAACATCGGGCATCACGAGGTGATGCCCGGTACGGCCGCCTCGCTCGCCCCGGGCTTTGCGACCCCCGATGACATGGCGGCGACGATGGCCGCCGACGACTACTGGGCCAAGCACTGAGCCGACCACCGGGCCCGCGCCGCCCGCACGGCCCGCACCAGCACGGCCCGCGCCAGCACCGGCCGGGCCTGTACCGCCCCGGCCCGCAGCTGCCGACCCAGCACCCACCGGGCCCGGACGGCCAGGCTCGGCGTCATCGGGCCGGTGCCCGCCCGCGCCAGCAACCGGCTCGCGGCGGCGGCGGGCCAGATCGTGTTCCTGGACCGCGAGTACACCAGGCTGCGGCTGGTCAAGTCGGCCGAGGAGCTCGCCTGGCTGCGCACCGGCGCGGCAATGAGCGACGACGCGGTCGCCGCCCTCGCCGCCGCGGCCAGGCCCGGCCTGACCGAGGCGGAATGCTGCGCCAGCCTGGAGAGCGCGTACGTCGCGGCCGGTGGCCTCACCCATATCCACTACCTGGGCGTCACCGCGATGGCGCAACCCGATCTGTGCGTGCCCGCCCAGTGGCCGTCGTCACGCCCTCTGCGCGCGGGGGACGCGCTGACCTGTGAGGTCAGCGCCAGCTACCACGGCTACCCCGGGCAGCTGCTGCGCACCTTCGCCATCGCCGCGCCACTCACGCCGCTGTACCGTGACCTGCACCGCGTCGCCGGGGCGGCCTTCGACGCGATGGCCGCGCGGCTGCGGGCCGGCGCGACGGCCCAGGACCTGGCGGCGGCGGCCGCGGATATCATCCTGCCCGCCGGTTACACGATCTACGACGACCTGGTGCACGGCTTCGGCGGCGGGTACCTGCTGCCGGTGATCTCGCGGGCCGACCTGGAATCCCGGCGGGCGGCTCAGGCTGCCTCGCCACGCCCGCGCCCGCCCGGGCGCCCTGGACCCGTGGGAGCAGCGGCCGGGGACTTCACCTTCGCGGCGGGCATGACCGTGGTCCTCCAGCCGAACGTGATCACACCCGACGAGCGCGCGGGCGTGCAGACTGGGGAACTGGTGCTGGTCACCGAGTCGGGCTGGGAGCCGCTGCACCGCTACCCGCGTGACCTGGCCCGCATCGGCGGCTAGGGCGCTATACCTGGATCATGCGTACTGACCTTCCGATCTGCCGGACCTGTGGGGTGCAGTACCCCGTGCCGCGCGACGACTGCCCGATCTGCCTGGACGAACGCCAGTACGTCGGGTGGGACGGGCAGCAGTGGACGACGCTGGCCGAGCTTGCCAGCGCAGGGCACCGGGGCCGCATAGCGGAAGAAGGCCCGGGGGTGCTCGGCGTCGGCACCGAGCCGGCCACCGCGATCGGCCAGCGGGCGCTGCTGATCACCACGCCGACCGGGAACGTGCTCTGGGACATGGTCACCTATCTGGATGACGAGCTGGCCGGGCAGATCCGGGACCTGGGCGGGGTGAGCGCGATCGCCATCAGCCATCCCCACTTCTACGGCTCGATGATCGAATATGCGCACGCGTTCGGCGCCCCGGTCTACATCCACTCGGGCGACCGCGCGTGGGTCGCCAGGCCCGACCCGGCGGTCGAGTTCTGGGACGGTGACACCAGGCAGATCGGCGACGGCCTCACGCTCATCAACCTCGGCGTCCACTTCGCGGGCGGCCAGGTGCTGCACTGGGCTGGTGGCGAGGGCGGGGCCGGCGCACTGATGTCCGGCGACATCGTCACGGTGGTCCAGGACCGCCGCTGGGTTCAGCTTCATGTACAGCTACCCCAACCTGATCCCCGAGCGTCCCGAGGTCATCCGCCGGGCGCTGTCGCTGCTCGAGCCGTACCCGTTCGAGCGGGTCTACGGAGCCTGGTGGCACCGGGTCGTCGCGACCGACGCCACGGCCGCGGTCCGGCGGTCGGCGCAGCGCTACCTGCGGTTCGCTGGCCACGACCCCGGCCAGGAACTTGGGTAATCACGGCGAGAAACGATAGGCTTTCGCGCCGACGATCAACGGGGGCATTCCGTGCTCCCCCGGCTGCTAGGACGGTTTCCATGCGGCGCATCTTGATTTCGGCGACCGCCGCGGCCATCGGTCTCAGCCTGGCCGCCTGCGGCAGCAGCGGTTCCGGTGGCGGCTCGGCCAGCCCCGCCGCTTCGGCCAGCGCGGCCGCGTGTTCGAAGGCGTCCATCAGCAAGATGCTGTACGCCCCGGGCGTGCTGACCGTGGGCACCGATCAGCCGGCCTACCCGCCGTGGTTCGTCTCCAACAACCCGGCCAACGGCAAGGGCTACGAGAGCGCGGTCGCCTACGCGGTCGCCGCCCAGCTCGGGTTCGGCAAGTCGCAGGTGACCTGGGCGCACGAGCCGTTCAACAACTCCTACGCGCCCGGGCCGAAGAAGTTCGATTTCGACATCAACCAGATCTCGGTGACACCCCAGCGGGCGCAGGTGGTGACGTTCTCGAACAGCTACTACGACGTGCAGCAGGCGCTCGTGGCGCTGAAGGGGACACCGATCGTGACCAAGCACGCCCCGGCGGATCTCAAGAACTACGTGTACGGCGACCAGGTCGGGACGACCAGCCTCGCCTTCATCAACAGCCAGATCCAGCCCACCTCGCCGCCCAAGGTCTTCAACACGCTCAACGACGCGAAGCAGGCGCTCCAGACCCACCAGATCGCGGCCTTCGTGGCTGACACGCCGACGGCCCAGTTCATCTCCTCGTCGGAGATCAAGAACTCGGTCATGGTGGCTCAGTTCCCCAGCACCGGCGAGCACTACGGGCTGCTGTTCAGCAAGGGCAACCCACTCGTCGGCTGCGTCAACAAGGCGCTGGCCACCCTGAAGAGCAACGGCACCTTGCAGCGGCTGCAGAACAAGTACCTGCAGGTCTACCTGAGCGTCCCGACCATCCAGCCCTGAGGGCGGGCGAACGAGAACTCCAGTCCACGCGGCATGGACGACAGTGACCACGGTGGCCAGCCGGGCGGCCCGCTCGCTCCCGGCGGGCCGCTGGCCGGCCTGAGCGGCTCGCCTGCCCCCGGCTCGTTCGGCACCACCGGCCGTGGCCCGCGGCTGCTCACCGGCGGCGGCCGCCGGGCGACGGCCATCTCTACGGCCAGCACGCTGGTCGTGACCGGTGCACTGGTGGCGATATTCCTGGTCGCCCCCGGCAGTGCCGAGGTACGCCACACGTTCTTCAGCCCGCATGACATGTGGCAGTCGTTTATCGGCAACCCCAAGAAGGGGTACTACTCGGTCGGCGCGGCCATCTGGCTGAACATCAGGATGTTCCTCGCTGCCGAGGTGCTGATCCTAGCGTTCTCGCTGGTCATCGCGCTGGTCCGGCAGTCCACCAGCGCCGTGCTGTTCCCGCTGCGCGTGCTCGGGGTGATCTACGTTGATCTCTTCCGCGGCGTCCCGCTGCTGCTGGTGATCCTGGCCATCGGCTTCGGGGTGCCCGCGCTGGAACTCCCGGTCATCTCGCACCAGCCGCTGGCGGTCTACGGGGTAACGGCGCTGGTCCTGTCCTACTCCGCCTACGTCTCCGAGGTGTACCGGGCCGGGCTGAACTCGGTCCACCGCAGCCAGGTGGCGGCGGCGCGGTCGCTCGGGCTGTCGCAGTGGACGGCGATGCGGTACGTGATCCTGCCGCAGGCGGTGCGCAACATCATCCCCCCGCTGCTGAACGACTTCATCAGCCTGCAGAAGGACACCGCGCTGGTCGGCGTGCTCGGTGCGATCGAGGCCAACAACGCCGCCCAGATCTACGGCAGCACCGTCTTCAACTACTCGAGCTTCACCGTGGCGGCGATCCTGTTCCTCCTCCTGACGATCCCGCTCGCGCGGTTCACCGACCACCTCATCGAGCGCGACCGCAGGCGCCGCCTGGCCGGGGCCACGGCATGACTGAGCCGAACGGCGCTGCCGAGGCGATCAGGATCGAGGGGCTGCACAAGTCGTTCGGGCCGAACGAGGTTCTCAAAGGCGTCGACCTCCGCGTCGCGACCCATGAGGTGGTGTGCCTGATCGGCGCCTCCGGCTCGGGCAAGTCAACGCTGCTGCGCTGCGCCAACCTGCTGGAGCCCATTGACGCGGGGACCATCTGGCTGGGGGGCAGCCGGATCACCGGCGCCGGCATCGACCAGAACCTGGTGCGCAGGCACGTGGGGATCGTGTTCCAGTCCTTCAACCTGTTCCCGCACATGACCGTGCTGCGGAACATAACGCTGGCCCCGGTGAAGGTCGCACGCACGCCCCGCGCTCAGGCCGAGGAGGAAGCCCGGGCGCTGCTTGACCGGTTCGGCCTGGCCGACAAACAGGACGACTATCCCGACCGGCTCTCCGGCGGCCAGCAGCAACGGGTGGCGATCGTGCGGGCACTCGCCATGAAGCCGCAGATCATGCTGCTCGATGAGGTCACGAGCGCGCTCGACCCGGAACTGGTCGCCGAGGTCCTCGACGTGATCCGCGAGCTGGCCGCCAGCGGCATGACCATGCTCATCGCCACCCACGAGATGGGGTTCGCGCGCGATATCGCGCAGCGGGTGTGCTTCCTGGAAGAGGGCCGGATCATCGAGGACGCCCCGCCGGGAGAGCTGTTCACCAGCCCGAAGGACGAGCGCACCCAGCGCTTCCTGCGCCGGATCGTGGACGCCGGCCGCCTCTGACCGAACGGCAGCCGTGAGCAGTTCATTTCCATGCCCTCGAGAGGGCAGAAATGTGAACCGATCCTTGTTCTAGATCCGCAGGTGGAGGTGGTGGATCCCATCGACCTCCTGCGTGCGGGAGGGGCATGGGCAACAAGCCTGAAGCGGCCGCCGGATTCCTGGCGCATCGCGGGCTGATCGTGTTCGCCACCGGGGCCGCCATGGCCGAAGCCGCCCTGCTTGCCGCCGCCGCGCCAGCGGCGCGCGTGCTCGCCCCCCAGGTCACCACGCTGCCACCGCTGGCGGTCTTCCATGATCTGCGCTGGCTGTACAGCGCGCAGCAGTCCTGGCTGGAGTTCATTCTGGTGCTGGCCGGGCTGATCCTGGCGCGGTCGGCGGTGAATTCCCTGCTCATCCGCCTGGCCTGGCCGGGCGCGGTGGAGGCGCCCGCGCCGCTGGAGGCATTGCGCTGCGCGCTCGGCTTCACCGTCTTCGCGTTCCTGCTCATGTCCCCCGTGGTGAGCCTGACCCTGGGCGTGGCGATCCTGCCTTTCTCCTGGCCATTTCTCGCCACGCTGCCGGTCATGCTGCTGATCGCGGTGCCGCTCAGCCACGGCGGCGCCGCCAGCTACTGGTGGCGGATGCTCCCTCCGCCGGCGGCGGTGGGCTGGCTCCTCACTGACTTCGCCGTCCTGTCGGTGACGGCGGTGGTGATCGGCCGTCTTCCCCTCTTCGGCGCCGTGCCGGCCGCCGGGCTGGCCGGCCTGGTCAATGCCCGTGCCTGGTACGGCCTGACCGGGGCCGTCGCCCGTGCCCGCACCCGCGCCGGGGCGGGCGGCTGGCCAGGCGGTGCGCGGCTGGTCCCGGCCGTGCCAGTGGCCACACTCGCTGCGATCGCGGTGATAACCCTGCTGACCAAGCTCGTGTTCGTGGTCGGCATTCCCACGGGGAACCCGCCCACAGCCGCAGCGATCCAGGTTGGCCAGGCGGGCCAGGTGCCGGTCGTCACGGGCGCGCGCACGGCGAACGAGGCGGGGCCGCCAGCGTCCACGGGGCGTGCCCAGCGTGCCGAGGCCGCCCGGCC
>DASYQM010000496.1:0-1615 GCA_036005525.1 Streptosporangiaceae bacterium
CATCTACGAACGGCTGCAGGTCTCCAGCCGCACCGCCGCCGTCACCCGCGCCTTCCCCGACCGGGTCGCTTAAGGCACGTCTGACGTCACCGTGACCCAAACAGCGCAGCGCGGCTGCCCGCCATAGGCCCGGCGCTAGACGCCGTCGGCCGAGCCCTCCAGGGTGCTGCCCGGCCAGCGGAAACAGGGATAGCCGACTAACTGCGGTGTGCTATCACCACCCTGCCAATGCCGGTCCAGATGCGATACGGGCCAGGGTGTGTGCGACCGCGACCGCGGCTTTCTCGTTGCTGCCGCCGAACCGCCCGGGCCAGACGGCGGAACCGGGCGCCGACGATTCATACCGAATCACCAGGCACATCCTGCGCACGCTGGAAACCCGATCGGCGTGACCGGCATCGGCAGCCGTCCCGTACGCGCAGATCACCCGGCTCTGCACCCCATCGCGGGTTGCGGCGCCACACGCAGGTGGCGCGCCGAACGGCGGTGCGGTGCGCGTCCAGCGGCCGATAAGTCGGCTACACAAGGCGACGGGTGAGGTGTTTCGGGCGGCCTTGGCCGCGCTGGCGGTCGCGGGCTCAGGCCCGGCCGGACATCACTGCCAGCTGGGCCCCGGCAGTTCGCCCGGCTGGCCGGCGGGGCCGCCGCTGCGGTCACCGCAGAGCTCGGTCGGCAGCGGTGCAGCCGGGATGCCGTCCCTGTTGCGCCCAGCGGCGCCGGTGAGGAGATCTGGGGGATGGAGCTCCAGCTCAGGCGTGGGCCTTGTCGTATTGGGAGACGACCGATGCAGGGATGCGTCCTCGCTCGCTGACCTGGATGCCCTGCTGCTTCGCCCACTCACGCACGGCCGAGGAGCGGTGACGGTCACGACGTGGCCGGCCGGAGCGACGGCCACCAGTGGCCCGGCGGGCGTGCTCGATATACCGGCCGAAGTCCCGGCGTATCTTCGCTGCGTTCTTTCGACAGGTCGATCTCGTATGCGGTGCCATCGACGGCGAAGCGCACTGTCGTATTTGCCGCTGAGCCGTCGAGATCGTCAGTCATCTCAACGGTGATTTTCTGAGCCACCCTGCCCTCCTTGGCGTGGATCGTAAAGCCAGTGTAAAGAGCGGGTGATCAAGGGCGATCCGGGACTCGCTGTCACAAGGCGAGAGACCCGGGAACCTGAGCGGCTCCCGTGGAGCGCATGCCTCAGCACCAAGTGGTTCATCGTGGTTCCCGCCTGGCGGTGGCCGGGCCGGCCCGGCCCGGCTTGTGCGCTCAGCCCGCCCGGCTCCATGATCGCGGCACCAGTGCGGCGCCAGATATGACTCGTGAGCCCGGGTTGCCCGCACAAGGCGACCAGCTCTCCCCAGGCCGGCATTCGTGTTCGATGGATCGCGTGGATGGCCCAGTTGTCGTCGGCGGCTGAAAAACTCGAGCGCCGTTGACACCAGTCCTGAGCCATAGGAAACAGATCGATGCTCACTGGTCCACTTTTGGTGGTGCTGGTGTCCGTGAGGATGCTGGTGCGGGGCTGGTAGCCGCCGGGCCACTGCTACCGATGCTCGCCCTTCGAGGGCCAATAGGAGTGCGGCAGGGCCCGGCGGCCTGGCGCTGTGACTGGCGATAGGGC
>DASYQM010000497.1:0-2192 GCA_036005525.1 Streptosporangiaceae bacterium
TGCTGATGGACGCCAACGCCCGCACCAACGCACAGGCCACCGTCACCAAGGCCGACGTTGCCCTGTGCAAGACGATCGCCGCTTGGCGGGCCGATGGGTGCGGCAACAACGTCCCGATTACCATCGTCCGCCGCCCGGACGGCCGGCTGCGGGTCCGGGCCGGGCACCGGCGCACCATCGGCTGCCTGCGCGCCGGCGTCCCGGTCCTGGGGTTTGTCGCCGGTGCTGAGGGCGATGAGCGGGCCGACCGGCGCGCCCGGCTGATCGAGCAGTGGAACGAGAATCATCACCGGGTGCCGATGACCGTCCGCGACGACACCGCCGTCCTGCTCGCCCTGTTCGCTGAGGAACAGATGACCGAGGCGGCCATCGCCAAGGCCACCGGGCTGGCCCGGCCGCAGGTCGCCGCGTCCCTCACCGTAGCCCGGTCCGAGGTCGCCACGTCGGCCGCCGAACGGTGGGACTTCCTGACCCTGGACCAGGCCGCGACCCTGGCCGAGTTCGAGGGTGACCAGGAGGCGCTGACCGCGTTAGTCCAGGCGGCGAAAGGCAGCCCCAGCCAGTTCGATCACCTCGCCGCCCAGCTCCGTGCCACCCGGGCCGAGCGGGAAGCCAAAGCGGCATTTACCGCCGGGCTGGAGGCGCAGGGCATCGCCATTTACGGTGACCGGCCGTACGTGCCGTGGACCCTGGCGCTGGAGAACCTGCGCGACGGCGACAGGAACGACATCAGCCCCCAGACGCACGCCACCTGCCCAGGCCGGGCAGTGACCATCACCTACGACTGGGACTGGGCCCCCGGGGCCGAGGCGGCGTACCGGGCCGCGCACAGCCCCGCCGGTGATGACGACCTGGCCGGCATCGAGTTCGGCAGCGACGAGGAGGCACGCGAGGCCGGGTTCGTGCCCGGCTGGCGGATCGGCCGCTACCTGTGCACCGACCCCGACCAGTACGGCCACACCAACGTGCACGGCACAGCCAGCGGCACGCCGACCCCGGAGCAGCAGACCGCCGAAGACGAGGCCGCCGAGGCCGCCCGCCAGACCGACGAACGCCGCCGGGTCCGGCAGCGGAACACCCAATGGCGGGCCGCGACCGACACCCGCACCTCCCACCTCAAGGCGGTGCTGGGCCGCAAAGCCCCGCCAGCGGGCGCGCTGAAACTGATCGTCGAGGCGATGGCCCGGGGCGAGACGCAGCCGCAAGCATCCTCGTTCGGCCACCAGACCGCCTGCGAACTGCTCGGCCTGACGGGCGACGGCGCGGCCACCGGGCACCGGGACCTGCTGTTGGCCGAACTGGCCCGCGCATCCGACAAACGGGCCCAGGTGATCGCCCTGGCGATGGTCCTCGGCGCTGCCGAGCATGGCGCCCGCGACGCGCACGTCTGGCAAGCCGCCGAGGACAACTACCGGTTCCACTACGGCGTCCCGCTCGCGGCCCGCTACCTGGCCTGGCTGGCCGAGCACACCGAGTACTCGCTGTCTGACATCGAAGTCGAAGTCGCCGCCTACGCCACCGGCCGGGCCGCCCAGACCGATGACGACGGCGTGGGACAGACCCAGGCGTCCACCGAAACCAGCTAAGCCCCCCATGGGAGTGCCCGCCCGGCCTTCCCTCCGGGCGGGCACCAAGTGGGGCGGGCGTGTACCCGTTAAGTGTCGGCTGAACTGGTAACCCGTCGTATTCAGGTGTGACGAGTTCGCGGAGGTGATGACCGTGCACGACCGGGACGCTGATCCCTGCGTTCTGGGAGCCTCGTCGGCCGGGCCGCGGCATGTGCTGAGTGCCTGGACGATCAGCCTGGCCCCCCTCAAGGGGAGAGCGCGACTCGACGGTTCATGCCGGTTAGGTTATGTCCGCCGTGGCCCGCGCCGATCCCGCATCAGGCATCCCCGCTAAAGCCCTGGGCTTGGGCTCACTGTGCTGTACTTCCCCCATGCGATGGCCTGTCCCGACGGCATTCAGAACATGGACGGCGCGGCGCCGGGAGACCCGTGCCCCCGTCCGCGGCGACCTCCAGAGCAGCGTTCGGGCATACCCTGCCGCCGCCCTGGTCGGGGCGGGTGCCATGAACGCAGGCTTCAAGATCGGTTACAGCCTGGCACCGGGATGGACCTACCAGTGGCGTAGCATCCAGCACCACCTCACCCGGCTGGGTGAGCAGTACCGGGGCGTCAGGCTACTCGGGA
>DASYQM010000498.1:0-1529 GCA_036005525.1 Streptosporangiaceae bacterium
TCTGCTGGATCCAGGAGACCCACGCCCATCACGAGCCATCGCGCTCGTGCCGTTCCCAGGACAGCAGATGGCCGATGGGGCCGCTGGCCATGCCGACCACCGGAGGACAATAGGGCGGCTCCAGCGCCATCACCCCCAGGCTAGAACACACGTTCGACAACGGGACGGCCGTCTCGCGCATCAGGTGGCCGTTCCTGACAGCGGCTACTGTGCGTTCGCTAATCTGCCCGAGCGCATGGTTCAGCCTGTTGCACAAAGTCTTGGAAGGCAGGGTTCCAGTGTTCTGACGAGCCGGTAACTGGTTCGCCTAGGTATTCCGGCCCTCGGCCGGGTCTGGTTGTTATGCGTTGCGGCGGTGGGCGTGCAGCTTGCGCAGGTTGTGAGCGGTGGCGGTCAGTAGCCATTCACTGCGGCAGGCGCTGAAGCCGCGGCGGGACATCGCGGTCATCTTCATGCAGGACTTGATCTGTCCGAACACCGGCTCGACGGTCTGGGCACGGAGCTTGTAATCGGCGCGGCCCCGGTGATGGCGCATCCGCCGGACGGCGCGCGCGGTGGCAGGGAGCCGGTTCAGGTTCCGGGGCCGCTGTGGCGTGCGGACGTAGCGCCGGCCAGGGTCTTGGCGAGCGGCGCGAGCAGCCGCAGGCCATCGGTGTCGGCGTGAGCGAAGTTGCCTTCGGTGACGTAGCCGGAGTCGGCGAGCACGGTGCGCAGCGTCGGCTCGATCCCGGCCCCGGCGAGCTGGTGGCGGCAGGTGTCCAGCACCGGGTGCAGCAGGGTGCGGTCCACCGGGTGCTGGGACAGCACCGCGCCGACGATGACCTGCTGGGCGGTGACCACAAGCTGGCCGTTATAACCGGCCACATAACCCTTCTGGTTGCGCATTATCCGCACGTCCGGGTCGGTGATGTTCGCCCGCGGCTCGGTGTTGTTGCGGTTCGGGCGCGGCGGCTCGTCACCGGGGCGATGCCTGCGCCGTTTCGCGGCCGCCGCGGCCGCATCCCAGGCTTGCTGCTTGGCCCGCTGCGCATCGCGACGGGCCTGGTCCTCGGCGGTGAGCCGGTCCCGGGCGGCGGCCAGCCGCTGCCGCCGCTCTGCCCGCCGTGCCAGTGTCCGTGGTGTCACCGGTCCGGTGGTGCTGCCGTGCTGGGCATCTTCGGCGGCGTCGATCGCAGCCGCCTCCGCGAGCAGCTTCTCAATCTGCGGCAGCGTCTTGTTCGCCTTCTGCGCCGCGTTGCCGGCCAGCTTCGTCCCATCCAGGCTCAACACGCCCAGGCACACCATGCCCTCGGCGGCTAGCAACCGCAGCACCTGCGTAAACAGGCCGCCCAGCGCCTTCTCGTGCCGTTTATGCGACAGGCTGACGTATGCAGTCTGGCTTGCTCCTTGAAATAGTCTTTTCGCAACTGGCAAAAGGGCGGGTGTGGCCCGTTGGGTGAGGTTGGCAGCACGTAGCGGATCTCGACCTCGCCGTCGGTGACGATCACGCGGTCGATGAGCAGCTCGGCCAGCAGCCGCCGCTGGGCGAA
>DASYQM010000499.1:0-9301 GCA_036005525.1 Streptosporangiaceae bacterium
CTCGACTCCGCCGCGCTGATCCTCGCCCTGTCTCCGACGTCCGCGCCGGTGGTGCCGGCCCGCCTGTGCCTGCGCAGCGGATTCCTCTGCTTCCGGCAGGTCGCCCGGGCGATGGGCTTCGAGGTCCTCGACGAGCCCGACCCGAACGGCCAGATCAGCTTAAGCTATCAGGAGTTCCTCGACGCGGTCGGCCGGATGCGCGAGGTCGACTTCCCGATCGATCGCGACCCCGCCGAGGCGTGGCCCGATTTCGTCGGCTGGCGGCTCAACTATGAGCAGGCCGCCTACGCGGTGGCCGCCGCCATTGACGCGGTGCCGGCGCTGTGGTCGGGCCCCCGCCGGCACCGTGCCGCCGCGATCCCGCCGATCCGCCCGCCGCGGGGGCGGCAGCCCAGGTAAGCCGCGCTGGGGTCGGAGCCGGGCCGAGCAGAACTTGGGGGGCGGAACCGGGCGTCCCCTCAGTCGCTGTCCAGTAGCGCGCGCAGCGACACCACCGCCTGGGCGGTGTGACTCCTGACCGCGCCCCTGCTGATGCCCATGGCCGAGGCGATCTGGTCCTCAGGCAGGCCGGCGTAGTAGTGCAGCACCAGCGCCTCGCGCTGCTGTGGCGGGAGAGTCCGCAGCGCCAAGACCAGGGGAGAGCGCTCGAGCTGGGCGATCTCAGCCTGCTCGGCGCCCGGCATGCCGGGCATCGGGTTTGGCGCGGCCCTGTTCCCCGTCATGTGGTGCTGCGGCGCCGAGCGGGAGCGGTTCACCACCGACTGGCGCAGGTAGGAGAGCGCGCGGTCGCCGTTCCGCAGCCTCCGCCAGGCGGCATGCACGGCGATGAACGAGTCCTGCACGATTCCTTCTGCCGTGGCGATGTCTCCCACCAGCAGCGTCGCCAGCCTGACCAGGGACCGGTAATGCATCCGGTAGAGCGAGGTCACCGCGCGGTCGGCGTCCAAGTCAGGCCATGCGCCCGGCTCGTCACCCCTCACCGGGTCGCCAGGGGCGATCGTCCCATCACCCACCCAGGCCTCCGGGCGGGACCGGCCGCGCGCTGCCTGCCCGGCCACCGGCCGATCGCCACCACGTCCACTCATGCGGCTGTGCTGATCACGATGATGCCGGCCGCTGCCGGCCCAACGGCCAACCGAGAAGAATCAACAAGGGTCAGTCGCACAGCGGCCAGGGAGTCCTTACCCCCGGCGGCGGGCATGTACGCACGGCTCCCCGGACGGCGGCCGGGCCGTGCAGCGCCGCATGTATCAAGGGCCGTCCCGTCCGGCTCCGTCAGGGCAGAAGGCCAGATTCGTGAGAAGTAGGGGGGTGTTGTGATGGCGCTTGAACGGGATTGGCATCGGGCCCGCGCCTTGCGCGGTCCGCGGTGGCGGCAGCCACGGCCGAACTGCATGAGCAAGGTCGGTGCCGCAGCACCCGGCCCGTTTGGCAGAAGCCCGATCGAGGTCACCGCGACCGCGTAGGCGCCGCCCGGCTCCCGCGCGGGCGCTCAGGTACCCGCCATGTCAGGTGAGTCCAGCCGCGGCGCGGCCGCCCGCTGACGGCCCGCGGCACCGGCGGAGCTGATCAGCCTCGCCATGCCGCGCCGTCGCGGCGATCCACCAGATCCCCACTCCCGCGGGGCTTCGTCAGCCCCGCCATGCAACGAAAGGAGGTGAGTCACGTGTATCGGCATCCAGATATTGGCCGGCAGCTCGCCAGCGAACGGCAGCGCGACATGCTGGCGCAGGCCGAACAGCACCGCCTGGCCCGGCGGTTCGCCGCGGTGGCCAGGGCGTCGCGGCGTGCCGAACGTGCCGAACGGCGGCTGCGGCTGGCCGTCCGCAGGGCCGTGCGGCTGCGCGCGGGACTGGAGCAATGACATCGCTGCCAGGCCCGGCCCGCCGCGCCGGCGCCCCGCCGCCCCACCACGGCGGCGGGGCGTTCGCGCGCCTCCCGGCGCGTCGGCGGCAAGCGTGCGAGGGCGTCATACGGTATCCGCGGTGGTGACGGGCCGGGACCCGGCCGCGCCCGGGACCTGATGATGATCGGGTTCGTCGGCGCGCCGGGTCAGGGGGAGGCCGTGGTGGGCCGGCAGCTTGCGGAGGCTGCTGAGCACGGGTGCGCGGGCCACCATAATGACGCCAATGATCAGCGCGGCTATGCCCGCTGCCCGCAGCGCCAGCATGCCGGGCGACACGAACACCGGGTCGGCGAAGACCACCATGCCGAGCACTATCCCGGCGACGGGCTCCGCCGCGGCGATGCCCGGCAGCGACGTGCGCAGCGGACCCGCGTTGAACGCGCTCTGCAGCAGCAAGATACCAACGAAACCGGCCGCCACCAGGCAATAGACGGGCCAGCTTGTGAACAGCGCCGCCAGCGTGTGGGCGCTGAGCAACTGCATCGTGCGCCGGGTCAGCGCGTCCGAGATGCCGAAGACGAGGCCGGCGGCTATCCCGGTGAGCATCGCCCGCTGGTCGCCAGGACGTCGGCGTCCCGCCTGGACCAGGCCGTAAGCCAGCAGGCCAACGCCGGCCGCGGCGGGCCAGTAGGTGAACGAGCCAAACGACACCGTGGCGGACCTCGGTGCCCGCGTCAGCGCCAAGGCGACGACGCCCGCGCTCAGAATGACGGCGCCGATCAGCTCGGTCTTCGTGACGCGCTGCCTGGACAGGATGGCCGCGAGAATGAGAGCGAAGATCAAGTTCGATGCGAGCAGCGGCTCGGCGATCGACAGCTTGAGATGACCCAGCACCCATGCCGAGGTGAGCTGTCCCCCCACCATCGCGGCGACGCCCACCAGCCACCTGGGCTTGCGCATCAAGTCGCCGAGCAGCCGCAGGTGCAGGAAGTGCCCCTTGGGAGCCCGCTCTGCGACCCGCTGCTGAAGCACGAAGCCGGTTCCGAGGAGGACTGCCGCGGCCATGGCGAGCAGGTACTCCACGCCCAGAACCTACCCCGTATGCACCGCCCCATCCTCCCTGCCGGCGTGTCGGCCGCCACGCCGCCATCGTGGGCGCCCGGCCAGGGCCGTCACGGCCCGGGCGTGCCGCCCCCCGTGCCGCGGCTCTCCGTCCGTGGCTGATCGAGATCGTCCGCCGCTTCAGTCCGCTGGTCATGCCCGGTCTCAGCGGCCCTTTCGGCGCGCCGCATCTCCCGGATGCTGTATGCCAGAGTCGCCAGCACGGTCAGGCCGCCCAGGGCAACACCGGCACCGGTCCCGACGCCGGACAGGGGCAGCACGTCGCTGAAGATCAGCACCGCGCCCAGGCCGATGGCGCCGATGCCGAACAGGATGGTGGAGGCCGTCGCGACGCGGCTGGCCGCCGCCTTGTCGGCCGCCGAAAGCGCGCGTGCCCGTACGGTGACCAGGTGGCGTCTGGCCCACTCGTATTCGACCGCGAAAACGATCAGCGCAAGGAGGATCACGAGCAGGCCCGGCCCGGGCGCCACCAGCAGCACCACGCCGACGGCGAGGATAACGGTGCCCACGACGGTGATGGCGATCCGGCGGAGCAATCGGACCAGGTTCATGTATCAAGGATGCCAGGCGCAGGGTACGCCGCCGAAGCCACGGTCCGGGCTGCTGGGCGCCGCCCGCAGGCGGCAGGCCCGGTGCGGAGCCGCCGCCGGCGTCACCCTCGGGCCGCCGCCCTCACTTCCGTCCGAGGACGGCACCCACCGCGGCGTTGGTCGCTAGATTCACTGCCCACGCCGTGGCGGCCGGACCGGGGTGTTGGCCATGGTGGTGCCCGCACCGCATAGCAGCGCTGCGCGCCGGGTACGGGATAAGTGCCGGAGGGAGGCAAACCATGCAGCTGGGCAAGGAGCTGGCAACCGGATTCGTCACAGACGATGCGCAGGCGCACGCGGACGAGGAGGCCGGCCTGCCGCCGGACGGGGCGGACGCGAGGGCGCCCGAGGCTTCCGCGCTGCCCGCCCAGGAGACGGAGCCGGCCGCCGCGGGCTGAGCCGTGCTGGGCACAAGACCCGCCCAGGAGCACCCGGACCGGCCGTACCCGGGCTTCAAGCTGGCGCATGCGCTCGTGGCTGCGGAGGACGGGCGGGCCGGGTTCGCCGGGCTGTCCATCGGCGCCCAGCGCGTGTACGGGACGACCGCTGAGGCGTCGTGTGTCTGGAGCCGGCGGCACGCCCCGCCCAGGCGCCGGTGCAGCTGCGGCTTCTACTGCCTCCATTCGCTGGCCGAGGCCAGGGCACTGAGCTGCGCGACCGCGAATCGGGCGGCGGTAGTGCTGGAGGTGGCGGCATCCGGGAGGTTCATCCGCTACGAGCGTGGGCTGCGCTACAGCCACCAGCGGGTGAAGGTCATGCGGGTCGGCCCCTGCGAGTGCGGCCGGCCGGCGACCGGGCTGGCGGACGCCGGGCAGGGCCTGGTGGGCTGGCGCTGCCTGATGCCATGTTGCGCGGCCTGCGCGGCGCACCGCCACATCGTCACGTTCGGCAGCTTCGCGGGCCGGCTCGGCGGGCTGGTTCCGGTCACCCCCGACGAGGGCGCCGCCAGCTGGCCCAGCACGGTCACCGACGCCCCCGCACGGCCCGGCGTGCCAGCCGCCGGCAGCCCGGCGGACGCGGAGGCCGTCGCGGCGCTCGGCGCCGAGATCGCGCTCGTGCACGCACGCCTCGACCTGCTGCAGGCGCAGCTCAGCCGTCTTGAGGGCGGCCCGCCGGCCGGCATGTAGCAGGCCGCCCGCCCGCGCGGGCGCCCGCCGCCGCCGGTACCGTCACCCGCCCATCGCGGACTGGAAGATCGACAAATACTCGTGCTGCAGCTTGCCGCTGACGTCGGCGTAGTTGTACAGCCTGGAATATTCGGTGGGCGTGGGCCACACGAGCTTGCTGGCCGCAACCTCGGCCAGCGTGTGCTTCTCTTCCCCGCTGGCCTTGGCCGCATCCGCGGCGATGATGGGCCGCACGGCAGGGACCGCGGTGATGTAGTTGATGGACGCGGTCAGCTGCGCGGCGACCGCGGGGCGGTAATACCAGTCCATCAGCGTCATCGCGTCGACCGGGTTCTCCGCCCCCCGCGGGATCACCATGTTGTCGGTCCAGATGCTGCCGCCTTCGCGGGGGATCGCGAACTGCAGGGCGGTTCCCGACGTCAGGTTCTGCTGGAAGATGTCGCCGGACCAGGCCATGGAGATCCAGGTGTCGCCGTTGCTCAGGGCGTCAATGTACGACTGCTGATAGTAGTTCTGGACCAGGCCCGCACGGCGCTGCGCGGCGAGCGCCTTCCCGGCCACGCGCCAGTCGGCCGGGGTCGACCGCTCCGGGTTGACGCCGACCTTGATCATCCCGAAGTTGCCGATCTCCTGCGGGTCGGACATCATCCCGACGCGGCCCTTGTAGGCCGGGTTCCACAGCTCGTTGATGCTGGTCACCGGGGTCTTGATGTACTTGGGGTTCCAGGCGATGCCGGTGCTGCCCGACGCCCACGGGACGCTGTAGGTGTTCCCGGGGTCGAACGACCGGCGCTTGAACTTGGCGGAGGCGTTCCGGTAGAAGTTGCCCAGCATTTCCTGGTTGACGGGCACGAGCTTCCCCTCCGCCAGCAGCTGGGAGAACTGGAAGCCGTTGGTGATGACCATGACGTCGTAGCCGATGGCCTGGCCGGCCATCAGGATCGGGTTGATCTTGGTGAACCAGGACGGGGTGTCCTGGATGACCTCCGTGTAGCTCACCTGGATGCCGGTCGTCGCGGTGAACTCCTGCAGCGTCCGGTGGCCGGTGTCGATGTAGAGCGGCCAGTTGGCGAAGTCCACCTGGCCGTGTCTGCGCTGGCGAGACCAGAACCTCGCCACCGAACTGGTCGGCTCCGGCTGGGCGCGGGGGCCCGACGGGCTGGTGGCGCTGCCGCAGCCGGCTCCGGCCAGACCGGCCAGCGCCGCCACGCCGGCCAGCGTCAGCACGTCACGGCGACGGTAGCTGGCAGCGTGACCGCGCGACGTGTCCTCGTTCACTAAGGTCCCGCCCAAGTCAGGTCTGCTTGCGCCAGCAAACCACGATGCCGGCGCTCGCGCAGGGGATTCACCGCATTCCCTAGCGTGATGGGTCCCTGGTGGCAGCGGCGCGCTAGGCGTCGCCGCGCCGCATCCGGAGGGCGGCGAGGACCAGGAGCACGGCTGCGTACCCGCAGAACACGCCGAACCCGGTCCAGGGCGGCAGCGACGACGTGGGGTCCGGGTGGACCGCGGTCACGGCCTGTCCGGCCGTGGTGGGCACGTACTTGCCAACGTCGTCCGCCCAGCTTCCCGGCAGGAAGCCGGCCACGAGCTGGACCGCGAACAGCAGCCCGAACAGCGCCGCGATCCCGCCGGCCGTGCTGCGCAGCAGGGCGCCCAGGCCCAGGCCGAGCAGCCCGGCCACCGCCAGGTACAGTGCGCTGCCGATCACCGCCCGGGCCACGCCGGGCTGGCCGAGGTGCACCGCGAGGTGCTGGCGGCCCAGGATCGACTGCCCGGCCAGGAAGGCCGCGAACGCGGCCGGCACGCTCACCGCCACGATGGCCGCGGCCAGCATCGCCGCCTTGCCCCACAGCACCGGCAGGCGCCGCGGCACCGCGGCCAGCGTCGTCCGGATCAGCCCGGTGGCGTACTCGCTGGTGATCAGCAGCACGCCGAGCACGCCGACCGCGATCTGCGCGATCTGCACCCCGGACAGGCTGATCGCCGCCGGGTCGAAGCTTGCGATCGCTGCCGCGCCGTGCGGCGGCCGGGCCTCCCGCAGCAGACTGTAGCCGATGCCGAGCGCGACGACCAGGATCACCGCGGACAGTAGCGCCCAGAGCGCGGACGGCTGGGTGCGGAGCTTCGTCCACTCCGACCTCAGCACCCGGGCCTGGGTCACCTTCTGCGGCCGCGGGTAGGCCGGCAGGGCTGGGGGGGCTGGCGCCGTATTCGGCGTCGTGGATGTCATTTCTCCTCCTCAAAGGTGGGCCCGGCGGGCCGGGCGGCGGCGCGGAACTCGACTTCGCCGCGGGTCAGGTCAACGAAGGCGTCTTCCAGCGATGTCTGCTCGGTGGCGAGCTCGAGCACGGTGATCCCGGCGGCGGCGGCGGCCGCGCCGATCTGCGCGGCGGGCATGCCGGACACGGCCAGTGCGCCGTCATCGGCGGGAGCGACGGTCACGTCGGGCGAGCGGAGCAGAGCGGCCAGCGCGTGCTGGTCCGAACTGCGGACCCGCACCGCCGGGGGCGCGGCCGCGGCGATGAACTCCGCCACGCTGGTGTCCGCGATCAGGCGGCCCCGGCCGATGACGATCAGGTGCGTGGCGGTCTGCGCGATCTCGCTCATCAGGTGCGACGAGATGAAGACCGTCTTCCCCTGCGCGGCGAGGTCGTGCAGCAGCGCGCGGATCCAGCGGATGCCCTCGACGTCCAGGCCGTTGACCGGCTCATCGAGGACCACGGTGGCGGGATCGCCGAGCAGCGCGGCGGCGATGCCCAGCCGCTGGGCCATGCCAAGGGAGAATTTGCCCGCCGGCCGCCCCGCCACCGCGCGCAGGCCGACCGCGTCGATCACCTCATCGACCCGGGACCCGCGGATGCCGGAGGTCTGCGCGAGCGCGAGCAGATGGTGGTAGGCGCTGCGGGACGGGTGGACCGCCCGCGGGTCCAGCAGGCCGCCGAGCTCGTGCAGCGGCGCGGCGTGCGCCCGGGGCGGGTGGCCGTTGACCGTGACCGAGCCGTTGGTCGGTTCGTCCAGGCCGAGGATCATCCGCATGGTCGTGGACTTTCCGGCGCCGTTCGGGCCGAGGAAGCCGGTCACCACGCCCGGCCGCACGGCGAACGTCAGGTCCGAGACCGCGGTGGTGGATCCGTAGCGTTTCGTGAGTGCGCTGATCTCAATCATGGACACGACGCTGCCGGACGCGCGGCGCGGTGTCGCTGGGGCGCCCAGCCTGAGCCGGGTGGGGATTTCCCCACCCGGGCAGCAGGGCAGCCGGATGGTGACTCGCGGGCTGCCTTTGTACCGTGGCGTCATGACCTCGGCAGACCGGACCTCCCGCCGGGTCGGTGCCGCGGTCAGCGCCCTGTGGTCGGCACCGGCCTGGCGGGCCACCGGGAACGCGCTCGCCGCCTTCCTTGTCGGACTGGTGGGCGGCTTGCTGCTGGGTGGGCTCGCCCTCATCTGGGGGGCCGCGATCGCGAGCCTGGCGGCCTGGCCGGTGGGCGGCTGGGCGCACGCCGTTTTGTATGTCGCGGTGGTCATCGTGGTCCCGGTGCTGGCGCTGTGGGCGGTGCAGGGGCTGACCGCGCTGCAGCAGTCGCGGCTCCGGGCGACGCTCGGCGTGGACATCCCGGCGGGCCCGCTGGCAGCCGGGCGCAAGCCGTGGCCGGTCGGGCCGTGGCTCGCCGCCGCGACCTGGCGGCAGCTCGGGTTCCACCTGCTGGCGATCCTCATCGGGGTGGCCGGCGGCGGGCTGGTGGCCGCCTGCTGGCTGGCCCCGGCGGCCGCGATCGGCTACCTGGCCGCCGCCCGCCCGCCGCCCGCCGCCGGAGCCGCTGCCTGCGCCGCGGCGGTTGCGCTGCTGCTGGCGGCGCCCTGGCTGGCGCGGCTGGTGACGCGCGCGGACGAGGCCTCGGCCCGGGCGCTGCTCGGGCCGAGCCACAGGGAGGAACTGGCGCTGCGGGTCGAGTCGCTGGCCCGCAGCCGGGCCGACGTCGTCGCCGCGGCCGACGCCGAGCGCCGCCGGATCGAGCGCGACCGGCACGACGGCGCACAGCAGCGGCTGGTCTCCCTGGCCATGAATCTCGGCATGGCACGGGAGCGCTTCACCAGCGCACCGGAGCCCGTCCGCCGGGCGATCGCCGAGGCGCACGACGAGGCCGTACTGGCGCTGGCCGAGTTGCGCGAGTTCATCCGCGGCCTGCATCCGGCCGTGATCAACGACCGGGGCCTGGACGCGGCGCTGTCCGGCCTCGCGGCGCGCGCGCCGCTGCCGGTCCGGCTGCGCGTGGACGTGCCCCGGCCAGCCTCGCCCAGCGTCGAGGCCGTGGCCTACTTCATCGTCTCCGAGGCGCTCACCAACGTGGCGAAGCACGCCCAGGCGACCCGGGCCGAGGTGGCCGTCGTTCGCGACGGTGACGTGCTCCGCATCGCCGTCACCGACGACGGATCCGGCGGCGCCGTTCCCGCGGAAAGCGACGAAGCGGGGGCCGGCACGGGACTGCGGGGCCTCGCGCAGCGGGCCGCCGCCGTGGACGGCACGCTGACCATCGACAGCCCGCCGGGCGGGCCGACCGTCATCGCCGCGGAACTGCCATGCGAATCGTGATCGCCGAGGACTCGGTGTTGCT
>DASYQM010000500.1:0-5942 GCA_036005525.1 Streptosporangiaceae bacterium
TCTCGATGAGCTGATCCGCGAGGGCCTGAGCTTTCGAGGAGACCCGCGGGAGGTCGTCGTGGACCCCGAGGCTCGCTACTCTGGTGCCCTGCTTGAGGAGCGCACACTCCTACCCGGCGCGGACGCCCTCATCCTCGACCCTCGCTTCGAGGACTGGCTTGTTCAAACCGCACCACAGAAGTAACACCATCTCCGGTTGGCGCCGACCTAGGGGAACGACGCTGCGTGGTCCTGATCGTAGGTTCGTACGGGTCCTGAGCGCATCTCGGGCTTGCGTTCCTGCCGGAGTCTGGGTCGTTTGCCTGCCGCCAGGCGCGACCCACAGCGTCTCGGTACGCGGCCGTCAGCGCGGAGCCCGGCTAGGACGCTCAAGTCTTGAGGAAGTCGCGAGGGTCTACCGCGAATACGTCGGCACCACGCCAACTCGGGCGGTCCAACTCGCGGGCGGCTACTCGGAGCGCACCACTGCCCGGCGCGTACAGCAGGCATGTGCGGCAGGGCTGCTGCCCCCGACGACTCCTGGAAAGCGGAAGGCTCAACTTAGTCACGGCTTAACCGGAGCCGACGTAGATCGTGTGCACGAGCTGGTCGTGCCAGGGTCAGCGGCCGGTGATCGCTCAACGGCCAGGAAGGACAGAGCCAGAGATGGCCGGGTCAGCCGCCAAGGATCGAGTCGTCTACCCGCTGGAGAAGCGGGTGATCAACCCGATCGTCCTGCTCGCGTGGCAGCTCGGCATCCCACCTCCCGGCGACGCCCTGCTGGAGACGACCGGACGGCGGACGGGACAGCCGCGGCGCACGCCGGTGTGCGATGGCCTGGACGGGGAGACCTTCTGGCTGGTGGCTCAGCGCGGGCGGCGCGCCGACTGGGTCAAGAACATCCAGGCCGACCCGCGCGTCCGGGTCAAGGTCCGCAGCGGGTCTGGGGTCGTCTGGAGGGCCGGAACGGCCCACATTCTGGACGATGACGACCCGCGTGAGCGGCAGCGGCATATCGGCCGGGGCAACCTGGCACGCCGCCTGTGCGTGTCCGCGTCGGCGGCGATGGACACTGATCCGCTGACGGTGCGCATCGACCTCGATACCGGCTGATCCCCGGCAGGCGTGACCTGCTCAACCAGCAAACGGGTTGGGTCGAAGAGCTACCTGTGGGCGCCCGCTCGTGCGGCTCCCTACGGCGCCGACGGCCCGGTCGCGGCCACCGCGGCGGCCTGCCTTGAGGAGACCGGGGTATCACGCCGGACCGGTGACTCTGGGACCGCCGGCAGCTTCTTCGGCGCGAGGTACTTGCCCGGCTACGCCTGGTTGTTCTCCATCGATCAAGGCCGCACGCCCCGGCGTCGGCGTGGGGCATGGACGTCTCGAAGCACGACGGGATCAACGCGCTGGCTCAGCACATGAGGGAGGCGTGATGACAAAATTGACCAAGGAACCAACGACCCTCGGGATGCCGTGGGAGGAGCAGTACGGCTACGCCCAAGCGGTGAAGGTCGGGGACACCGTCTACCTCTCCGGGCAGGTGAGCCACGACGACCGGGCCAACGTCATCGGGGTCGGCGACATGGAAGTCCAGATGCGTACGGCCTATGCAAACATCGGGAAGGTGCTCGCACGGTACGGCGCGACGATCCACAACCTGGTCGAGGAGACGCTCTACGTCCGGGACATGGACGCCGCGTTCCAGGCCCGGGTGAAGATGAAGGACGAGGTCTTCGCCGGGAACCCGGTCGTCGCGAGCACCATCGTCCAGATCGAGCGCCTGGCCTTCCCGGAGCTGTTGGTCGAGATCAGGTGCGTCGCCAAGATGTGACAGGGTCTGACCGATTAGTCGCCTCCGGCGCCGCTTCGCCTTCCCACAGTTGAGGAACATGGCGGTAGGTCGGTGGTCCGGGGGTGGAATTGCCCGGGGCACCCGACCTCAGGCGCATGGAGCGGTTTATCGCAGGCGGACTCCGCCGGCGACGACGGCCGCCGGGCGGGCCAGCTCGTCCGGGTCCTGGCGGGGGTCGTGATGGTAGGTGACGATGTCGGCGGTCTTGGCGGCGCCGAGGAAGCGGCGAGGCCAGGTGCTCGCCGCGGCCAGCGCGTCTTTCGGCTGCAGCCCCATCTGGGCCAGCAGCGCCACCTCCCGGGGAATCGACCCGGTCACGTCCGTGCCGGCCAGCACCGGCACGCCGAGCCGCACGGCCAGCGGCAGCAGCTCGGCGATCCGCGCGCGGCCCTCCTGGAACCGCTGCCGGCGCTGCGGCGCCATGCCCGGGGTGTCCAGCATGGCCCCCAGCGCGCCAACCGTCGGCGTCCAGACGGTCCCGCGGTCCGCCATATCCGTGACCGCGTGCTCGTCCAGCCCGAACCCGTGCTCGACAGAATCCACGCCCGCGGCGACCAGCTGGCCCGCGCCCGGCACCGTGGAGTGCACCGCCACCCGCGCACCGGCCTGGTGCGCCGCGGCCACCAGCCGCGCGATGGCGTCGATCCGGTAGATGGCCTCGGCGTCGGTCCCGGCGGCCAGGTCGGGGAAGTCGGCGATCACCTTGACCCAGGCCGCGCCCCGGCCGATCTCCGCCACCGCGGCGTCGACCAGGCCGGCCTCCTCCACCGGCGCGTCCAGCAGGTCCGGGAAGTAGCGGCCGGCCGGAGCCAGGAACCGGCCGGCCGCCTGCAGCGCCGGCATGCCCGGCCCGGACCCGAGCTGCAGGGTCAGACCACCCGCGGAGCCGACATCGCGCACCAGGGTGATCCCCGCCTGCGCCCAGGCGACCAGGTTCGCCCGAGCGGCGCTGGCGGTCAGCGGCATCAGGCCCGCCGGCCCGGAGCCGACGGCCGGGTGCGCATGCGCATCGACCAGCCCGGGCAGGACGAACCCGCCCGGGAGCAGGTCGGCGCCGGCGACCGGCCGGTCATGAACGGCGCCGGAGCCGTCGATCCACCACGACGCCGGCTCGTCGCCGAAGGGAAGCGCAACGCCCTGAACCGCCCAGGCCTTCATCCCGGCACGGTAACGACGGGTGCCTGAGCGCGCCACCACCAGCGGGGATGGGCCAGCGTCTCACGCTGGTCTGCGTCCGGCAGGCCGTCGTCGACCACAGCATCGAGATGCTAGGGGCCAGGCTTGCGATGAAATCCCGCGTCGGCGCAGGCCCTCTCCAGGCTGCCAAGCCCGAAGGCTTCAACCGGGCCGAGCGCGCCCGCGGGCCGCACGCCCTGGCTGGCCGCCCTGCCCGCCGCCCAGGCAAGCATCGGCGCGGTGAACGAATAGGGATCCCCGCCGGTCAGGTGCGCCACGGCCAGCTTGGTGCCGCTGGCATCGCCCGCCACCGCCACCACGTCTGATCGGATGGCGTCCCCCGTCCCGGGCGCGGCCCTGCTGCGCTGAACCCGGCGGGCCTGCGCATCCAGAGCCCGGCGCACCCCTGGCAGACCGCCCAACGGCGTGGCGAGCGCGGAGGCGTAGGACACCAGCCTGGTGGCGGCGCCGAACCAGCCGAGGTAGACACCTACCTCGGTGAGCGGCGCCTGCGCCACGATGGCGCCTGCTCCCGCTGCCCCCGGCCGCAGCCTGGGCAGCGCGAACTGCTCCGACGAGCCGATCGAGAAGGCCTGCTGTTTCCTGCCGTCGAGCTCGAACGACATGACGCGCGCGGCGGTCCGCTCGCTCACCAGCCGCCCGCCGCGGAACGCGTACCCGGGTTCCAGCAGCACGCCGGCCACCGACGCGCGGGTGCCCGCGCTGGTTCCCTTCCGGATGTTCCCGCGCACGAAGTAGCCGACCTGCACCCGGGCCGCGGCGGGCCCGGCGGCCTCAAGCGCGAGCGCCCCCGCGAGGTTTCCCGGCACGTAGTCGTAGCCGAACGCGGTCAGCAGCACCGCACCGGTGCGCTCCGCGCGCGGGCCGAACTCCTCGAACACCTGGCGGATGAACGGCGGTTCACCGCTGGAGTCCAGGTAGATCGCGCCCGCGTCCACGGCCGCCGCCACGGCGGACCGGCCGACCTTCAAGAATGGTCCCGCGGTCGACACCAGCACGTCGCCAGGCTCGAGCAGCTGCCGCAGTGGCTCAGGAGTCTCGATGCCCGCGACGGCCGTCTCCAGCTCGATCCCCTCGCCCGTCCGCGAGAGCCGGTCGGCGAGCGCGTTCAGCCGGCCCCGGTCACGGCCCGCAAGGACGGGGCGGGCGCCGCTGGCGACCAGCGCCCGCGCGGTACGCGCCCCGATATAGCCCGTCGCCCCGTACAGGACGATTCGACCTGGCATGGCATCAACCCACTGTCGCGTGTCTGGGCGCGGCGGTCCTGGGCCGCCACCACGGTACAGCCCGTCCAAGTCATCGTTGGCCGCCACACTCCACGACGGCAGCCCAGGCACCTGGCGCGCCGCAGATCCGTTGGCGGCAGCGCCGCTTTGGTGCTCTATGCCGTGTCCGCGGGTCTGGGTGTTGCTGCCACCCGTCGCAGCGCGACCCCATGATGAGGCCAGAAGCGCAGGGTCGGCGGAAGCAACGGTGCCACCGTTCGGAGCACGCTGCGGAGCAGCGCGTAGCGGTGCTGCTCTCGGCGGCCCCACGCCAGCCCGAAGCCCTCCTGGAACCGCGCGGGCAGCAGCCCCGCCGTCAGCAACCTCGTGGTGGCAACCGGCGGGCGCGGCAGGCCAGGCAGCCAGCCATCGAGGACGGCGGCGGCCAGCTCCTGCGAGGTCTGGTCGACGGCAAGCTCCGGTCCTTGGACCATGCGCTCCAGGTAGGCCTCGAAGGCACCGTAGCTGTCGGGCAGGACCTGCTCGGTGACGCCGAACAACCTCGCGAAGGGCTTGCTTTGCTGGTAGTAGTCGGCGCGCTGCCCGAGGCTGAGCGAGCCGACGAACTGATCCATCACGTCCAAGGCGACCATGACCAGGGTGGCGTGCACCCACAGTGCAAGCTGCGGGTCGCCAGCGCGGTAAACGGTACCGGCGGGAAAGCAACCGGACGCCACCGGCAGCCGACCCTGGACGCGCTGGTGGAGCTTGCCGACCCGGGCCGCGGCCGTACGGGCTTGCTGCCGGTCGCCGAAGACGACCGTGAGGGTGGCGTCCAAGGTCGCGCGGAGGCGGCGCAACGGGTCGTCCCGGAAGCTGCTGTGGGCGGCCACACCAGCCGCGATCAGTGGGTGGGCAAGCTGGAGCAGCAGGGCGGCCGGCCCGCCGAGCAGCAGGAGCTTCTCCCGCCAGACACGCCAGACCTGAGAGTCCGGCCGGAACCAGCCGGGATCGCCGGGAATCCCGGGTGGGAGGCGATCGGGGAGCAGTCGCGGCCTTGCGGGCCTCCCGGGGTTCCCGACGTCCATTGCTTGGGCATGGCCGTACCGCGCCTCCCACGGCATCCCGAGGGTCGTTGGTTCCTTGGTCAGTGTTGTCATCACGCCTCCTTCGCGTGATGAGCTGGCGGGTTCATCTCGAGTCAAGGCGCCTCAGTCGTACTTCTTGACCGCCTGCCGGCGCCTAGCAAATCGAAATGAGGCGGATCCTCGCCCGGCGGCGGTTCACGGCACGCCGGTGGACGGGCCGCCGAGGTGCCGGCGCCAGAAGCGGACGCGCAGGCGAATGCCCACAGGTAGTTCTTCGGCCCAAGGAGCTGCTGGTTGAGGCGGCGCCTCCCATGGCCACTGACCATCCGACTTAAAGACGTTCGCGGAACAGGTTGATGCGGGCGATCAGGCATGCTGTGCTCATGACAAGGAGCACAACCAACTCGTCCAGTAAGAACGAAGGAAGCCCCCTGAAGGTGGGCTACTGGCGCCGCGACCTTGCGGGCATGCGGCAGCGCCGCCTGCACGCAGCCGAGCTGTTCCACCATGGCGCCACGCAAGCCGAGGTCGCCCGCACGCTGCAGGTTTCCCGCCAGGCAGCCAGCGTCTGGCACGCCCGCTTGAAGGCAGGCGGCACCACCGCACTGGCCGGTGCTGGCC
>DASYQM010000501.1:0-2708 GCA_036005525.1 Streptosporangiaceae bacterium
TTGGTCAGGGACTTCTGCTTGGCGGGTTTGCCGCGCCGCAGGTAGGGGGCGCTCTTGGCCTTGATCACATCCAGCGGCAACCGCAGCGCGACCTGCCCGTTGACCGCACGGCGGCGGCGGGTGGCCTTGCTGTTGTTGTGCTGGACGGTGATCTCATAGCCGAGGAACCGGGCCGCGCCTGTGCGGGCGTGGGTGATCAGCGTCTTGCTGGCCGACAGTTCCAGCCTGAGTTCATCACGCAGGAATCGTGCCAGCCGCTGCTTGATCTCCTCGGCCTCAGCCTTGGGTCCGGTGAACCCGAGCAGATGGTCATCTGCGTATCTGCAGTACCGCAGCCGCCGGTAACCGGGATCGCCCGGGTCGGCGCTGGGCAGGCTGGCCATCTTCCGCCGTAGTGCCCGGGCTTGCGCCCGGTCGCCACGCCGGCGGGCTCTGGCCAGCTGGTTCTGCAGGTCGAGGTAGGCCGGGTTACGGGCCCGGCGTTCCCCCCGGGTGTGCTCCGGGATCAGCACCTTCTCTACGAACTCATCCAGCTTGTGCAGGTAGATCGAGGACAGGATCGGGGAGGCCACCCCGCCTTGGGGAGCCCCGGACAGCGTCGCGCCCCATTTCCAGTCCTCCAGGTATCCGGCTGTGAGCATGTTGCGCACCAGCCGCAGGAACCGGTTGTCACGGATCTTCTCCGACAAGATCCTGATCATGACGTCATGATCAAGGGACCCGAAGCAGTCGGCGATGTCTCCCTCGATGAACCAGGCTGTCCCGGTCCAGGTGCAGGCAATCTCCCGCAACGCGGTGTGACAGCCCCGCCCCGGCCGGAACCCGTGGGACCGGTCGGAGAACGCCGGCTCGTAGTAAGCCTCAAGCAGCAGGCGCACCGCTTCCCCGACGAGCTTGTCCGACCAGGTAGGCAGTCCCAGCGGGCGCGTCTTCCCGTTCTTTTTGGGGATGTGCACCCGCCGGACCGGCGCGAACCGGTAGCGCTCGTGACGCATCGCCTCGATGATCCGGCTGATCTTCGCCTGGGACATGCCGTCCACGGTCTCCTGCGTGGCCCCGGGCGTCATCGCGCCCTGGTTGGCGTAAATGCGCCCGTAGGCCAGCAGATACAACTGCGGGTTGAACAATTGCCGGTAAAGCTCGTGCAGCGGCAGGCCGCGCCTACCGCGCTCACGCAAGACACCCAGCACCGTTGCGGCGCTTTGCATTACGCATACCTCCCGATCTGGTGGTGTCTGATCACCTGGCCCCCTTCGCCCTGCAGGCGGCTTTCCCGCCCTCCCTGGCCGGGCGTGACTCCGGCGACTACTACGAGGCCTCCGTCGCCCTGGGGCTCGCGCCCGGCAGGCGATCCCGCGTTCGTCCCTGTCGTACGTGGCAGCGTGACGTAGGCGTCCCACTCATCTCCTTCAACACCCTCGCTGGGCGTCGTCCCGCGCTCCGGGGGGTGCACCGGCAACCCTCGAGTCCGGCGCAGAGCGCGGCACCGGTTTCAGCGGTCTTTCCGGCGGATGGGAACTTGCATCGACTGGAGATTGGGATTCAGGCAATCCAGCTTTCGCCATATCACGCGGGTCCCCCCGGCGCGCCGTCTCTGACCGCTGGGCCCGGCCGCCGGGTTTTCTGGCATGCTCCTGTCCCCTTAACCTTTCGGATCCAGGTAAGCCATTCGACCCAGGAACCTCCCTCCGAATCCCTCCCGGCTGAGCCGGGGATACGACAGGGCGCCTCGCGGCGCACAAGGTCCGCTCGACGACCCAGCGGCGCGGCAGGACGGCGAAGGTGTGCAGGTCATCGGGGCGTCTGACGATCTGCACGGTCAGCTTGAGGTAGGTGGCGGCCCAGGGCTGCAGTTTCCCGGCGTAGCCGCCATCGGCCCAGGCCAGGCGGATATGGCGGCGGGCCCGATGCAGGTTGAATAGCAGCGGCCGGGCGGCGTCACGGTCCTGGGTGCTGGCAGGGGTGACCAGGACCTCCAGCAGCAGGCCGGTGGCGTCGACGGCGATATGGCGTTTGCGGCCGTTGACCTTCTTGGCGTTGTCCCAGCCACGGGAGGCTTTTGGCACGGTGGGTGCGGCGCGCACCGATTGGGAGTCGATCACCGCAGCCGTCGGCTCGGCGCCGCGGCCAGCTGCCTGGCGGGCCCGGGCGCGTAAGGCGTCGTGCAGGGCGAGGGTCGCGCCGCTGGCGTTCCACCGCTGGTAGATGCCATACACGGTGCGCCAGGGCGGGAAGTCGGCGGGCAGCGCCCGCCACACGCACCCGTTATGAGTCACATACCGAATCGCATCCACCACCGCCCGGCGGCAGTGCGCTTCGGGACGGCCGCCGCGGCCAGAGCGCCAGGCCGGGACCGGCAGCAGCGGCGCGATCAGCGTCCACTCGGCATCGGTGGTATCGGACGGATAGCGGCGCGGGCGGCGGCAACCTGGGCGGGCGCATGCGCACACCGGCGCGGCAGGGCACACTGGCACCAGGGCTCCTGGTGTGACCGGCTGGTTTGGACACCGCCGTCGCTACCAGGGGCCCTGCTCACAAGCCAGCCGACACGCCCGGCGCCAGACGATCACAAACCGCATCCCGGCCACAGCCGCCCGCAGCCCGGTTTAGAAACACTCACTTAGCTTGTTCTTTAACCTGCCCGGCTGACGTCTGGGCTCTTCGCGGATCTTGAACCGGTGTGCCCGGCGTGTCGCGGTGCGTGAGTA
>DASYQM010000502.1:0-6554 GCA_036005525.1 Streptosporangiaceae bacterium
CGAGGCCACCGCCTGGCCGCAGCACGCCAGTCACGAAATCACGACCGCGGCTTGACATTTAAGCTCCTGGGATGTCTGTCTTGTCCGCAGCAGCCCAAGCCCTTGAATTCACCCTCCTGGAAGAACCCGCAATGACGCAAATAAATGTCGTCCAAACGCTTGACGAAGCATAGGAGCATCGTTAGGCGCGCCCGATCACCGCGCGGCTGGCTACGCTCCCGGCAGCGAGCCCGTCGGGCACTGAGGCGAGTTAATCGGGCTTACTTGCAATCTCGGGAAGACGGCGTGTCTTCCTCCCGCCAGGTCCCGCTGGGCGGTTCACAGTGAGACTTGGTCGGGCCGAGCCGGATCTGGCCTCACTCCAGAGTTGGCCGGCGGGCGCCCACGTGGGATCCGCAGCTGCTTACGGAGGTCAGCGGGACCGGCTACCGATCGTCGGCGTCGAGAACACCTAGTTCGGCGGCTCGCGTGACGGCGTGGCGGCGGTCGCGCGCGCCTAGCTTTCCGAGCACGGCGGCGACGTGACTATCGACCGTGCGGACCGAGACCGCAAGCTTCCTGGCGATCTCTGCGTTCGTGTTGCCCTTGGCCAGCAGGCGCAGCACGTCGATCTGGCGCGCGGTCAGTCCGGCAGGGTTGGCCCTTGTCTCACCTGCCGGCCCGCGCGGGATGTGCGTCAGGCCCGGGGTGCGCAAACGCACGCGGACCTGGGTAGCCAGCGGTCTGGCGCCGAGCTCGTTAAGAATCCCGAGCGCGGCCAGCAGGTGCTGCGGGTCTGGGCTTTCCGCCAGCGCCGCGGCATGCTCGTAGGGGCACCCAGCCGCCTCCCACGCCGCGGCAGCCTCCTGCCACCGGCCGGCGGCCTGCAAGGCGTAGGGATGGTCGCTCCCGGTCTCGGCGGAGCGTCCCGCCTTGACCAGCCAATAACCAAGCTCTGCCTGATACACCTGGTCGCCGACCTTCCTGGCCACTTCGTAAACCGGCGCGGCAACATCGCGCACGCAAGCGTGGTCGCCGCTGAGCCATGCGTCCTCGGCGCGTGCGGCGGCGACAGGGCTCATCCGCTGCAGCTCGCCGGCTCTTACCGCCAGCTCCCATGCCGTTTCCAGCATGCTGGCGGCGCCAGGCTGCCCACGGCGGGTGCGGATCCGGCCAAGCACGGTCAGCGCCGTGCATCTCATCGGCGCGGGCGCGTCCACGCCAGGTTCGGCGAGACGAACGGCCTGGTCCCACTCGCCCAGTGAAAACGCCAGCCGCGCCCGCTCAAGGTTCATGTAGGACAGCCAGCCGAGGAACTCAGACTCCTCGGCAAGCTTGATACCCGCCGTCAGGTAATGGTCGGCCTCATCGAGGCGGAACCAGTCGAGCAGAATCCACACGATGTTGACGTAGGCACGGCAGGCATCTTCAACGTCGCCCGCCTCCAGGGCGATCCGGAGGGCCTCCTGGATCGTGGGCTGGCCGGCCGGGTCGCCCAGAATCCACTGGGACGAGCCGATGTTCGTCAGGGCGTGCGAGGTGGTCGCTGCATCGCCTACCTGACGGGCCAGCGCAGCGGCACGCTCGCCATAAGCGATGCTCTCGACGGGACGATCCGCGAGCATGCACAACTGCGATTGGTTGCTCAGCGCAAGCGCGAGCAGGGATGCGTCTCCGGCCTGTTCCAGAACGCTCACTGCCTCGCGGCCGGCCTGTTCGGCGCTCGCGCGATCCCCCCGCCACCACTGCATCCGCGACAGCCACCGCAGGCTCGCGCCGAGCGCGGCGAGATCACTGAGCGAGCGGTTCAGCCCGACAGCTTTCTGCTGGGCCTCGACCGCCCGCTGCGCGGCACCGAGCGTGTGGCACTCAATGGCGTACTGTTGCAGCAGCTCGGCCCGCTCGCCCACGGTGAACCGGCCGCTGTGCTCGAGGACCAGACCGAGGTGGGCGACGGCCTCCCGGTGCGCACCAGCGCGGATAGCCTCCCGGGCGGCCGCCGGGCCGTACCTGACGATGGCGTCTGCGTCGCCTGCTTGCGCCGCATGATGGACGATCTGCGAAACGTCAGTGCCGTCGCGTCTAACCAAGACGTCAAGCACCCGCTGGTTCAGCGCCATAAGCCGCGCCGCTGGCACGGCCCCGGCGATCGCGCGCCGAGTGAGTTCATGCCGGAATGAGATCTTGCGTGCGGACACGGTGAGCAAGCTATGCTGCTCGGCCGCCGCAAGCACCGCCGTGGCGTCCAGGACGATGCCAGGAACAAGCGCATCTACCAGCCAGCGGTCTATCGCCACCGGGACAACTGCCAGCTGCTCAAGCACGTCCTGAGTCGCCGGGTCCAGGCCCCGGACCCTCGCCAGCACAGCATCCGCGATCGAGGGCGGGACCTGCTCGCCGTCCGCAGAAGCGAGCAGCTCATGCACGAAGAACGGGTTCCCTGAGGTCAGCGCGAACAGGTCACCCGCGTTGACCGGGCTGCTGGCACTGAGTCGGCGCACCGCGTCCGCGGATAGACAGCGCAGCGGCAGCCGCCATACCTGCTCGCTGCGGGACACCTGGCCGAGCAGGCCGTGTAGCGCGTGCTCGCGGCCCAGCTCATCGTCGCGGTAGGTGAGCACGAGCGCCGCGGGCAGGGCAGCGATCCGCCGGATCAGGTAACGCAGCACATCAAGCGTCGCGTCGTCCGCCCAGTGAATGTCCTCAATTACCAAGACAGCAGGATGCTCCGGCCAGTCCAGCTCCGCGCGCAGCGCGGAGAGCAGCCGATCGCGGTCGCCGCCGTCCATCACGGCGGCGCTGAGCTCTGCCCCTACACTGCGCACGAGGTCGCGGAACGGGCCAAGCGCCCGCGGCGTCGCGAGGTCGTCGCAATAGCCCACGAACATCCGGCCCTCGGCCGGCAGCTGGGAACGCACCGCTTCAACCAGGCTTGACTTGCCGATGCCAGCCTCGCCGAAGATCAGCACAACAGACCCGTGCCCCCCGGCCGCGGCCTGCACTGCATCAGCCAGCACCGACAGCTCGGCATCGCGCTCCAAAATCCCCAGTGCCACGCCGCGTTCGCCGAGCATGTCGGCCTCGCTCAGCCGGTCCCCGGCGTGGCGGGCAGCTGTGAGGGCGGTGTCGCGTGGCAGGGCCCGCGTCGCCACCGCGGCGAAGGCTCCCGGCTCCGCCCCCCCGGGGGCTGCCGGGATGTCACGGGTCGGCCCGCCTGCGGGTTGCCCCGCCGGTGGAGCCCGGGTGTCCAGCCCGGGTGCGGCGAGCTGGAACAGGCGAACCGGGCGGTCGAGGTCCTTCAGCGTCCGCTCGCCCAGGTCGGACAACATGAACCCGGGCTCCTCCTCCTCATCTGCGATGATCGTCTGCGTCGCCTGGGACACCAGCACCTGGCCACCGCCGGCGGCGGCGCAGATCCGCGCGGCGCGATGCACGGCAAGGCCCGTGTACACACCCTCGGCCGGGACCGCGTGGCCGGTGTGGATGCCGATCCGGACCCGGACCGGCGCACCGGCGGGCCAGTCATGGCCCGCCAGGGCCCGCTGGATCTCCAGCGCGCACAGCACCGCCTGCTTCGCGCCAGCAAACGCAAATGAAAAAGGCATCCCCTTGGGTGTCCACTTCATGGCCGCCCTGGCCGGCGATCGCGGCACGGACCAGCCGCTGGTGCTCGGCCAGGACCGGCGGGTAGCGCTCCCGCAGCGCCTTGACCAGCCGCGTCGAACCCTCGATATCGGTGAACACGAAGGTGACCGCGCCACTCGGCAGCCCGCTCATGGCCCGGCCCCACCACGGGTCGTCAGCACCCACCCACATGAACAGCAGGGGGGGTAACCGGTCGGATGCCCACCCCGGCACCAGCTTCGCCCCGCCGCGGTCCCGGCGCACAGGCCGCGAGGCGGACAATCCCAGCCGGTCCTTCATGCACCCCTGGCACCACGATCCCCCCTCCCGCGGCAAGCCACCTCCAAGCGTAGGCCAAGACGACGCAAAAACCCGAGGCTGCCGATCAGGAACTGCGTCACTCGCAAGCGAAGTGGCCGTCTTCGGCGTTGCCCACCCGCGGCGGATTGAGACGGTCATCGCCATGGTCGTCCCCAAGCCAGGCGCCTCCCCCACGGAGGGAAGCGGTGATCAGGCACACGCTGGGCTGCTGGCGGGCCACTGGACGCCTCAGCGCGTCGGCATCGCCGACGCCATACCGGCACACGGGCCGATGCTCGCCACGAGGATGCTGCCCCCAGCCCACCACAGTCCAGCGACAAGCCCAGAAATGCCTGATCTGCGCACGGCTAAGTGCTTTGACTGACACGAACGCCGACCGTTCCGAGTCGGCGTTAGGCGCGCCGTGTCCGTCTGGCAGTGGCCATCACCGGTCGCCGCGCTAGCTGGCGACTGGCTGGCTGCGAGGACAAATCGGGGCGCGCACCAGGCGCCGTCGGCCACCACGCAGCACCAACGTCTTGCACCAACGTCTTGTGAAGTCCCACCTGATCCTTGACGAGTCTGTCCCAGCACATGCTTGACAGATGCCCTAGGAAACATGGGTGGTCCTGGCCTTGCGGGGCCGGTGGGCCTTGATGCTGCGGACCGCCTGGGTGGTGGTCCGCCGGATGGTGCGTATGTCGTCGCCGCCCAGGTCGATGGTGATGGTGTGCTCGGCGACGTGGGCGGTGACGACCCGGGCGGCGTGGATGCGCCCGAGGGCGATCTTCTGCCCGGCGACCATGATCACGCCGGTGTTGCTGGCGACCCGCTGGACGGTGATGGGCTCGGTCCTGGGCCGTGGTGGTGGCCCGGCGGGGCTGGCGCCCCAGAGCCTGGATGCTTGATCCCAGGTCAGCGGGCTGGGCCGGGTGCGCAGCAGCTCGCGGGTGGCGGGGTCGAAGAACATCAGCGTGTTCTGTTCGATGCGGATGCCGACCCGGCGGCCGCCGAGGATCTCCGCGGCGGGGATGTTGCGGTTGGCGAGGTGGACTGCGCCGTCCTTGGACACGACCCGCTCCACCTCGATCGCGGCGCCGGGCTCGGCTTTGGGCAGCGGCGGCGGCCCGGCGGGGCGGGCGCCGGTTGCTAGCAGCTTGGCCAGGTCGGCAGTGGACAGGTGGGAGCGCACCGACTTGACCCGCAGCCCGCCCGCGGTCAGGTGGATCACGTCGGTGCCGGCCCAGAAGGTGATGACCTGCCCGGCGCGGCGGGGGCCGAGCCAGAACTGGCGGCCGGTGACCTCCATGTTGCCGCTGGGCGGGACCACTCTTTCGAACTTCACCGGCCCGCCGTCATAAGCCGCTGCGGCAGAGCGCGGGGCGGGGGTTTGGCCGGTGTCCTGGCTTGGCCTGGGTGGCGGGACACCGGGAAACTTGGTGTGGTGATCGGGGGCGGCCTGGCCTGCCCCGTGATTCCCCGATGCGGTGTCCTGCAGGGGTCCGGGCCAAGCCAGGTGGGTAAAGCCCCGCCCCGCGCGGTCTTGGCTTCCTTCCGCCGCAGGCAACGGGGACAAGATGGCGGGCAGCCGCAACGGCAGCAGGTCCCGCTCGTTATCGGCCCGCGCGGTGCTGAACCGTTCAGCCGGGCTGGCCATGGACAGCGACTGGTGAGGCCGCGTTGTGTTGTACTCGCTCACCCACCCATCGAGTGCAGCCTGGGCAGCTGCCAGGTCAGCGAACGGGACAGCGTCATCGAGCAGTTCCCGGCGCAGCGTCTTATGGAACCGCTCGACCTTGCCCGTGGTGGTCGGGGAGGCGGGGGCGGTCAGCCGGTGGATGATCCCGTTGTCGCGGCAGATCCGGTCGAACAGCACCTCCCCGCCCTTGCCGAACCGGTCGGTGAACTGCTTGCCGTTATCGGTCAGCACCTCCTCGGGCACCCCGAACTGGGCCAGCGCGGCGGCGAAGGCCAGGCACACCGCCCGCCCGGTCGCCCGCACCACTGCCCGGCAGATCACGCAGTACCGGGAATGATCGTCCAGGCCGGTGACGATCTTCGCCTCAGTGCCGCCGGCCAGGAACGCCCCGCCCACGATGTCGAGCTGCCACAGCGCCATCGGTGCCTCCCGTTCCCATCGCCGGTAGATGTCCTTGCGCCGCCTGCGGGCGCCGGGCTCGACCAGGCCATGGCGGACCAGCGCCCGGTAGGCGCTCATCCGCGACGGCACCGGGCTGATTCCGGCCTTGGCCAGCTCGTGCACCAGCCGCACCGGTCCCCAGCGGGGATGCTCACGGCGCAGCTCGCACACCGCCGCCTCGATCTGCGCACTGACCTGGTGCGGGCAGGTATCGGGACGCCTGGGCCGGTCAGCCAGAGCGCCAAGACCGCCCACGCGATAGCGGGCGATCCAGGCGTGCACGCTCTGGCGCGACACCTCATACCTGGCGGCGACCTCGGTCACCGGAACCCCAGCCGCGGCCTCCAGGACCGCGCGGTAACGCTGCTCAACGACAGACAACTCCACCAGCGCCATTCCCGGCCTCCCGCCTGCATGACGCCCGCAAACGACATGCGACAGAAACGCCGATCACGGCACCTGTCAACCATCTGGTGGGACTGCGATGTCAAGCATCTACCGGGACAGCACA
>DASYQM010000503.1:0-22943 GCA_036005525.1 Streptosporangiaceae bacterium
CTAAGCCCGTCGGACGTGCGACGTCCGGCCGGCTCAACGCCTTGCCGGACGCGCACGCCACCGGGCGCGAGACGCTCGCCTGTGCTCCCAACATGATCATTCGTGGCTTTAGCCGGATCTGCGTCGGCCAAGGCGGCATAAACAGCCGTGATCACGACGTGGAGCGTGACGAGTGGGCCGGTCCTTGGGTCAGGGGGTGCTTGGAGGCGGTGGTGGCCTGTCGGGGCCGGATTCCGTCGGGTGGGGTTCCGACGGACCTGGCTCGGCCGGGCCGGGTTCCACCGGAGGTGGCGTTGTGGCACCGGGTGCTGTGGGGCCGGAGGGCGTGGGGCCGGGTTCGGTGGGGCCGGGGGTGGTGGGGTACGGCTTCGTCGCGCCTGGTTCCGTGGGGGGCGCGGTTGTGGGGGGTGGTGCTGCCGGGGGCGGAGTTGTGGGAGGCGGGGTGGGGGAGTCGGCTGGGGGCTGGGTTGTGGGGTAGGGGGGTTCCCAGACTGTGGCTCCTGCGGGGCCGGTGGGGGTGTAGGGCTGGGAGGCGTGGGCGGCGGTCAGGCGGTAGTAGAGGAGCGTGGCCACAAGCGCCAGGAACGGCGCGATCAGGGTGCCCGTCACGACGCTGTTCACGAAGCTGCGCAGCCACAGCGGCAGAAGTATCAGGACGAAGCCGAGCACGATGGAGAACGCGATCAGGATCAGGAACACCAGGACGTAGGTCCCGAACACGTTCCACGCATAACCGCGCACGGTCCGCCAGCTGTTGCGGAACGAGTCGAACACCCCCGACTCGCCGATAACGATGAAGGGCACGATGAGGCACCAGAACGTCAGCAGGATGAGGCCGGGCACGATGAGCAGGGCCAAACCGATCGTGATGCCGATGCCGGCCAGGATCGAGGCCCCGATCACCGGCAGGATATAGGGGCCGGCGGCCCGCACCGTCTCGGAGAAGTCGAGGTCGGCACGGCCGTCGCGGATATCCTGGACGGCCTTGATCAGCGATGCCTGCACCACATAGGTGGCGGCGAAGCTGATGACGGCGCCGATGATCGCGCCGGCAACGCCGGCCAGCGACAACAGGGCTACCAGTACCGCCGTGATCAGGTAGATAACGAACGAGATCAGCAGGAAGTGGGCTGCGAACCGCCGGTACAGGTCCCACGCCTCAGTCAGCACACCGGTCAGCGGACTCATGAGATGATCTTATGCCAGCAGTGCCCGCCGATACAGGCAACATGCGGAGAGCCGATCACAGGCGAGTCGGCTGCGGGCGGTCAGCTCGGTGTGCCGCCCGGCGAATCGGGTGCCGAGCTGTAACGCCCGCGACTGCCGTCGGGCGCCGGCCGGCCGTCGTTGTTCTTGGCCCCGCCGCCATGGTCGTGCAGGGTGGCTTCCACCTTGCTGCGCGCGGTCCCGGCCTTGCTGCGCGCAGTCTCGGTCAGCTTGGGCACCCGGTCAGCGAGCTTGCCCTTGGTCGTCTTGACGAGACTCGCCGCCTGCGCCTGCACAGCCCCTGCGGCCTGCTGCACGGCGGGGCTGTCCTTTGCCTTGCGCGTGAGCTTGGCGAGCTGTTCGTAGCGCTCCCGGCCCGCCCTGGCACCAAGGACGAAGCCAACACCGACGCCAATGATGAATACCCACCGGTACCGCATCTGGCACCCCACTTCCTTAAATGAACCTCAAGGGTCGACTTCCCCCCGATGCACGGGCATATTCCTGGGGCCACGCCCCCGTCATCCGGACGTCACGCCGCGGACCCCCGGGTGGCCGGGAAGCAGGTACCGCGTTCGTGCGCTACCCTTGTCCCCGGCACGCCGGTCACGGGTGCTGCCCGATCCGGCGTCCTTGCGTCGGCCGATCCCGCGTAGCTCAATTGGCAGAGCGTCCGGCTGTTAACCGGCAGGTTCCGTGTTCGAGTCACGGCGCGGGAGCTTGACCAGCGGTTTCGTGGCCATGGGGATGGTTGGGAAGGAGATCATCCCACCTTTCCCCAGTTTCCGCTCACGCTGTCTAGCGCTCTTGCGGGCGTTGGCTGCCTTGCATGTGGCGCACCGACAGCCGTGGTACCAGTAGCGATAGTAGCTGTGGGCGGGCTCCGGGCGGTCCCCGATTCCCTTAGCCACATGGCATTCGCGGCAGAGCAGCGTTGGACCAAGCGTTCTGCGCGGTCCAACGTGGGCCCCGCTGCGACATCGACCCCACCCGGCACCGAACAACCCCCAGGCATTGACACTGGGCGCATGGTGCGCTGAGGTTCGTGATGTGAACTGTCGTGCGGTGCATGGCCACCCAGGCGGCACCGTAACCGGCCCCGCGCGCCACCGCTGGTCCTCCGGGCCGGACGGGGCGCTCATACGAGGAGAGGGACCACTATGAGCGCGTGGAACGCGATGACCTATGAGGGGAAAGACACCATCCTCCGGGTTGTCCGCGAGGAAGCGGAACGCATGTTCGCCATGGCCGAGGCACCGGGCGCCTGGGAGGCTCCCACCGCGTGCTCGGACTGGCAGGTGCGCGACATCATCGGTCACCTGGTCGACACCACCGAGGGTTACTTCAAGTCATTCGAGACCGCCCAGGCGGGCGGCTCCGCCGAGGCGCACGGGCTGCCCGTCATGCACGAGCTGGCCGGCGACGGGGGAAGGGCGTTCCGCGGCGTCCCGCAGGCCGAGATGATGGGCCGCGTCCGCGCCGACCTCGGCAAGATGATGGGCATCCTGGAGCCACTGAACGCCGAGGAATGGGGCAGCCTGATAGTCCCGCACGCGTACATGGGGCCGGTACCGGCCTTCGTTTACGCGGGCGGCCAGTTGATGGACTACGGGGTGCACTCCTGGGACATCCGTGAAGGCATCGGGCGCGCGCACGCCCTGTCGGCCGACGCCGCCGACCTGCTGGTGCCGTTCATGTTCATCATCTGGCAGTCGACCGTCCGGTCCAGCGCCGACCTCAGCCCCTTCACCATCGGTGTCACCGTCAGCGGGCGCAACGCGGGCAGCTACCGGGTCAGCATCTCCGACCAGGGCCTGGCCTACGAGCCCGGCGAGGTCGATGACCTGCCCGCCGTGATCGACTTCGACGCCGGCGGTCTCGTGCTCACCGCGTTCGGCCGGATCAACGGCGGCAACGCGCGCGGCGACCAGGCACTGGCCGAGCGCTTCCTGAACCTGTTCTACCGGATCTAGGGTGTTATCCCCTCTGGCCGCCGGGCGGCGTGGGTCGAGCCGTTCTTGCCCACCGCCCGGTCGGCCGGGGTGCTGCGCATGCGCCCTGCCCGCAGCCGGGCCGCGGCCAGGGATCAGGAGACCGCCTCGGCGTCATATTCGCCCGGCGGATGGCCGGACGGGAGCCGGTGCTTGGCCACCCGGGAGGTCGGGGTCCGGGGCAGATCGTCGACCGCCTGCCAGTAGCGCGGGACCTTGTACGCCGCGAGCAGTCCCGCCACGTGCGCGCGCAGCTGCGCGAAGTCAAGCTGAGCGCCCGGCGCGGGGACCACGAACGCCTTCACGTCCTCCTCGGACAGCTCCGATGCGACCCCGACCACGGCGCACTCCAGCACCGCGGGATGGCTGGCTAGTGCGTCTTCGACCTCGGCGGGGGACAGGTTCTCCCCCCGGCGCCGCAGCACCTCCTTCTTCCTCGCCACGAACGTGTACGTGCCGGTCTCATCGGCGGTGACCAGGTCGCCGGTGTGCAGCCAGCCGTCGCTTGTGATCGCCTCGGCCGTCTCCTCCGGCATGCCCCAGTAGCCCGGGGTGATCACCGGGTTGCGGAGCAGCAGCTCGCCGGTCTGGCCTGCGGGCAGATCCGTCCCGTCGTCGCCGACCACCCGACCCTCGTTGACCACGCCCAGCCGCGGGTGCTGGCGCAGGCTGCCGAGCGTCTCGTAGGGACGGGATCCGTGCGGCCAGATGAGCCCGTACGGGCTCTCGGACATCGCGTAGCCCACCACGATGCGCAGGCCGAACCGGCGCTCCATCTCCTCCTGCCGTTCCCGCGCCGGGGCCGGCCCGGTGTAGCACAACCGCAGCGGCGTGTCCGCGTCGCCGGCGCGGGCCGGCTGGCGCATGAGGATCTCCAGCATCGCCCCGATCGCGTTGAACTCGGTCGCCCCGTGCCTGCGGGCGGAGTCCAGGAACGTGCTGGCGGAGAACCGCGGCAGCAGCACCAGGCCGGCACCGCAGGTCAGGGAGCCCATGACGGAGTAGGCGGGGGCGTTGATGTGGAACAGGGGCAGCGAGGTCATGAGCCGGTCGGCGGCGGTCAGCCCCATCCAGTAGGGAAAGCCCTCACCCGCCATGGCGTAGGCCCGGTGGGTCTGCGTGACCAGTTTCGACCTTCCGGTGGTGCCCGAGGTCGGGATGATGACCGCCACGTCGTCATGGCTGACGCCGGTGCCCGGGGGCGGGAGCACCGCGTCCGCGACACCGACGGCCCGGGCGTCCGCCCAGCCGCGGGTCAGCTCATCAGCATCCAGGACGCCGAGCCCGGCGATGCCCGCCTCCGTGATCAGCGGGGACAGGCCGGCGTCGCTGATGATGGCGCGGGGCCCGGTCTGCTGCGCGAGCCCGGCCAGCTCGGCTGGGGAACTGCGCGGGTTGGCGGAGACGGTGATCGCGCCGATCGAGGCGAGGGCCAGCCAGCAGAGCAGGTAGGCCGGCGTGGTCCGGAGCGTGACCAGCACCAGGTCACCGCGGCGCACGCCCGACTCGCGCAGGGCCCGCGCGCAGGCCGCCGTCTGCGCCAGTGCCGCACCGAAGCCCAGGGTGCCCTCGTCGCTGCGGATCCAGATGGCGTCCCCGTAACGGCCGGCCGCGCCGGAGAGCACCTCGGGGATCGTCCGGTAAGGCGGGGTCCCGTCAGACATGGCTATGACGATACGGCCCGCGTGCCGGGCCTGCGATCGGGCAGCACGCCCCGGCCCAGCTGGCCGCGGGCGCACGCATCGCTAGGCCGTCGTGTCCTGGGTACCGGCGGGCGGGAGACCACGCCGCAGGACCTCAAGCAGGTCATCGAGAACGTCCTCGGGAACACGGCCGCCCGCGGTCCAGTCGGCCCAGCGCATGCCGATGAAGTTGCCGATCCCGGTGTAGATGTAGGCGATCACCTCCGGGTCATACCGGGCGTCCACCTCGCGGGCGAGCTGGGCCCGGCGCACCCCGCGCGCGTAGCCGCGGGCCAGGTGCTCGTAGTACTCGCGGAACAGCCCGGGGTCGACGAACTCCGACTCCCGCACGATCCGGTCCATCCACGGCCGCTCCGACAGCATGTCGAAGAAGGCGCGGAAGGCGGCCCGCTCCCGTTCCCGCTGGCCATCGCCGGCCTGCTCGATAGCGGACCTCATCGCCTGCCGCAGGTCGGCGTTGATCTGGCGGACCACCGCGGCGAAGATCTCCGCCTTGGAGCGGAAATGGGCGTAGAAGCTGCCAGTGGCGATGCCGGCCCGGGCGCAGATCCCCGCCACGGTCGCCCGCCGGTAGCTTCTCTCCCCGAACAGTTCCTCGGCCGCCCGCAGCAGCCGCTGCGCGGGCGGCCGGTCCTGGCTCACGGCGGCCCGCGCGCCTCGCCGGTTCGCCGCCACGCTCACCGATACCTCCGTGCAGATGCCTCGCCGTAGGCCCGGGGAGCAGGCGCGTACGGCGGGTTCCACGGGAACGACGCTGGAGGGCGGGAATCCGCGCCCGTCCGGGGCGGAGCGGATGGCAGCCCCGTCCGGCGGGTGCGCCCGGTACCGCGCCAGCCAGGAACCGGCCGGGGAGCTTCCGGTTCCTGGCTGGTTCGCATCATCGTGACCGTGACGAGGGGCGTTTGGATTACGGCATCCCGGTGGCGGGCGCCGCCTGCTCGGACCCGGTGAACGCGGTGACCGCCCCGGTCGGGGTGGTGTCGGTGACGTAGACGGGGCCCTGCTTGACGAGCGCGCCCTTCTTGATCACACCGATGTAGGCCCCGGTGATCCCGCTGTGGTTGCTGGCGGAGTAGGCGTAGGGCGCGACCGCCGGCCCCTGGGGGAGCCCGCCGTTGATCGCGCTGACCAAGTCCGCCCGGGTCGGGTTCTTGCCCGCCTTCATCATGGCCTGGACGAACGCGTAGGCAACCGCCTCGCCATAGAGCACGTTGCCGTCGAACGGCGCCTTCGCGTCGTACTGGTCGTGGACCTTCTTGAACAGCGCGATCCAGCTGTTGCTGGTGTCGCCGAGGGTGGGCAGGTAGCCGTCGGTGATGATCCCTTGTGTGAGCGCGTTACCCGAGACCGTCGCGCCGCCCTTCTTGGCGAAGGCCTCCAGCAGCCCGCCGAGCGTCATCGGGTCGGTGCCCACGTTGCTGGCCACCAGCGTGGGGCTGAAGCCGAGCTTGAGGCCGGCCAGCTTGAGCAGGGCGTTGAACGCCGGGATCGCGAACGACACCACGACCTGGGCGCCGGACGCCTTCAGCGCGGCGACCTGCGGCCCGATGTTGACGTTGGTCGGCACGTAGCTCTGCCTGCTCACGACCTGCGAATGCGGGATCTCGTAGTCGAGCCCTTTCACGCCGTCCTGCCCGAACTCGTCGTTCTGGAAGAAGTAGCCGATCTTCTTGCCGGCGAAGTGCTGCTTGACGTAGGCGCCGAGGATCTTTCCCTCGCGGATGTAGTCAAGCTGCCAGCCGAACGTCTGCGGGTACTTCGACGGGTTGTTCCAGCAGTCGCAGCCGGACGCGACGAAGACGTCGGGCACTTTCTGAGAGTTGAGGAAGCTGACCGCCGCCAGGTGGGTGGGGGTGCCCAGGCCGTCGAAGATCGCGTACACGTTGTTCTGCAGGACCAGCTGGTGGACGTCGCTCACGGTCTTGGCCGGGTCGTAGCCGTCGTCGAGATAGGTGTACTTGATCTTGCGGCCGTTCACGCCGCCGTGGGCGTTGACGTACTGGAAGTAGGCGCTGGATGCGGGCGCGATCTCGCTGTAGCCAGGTGCGGCCGGGCCGGTGAGCGGCTGGTGACTGCCGATGAGGATCTGGGTCGCGGTGATACCCGGCGCCGACGCGGTGGCCGCACCGGAGGACGAGGACGACGACGAACTGCCGCAGCCGGCGGCTATCATCGCGGCGGCCACCGCGGCGGCGGCGATGGCGGGTGTGCGCAGCCGGTGTGATCTGTTCATGTAGTGCCTTCTTCCTGGTGTTCGCTGGCCGGCGGACGCCGGCGGAAGGAATTGAGCCGGGCAAGCGGGACCGCGGCGGTCGGCGGAGGGAGCCCGAAAAGCCGGCGCAGCCCTCCCTGGATGCCGTCGGGGAAGACGAGAATCACGACGATGAGGACCACCCCGTACGCGGCGACCGGGATGTTGGCGGCGACGGCGCTGGACAGGCCGTGGCTGGTGGCCACGTTGGTGACGTAGGTCGGCACCAGGACGACCACGAGGCTCCCCCACAGCGCCCCGGCCAGGCTGCCGAGCCCGCCGATGACTGCCCCGGTCAGCAGCGCGATCGACAGGGTGACGGTGAACGAGCCGGGGGAGACCTGGGAGGAGTAGGCGGCGAGCATGGCGCCGGCCAGGCCCGCGCAGGCCGCGCTCACGACGAAGGCGAGGATCCGCAGCCCGGCCACGTTGAGGCCGGCCAGGGCGGCGGCCGTCTCGTTGTCCCGGATGGCCTGCCACGAGCGGCCGATCCTGCTGCGGGCGAGGTTGGCCAGCAGCACCAGGACGATCAGCGCGGTGCCGGCGTTGACCCAGGCCAGCCACCGGGTAAGCGGGAAGGCTACGCCGAGCGCAGCCGGGGGGATGACGGTGACGGGCAGCCCCTGGTCGCCGCCGAACACGCCGGGGAACTGTGTCGGGAGTGAGGGGAGGGCGACCGCCAGCATGAGCGTGGCACCCGCCAGGTAGGGCCCGCGCAGCCGGGCGGCGGCCACGCCGACCGCCGCCCCGGTCACCGCCGCGATCGCCGCGCTGGCCGGGAACAGGGCCCACAGTGGCCAGTTCAGGTGCAGCTGCAGCAGCGCCGTGGCATAGGCGCCGACCGCCATGAACGCGCCGTTGCCGAGCGAGATCTGGCCGCTCAGCCCGATCAGCACGGTGAGCCCGGCGATGGCGACCACGTAGACGGCGATGTCGGCGATCTGGTAGTCACGGAAAGCGCTCAGCGAGACCGACACTGCCCAGACCGCCACCGCCGCAACGAGAGCGGCCCCGACGTGGCGCGCCAGCGTCATGGTCACACCTCCCGGCCGGTACTGGCGGAGAACAGGCCCGAGGGGCGGATCATCAGGACCACGATCAGCGCGGCGAGCCCGAACAGCGGCACCAGGTTGGAGCCGAGATAGCCGCCGACGTAGTTGAGCGCCACGCCCAGTATGAGCCCGCCGACCACGGCGCCGACCGGGCTGTCAAGCCCGCCGATCACCGCCGCGGTGAAGCCGAGCACGAAGATGGAGTCCATGCTGGCGGGGTAGAGGAACGTGGCGGGCGAGACCAGTACCCCGGCCAGGGCGCCGATCAGCCCTGCGAGCGCCCAGCCCAGGGTGAGCACCCGCCCCACCCGGACCCCGAGCAGCCGCGCCGCGTAGGCGTTGAAGGCGGCCGCCCGCAGCCGCAGCCCGGTGGAGGTGTAGCGAAACAGCGCGGCGAGGGCGAGCGCGGCGGCGAGCACGGCACCGGCCACGAAGACATCGTTACGCGAGATTCCGAGGGGGACCGACCCCGCGCGCAGGCCGGTGATGGAGAAGGCGGCCGGGAAGGAGCGGTACTGGCCGCCGTAGATGATGCCAGCCAGCCCTTCCAGGAACACCAGCAGCCCGATCGTCACTACGACCGCGTTGAGCGGCGGCTTGTTCTCCACCGGGCGGATAACGGTCCGCTCGATCACCGCGCCGAGCACCAGGCCGGCGGCCAGCGCGGCGGCGAACCCGGCCCAGTAGGAGCCGGTGTGGCCGATGACGGTGAAGGCGATGTAGGTGGTGAGCATCGCCATGGCGCCCTGCGCGTAGTTGAGGATGCGGGTGCCGCGCCAGATCAGCACCAGGGAGAGCGCGATCGCCGAGTAGACCATGCCGAAACTGAGGCCGCCGAGGGTGAACTGGACGAATTCCCGCACCGTTGGCAACCTCCCTGAGCTGCGCTAGAAGCCGAGATAGTGCTTGCGGAGCCCGACATCGGCGGCGAGCACCGCCGCGTCCTCGGCGGCGACCACCCGGCCGAGGTTGAGCACGATCCCCCGGTCGGCGATGGCGAGCGCGCTGCGGGCGTTCTGCTCGACCAGCAGGACGGTCAGCCCGGCCTCGTCGCGCAGCCGCTGGATCAGGCCCATGATCTGGGCGACGATCTTCGGCGCCAGGCCGAGCGACGGCTCGTCGAGCAGCAGCACCCGGGGCCGGACCATCAGGGCGCGGGCGATGACCAGGATCTGCCGCTCCCCGCCGGACAGGGTGGTGGCACCGCGGCCGCGCGCCGCCGCCAGCAGGGGGAACCGCCGGTAGGTGTCCGCCAGCGCGGACGCCCGGTCGTTGCGCCCGCGCCGCCAGAGCGCGCCGAGCCGCAGGTTCTCCTCCACCGTCAGCTCAGTGATCACTCCCTGCCCTTCGGGGACATGCGCCAGCCCGGCACGGGCGATCTCCTCGGGGCGGCGGCGGGTCAGGTCGGCGCCATCCAGGGTGATCCGGCCCTGCCGGGGCCGGACGAACCCGCTGATGGTGGTGAGCAGAGTGGTCTTGCCCGCACCGTTCGCGCCGAGAACCGCCGTGATCGTGGCGGGCGGCACGGACAGGGAGACCCCCCGCAGCGCGAGCACGCCGCCGTAACCGGCGACGACGTCCTCCACTGCGAGCGCTGACTGGTCAGCCATCGGCCGGCTCACCGTTCCCTTCGCCGGTGCCTTCGGCGCCCAGGTAGGCGGCGGTGACCGCCGGGTCGGCCTGCACCGCCTCAGGCGTCCCGTGCGCGATGAGCTTGCCGAAGTCGAGGACGGCGATCACCCGGCAGACCGACATCATCAAGTCCATCCGGTGCTCGACCACGACCACCGAGGCGTCCGCCGCGAGCTGAGCGATCAGGTCCCCCAGCTCGGGGAGCTCGGCCTCCGACAGCCCGCTGGCCGGCTCGTCGAGCAGCAGCACCCGGGGCCCGGCGACAAGCGCCCGCGCGAGCGCGACCCGCTTGCGCAGGCCGTAAGCGAGCTGGTCGGGCAGGCGCTCGGCCTCGTCGGCCATGCCTACCCGGTCGAGCGCCGCCATCGACCGCTGCCGCAGCGCGCGCTCGTCCCGGTCGGAACGGGCCAGGCCGAGCAGCGCGGGCCAGAATCCGGCCCGGGCGTGACAGGTGGCCCCGGCCATCACGTTCTCCAGCACGGTGAGCCGCCGGAACAGGCCGACGCCCTGCAGCGTGCGGGCGATCCCCAGGGAGGCGAGCCGGTGCGGCGCCAGCCCGGCCAGGGAGGTTCCGCCGAGGCTCACCTCCCCGGAGTGCGGCCGGACGAAGCCGCACAGCACGTTCAGCAGCGTGGTCTTGCCGGCTCCGTTCGGGCCGATGATCCCGGTGACCTGGCGCGGGGCGGCGGCGAGCGTGACAGCGTCCAGCGCGGTGAGGCCGCCAAAACGGACCGTGACGTCGCGGACCTCCAGCACGTCCGGACGTCGGCCGGGCGTGGGGAGAGCCGTCCCCGTCGATGAACCATCATTCATCGCACTTGCCCTGCTCACAGTGCCGAGATAGCCACTTTGCGAATCCCCATTCAAGGCCAGGTCAGGCCGGCAGGCAAGCCCCGTCATGATTCGTGGCCGAACCGATACCGGAGGACAGCCGGGCCGTCCGGCCGCGGTTGCGACCGGCCGCCGCCGACCTTGGCGGCAGATTGACGTCATGTTGACGTTGCTTGGCTTGCAATGACGTCATCATGCTGTCATAATGGCGTCATGAATCTGACCTCTTATGTCGACAACCTCCGCCATGAGCTTGCGGTGGCCGCCGAAGCCGGGGGCGATGACGCCCGCGCGCTCGCCGAGCGGCTCACCGCGCCGCTGGATTCGGCGGTCCGGCTCGTCCTGCTGGACGCACTGTCGGCGGCCGCGGCGGAGATCACGCGTGACCTCGCCCCGGGCTCGGTGGATCTCCGCCTCCGTGGGCGTGAGCCCAGTTTCGTGGTGACCCCCCCGCCGGCCGATCACTCACTCGAGGAGCCCGGCCCGTCCGCCGCGGACGTCCCGCCGCCGGTTTCACCGGAGGGCGACGAGGGGGCGACGGCGCGGATCAGCTTCCGCCTCGCCGAATACCTCAAGGGCCGAATCGAAGAGGCAGCCGCGCAGGCAGGGCTCTCGGTCAACACCTGGCTCGTCCGCGCGGCCGTGGCCGCGCTGGAGTCCGACGATCGTGGCCGCCGCTCCGGCCGGCGCGCGCCGCGGGCCGGGCAGCGCTACACCGGCTGGGTGCGGTAACACGATGCGGCCCGCCGCGTCCCGACATCGGCTTCCGCCAGCGGCGGACGCCCGAGCTAACCCATCAGGAGGAATCACCATGCCCACCTTCGACACCCCCGAGCCGATTTCGGCCGAGGTTGACCTGGTCGTCGGCGACGCCCGCATCACCGCGAGCGACCGCAGCGACACGGTCGTGGAGATACGCCCGAGTGATGCCTCGCACGACCAAGACGTGCGGGCCGCGGAGCAGACCCGGGTCGAGTACGCCGCCGGAAGGCTGCTCGTCAGGGCGCCGAGGCAGCGGAACCTCAGCATCTTCGGCAAGCCCGGGTCGATCGACGTGACGATCGACCTGCCGGCGGGCTCGCACGTGCACGGCGACGCCTCGGTCGCGGCGTTCCACGGCGCAGGCCGCCTCGGCGAGTGCCGGGTCAAGACCGCGACCGGCGACATCCAGCTCGAAGACACCGGCCCGGTCGACCTGAACACCGGCGCCGGCGCCATCTCAGTGGAGCGGATAGCGGGCCCCGCCGAGGTCAGCACCGGGTCCGGCAGAGTGCGCCTGCGCGAGATCGACGGCACCGCGGTGATCAAGAACTCCAACGGCGACAGCTGGGTCGGCAAGGTCGCTGGCGACCTGCGGGTGAACGCGGCCAACGGCAACATCTCCGTCGACCACGCGGACGCCGACGTCAACGCCAGCACCGCCAACGGTGACGTGCGGGTCGGCGGGGTCAGGCGCGGCTCGGCCTCGCTCAAGACCAGTCTCGGCGAGATCGAGGTCGGCATCCAGGCCGGCACCGCCGCCCGGCTCGACGTTCACACGCAGTTCGGCCACATCCGGAACCACATGGACGCCTCCGACGGCCCGGGGCCGTCCGACCAGGCCGTCGAGGTGCGCGCCCGCACCAGCTACGGCGACATCGTGATCCACCGCTCATGAATCCCCGCACCGGACATTGAAAGGAAGAGCGATGACAACCCTCACCACCACCCGGCCGGCGATTACGGCGGCCGGACTGCGGAAGTCGTTCGGCGACAAGGTGGTGCTTGATGGCATCGACCTCACCGTCGCCGAAGGGACGATCTTCTCGCTGCTCGGCCCCAACGGCGCCGGGAAGACCACCATGGTGCACATCCTGTCCACCCTGATCAGCGCCGATGGCGGCGAGATGCGCGTCGCCGGCCACGACCTGGCGGACGACCCCGACGCGGTCCGCGCCGCGATCGGCGTCACCGGCCAGTTCTCGGCGGTCGACAACCTTCTCACCGGCGAGGAGAACCTGCTCCTGATGGCGGACCTGCACCACCTGGGCCGGGCCGAGGCCCGACGGCGCGCCGCCGCCCTGCTGGACCGCTTTGACCTGGCCGACGTGGCACGCAAGACAGCCGCGACTTATTCGGGGGGCATGCGGCGCCGGCTGGACCTCGCGATGACCCTGGTCGGCGACCCGAGCCTGATCTTCCTCGACGAGCCGACCACCGGGCTCGACCCGCGTGGCCGCCGTACCGTGTGGCAGATCATCCGCGGTCTCGCCGCCGACGGGGTAACGATCTTCCTCACCACCCAGTACCTGGACGAGGCCGATCAGCTCGCCGACCGGATCGCGGTCCTCGATCAGGGCCGGATCGTCGCCGAGGGCACCGCCGAGGAGCTCAAGCGCCGCATCCCCGGCGGGCACATCCGGCTGCAGTTCGCCGGCCCGCACGAGCTGGAATCGGCGGCCCGGGCCCTCGGCACGGCGTCGCGAGACGACGAGACGCTCACCCTGCAGGTGCCCAGCGATGGCAGCCTGCGGTCGCTGCGGGCCCTGCTCGACCGGCTCGACAACACCGCAACCGACGTCGGCAGCCTGTCGATCCACACCCCCGACCTCGACGACGTCTTCTTCGCCCTCACCGGCCACCCCCAGCACTGAGAAGGAAGCCCGGCAATGAGCACCCTCTCCCATGCCGTCACCGACTCGGCCACCATGCTGCGCCGCCAACTCCGGCACATGCAGCGCTACCCCTCCATGACCCTGCTGATCCTCGGCCTGCCCGTCATCTTCCTGCTGTTGTTCGTCTACGTGTTCGGCGGCACGCTCGGCGCCGGGCTCGGCGGCGTGGCAGACAGCCGGGCCGTCTACGTCAACTACGTCACCCCGGGCATCATCCTGCTGACCGTGGCCGCCGCGGCGCAGGCAACGGCGATATCGGTCGCCATGGACATGACCGAAGGCATCATCGCCCGGTTCCGCACCATGGCCATCTCCCGCGCCTCGGTGCTGACCGGCCACGTCCTCGGCAGCATGATTCAGAGCATGCTCGGCGTCGCCATCGTCTTCGGTATCGCGGCGCTCATTGGGTTCCGGCCCACCGCGAGCGGAGCCGCGTGGATCGCCGCCATCGGCGTGCTCGCGATGATCAGCTTCGCGCTCATCTGGCTGTCGGTCGCCCTTGGCCTGGTCAGCAAGAACGTTGAGACCGCCAGCAACCTCCCGATGTTCCTGCTGCTGCTGCCGTTCCTCGGCAGCGGCTTCGTCCCCACCGACTCGATGCCCGCCGGGCTGCGCTGGTTCGCCGAGTACCAGCCCTTCACACCGGCCACCCAAACGGTGCGGGGACTGCTCATGGGTACCCCGATCGGCAACAACGCGATCATCGCTGTCGCCTGGTGCGCCGCTATCGCACTGCTCAGCTACCTCTGGGCGAGGAAGCTCTACAACCGCGACCCCGTACAGTAACCGGCGCCGGTTTGCATGAGGGGTGCCGGCTGGCCGAGGATCGCAAGATGGGCCGTGCCGAGCACGCCGCCAGCGCCGCTGGGATGCCGCCGTGGGCGCGGGACGCCCGGGCGGTCGCGGTGCTGACGGGGGCGGGGATCTCCACCGACTCGGGCATCCCGGACTTCCGCGGGCCGCAGGGCATCTGGACCAAGAACCCGGGCGCCGAGAAACTGTCCACCTACCAGGCCTACGTCAGCGACCCGGCGGTGCGCCGCCGGTCCTGGCTGGCGCGGCGCGACAACCCGGCCTGGCACGCCGAGCCCAACCGCGCTCACACGGCGCTGGCGGACCTCGCCAGATCCGGGCTGGTCACCTCGGTGATCACGCAGAACATCGACGGCCTGCACCAGAAGGCGGGCACGCCCCAGGACAGCGTGATCGAACTGCACGGAACCATGTTCCGCGCGGTGTGCGTGTCATGCGGTGATCAGTCCCCGATGGCCGGCGCTCTGGCCCGGGTCGAGGCCGGAGACGAGGACCCGGGGTGCACCAGGTGCGGGGGGATCCTGAAATCCGCGACCGTCATGTTCGGCCAGCCACTGGACCCGGACGTGTTCGCGCGCGCCGGGCAGGCGGCAACGGCGTGCGATGTGTTCCTCGCGGTTGGCAGCACGCTGACCGTCGAGCCTGCCGCATCACTGTGCGGGCTTGCCGTCGGGGCCGGCGCGGCTCTGGTGATCGTCAACCGTGACCCCACGCCCTACGACGCGATCGCAGCCGAGGTCGTCCGCGACCCGATCGGGGAAGCCGTGCCGCGGATCGCCGGCCAGCTGCGTGAGGCGCTGGGCGGCCACACCGGGCCGCGCTGACCGGTGTCACCCGCGGACGGCGCCATGTCGCCCCGGTCAGCCCGGGGACCGGCCGCAGGCGCTGGCCCGGCTCAGCAGCACGGTCCGTTCCCGGCGGTCGCGGGCCAGCGCGGCGGCCCGCTCGAACTCGCGGCGGGCCGCGTCGAGCTCGCCGAGCTTGGCCAGCAGGTCCCCGCGGAGGCTCGGCAGCAGATGGCTGTCGTGGAGCGCCGCCTCGGCCGCTAGGGCATCGGCCAGCGCGAGGCCTGCCGCCGGGCCATATGCCATGGCGAGCGCGACGGCCCGGTTCAGCTCGACGAGGGGTGACGGGGTCAGCGTGGACAGCGCCTCATGTAGCGTGACGATCCGCACCCAGTCGGCATCCGCGGCGGAGGCCGCTCTCACGTGGCAGGCGGCGATGGCCCCCAGCAGCGCGTACGGCCCCGGCGTCCCTCCCAGCGCCTCCGCCCGGCCGAGCGCCGCCAGGCCGCGGCGGATGAGTGGCCTGCTCCAGCGACTCCGGTCCTGGTCGAGGAGCGGGACCGGCTCCCCGCCGGGGCCGGTCCGGGCCGGCAACCGGGCGGCCTGGAGGTGTATCAGCGCGACAAGGCCGAGGACCTCCGGCTCAGCCGGCGCGAGCCCCCCAAGCAGGCGGGCGAGCCGCAGCGCCTCCCCGCACAGGTCGGGGCGGGTCGTGCCGCCGGCCGTGACAGCGGTACGCCCCGCGTTGAAGATGAGGTAGATGGCCTCCAGGACGGAGGACAGCCGGGCAGCCCGCTCCGCTCCCACCGGCACGCCGAACGGGAATCTCGCCTTGTTAAGTACCCGCTCCGCCTGCCCGGCCCGGCTCGCGACGGCCCGCTCGGGGACGCGAAGGCCCCGGGCGATCTCGGCGGTGGTCAGCCCGGCGAATCGGCGCAGCATGAGCTCGGCCCTGTCCCCGGCCGGCCGCGCCGGATGGCAGACGGCGAAGATCAGCCGGAGGGGGTCATCCCCGAAATGACCGTCGGTCGCCGTCACCGCTCCCATTCAAGCACCCGGTCACGGCGGGTCCCGCGCGGCGATCGAACGCCCGCCAAGCCAGGCCCATACCGTGCTTTACCCGGGCGGCGGGCCTTCCGTGCGGAGCGCGTGTCGGATCATGAACGCCCCGATGATCTCGAAGATGCCCATCACGATGAACCAGATCCCGAACAGGACGGCCAGGACGCTGAGCGACGAGGCCGGGGTGGCGGTGACCACGATGCCCGCGATGATGCTGATCACGCCGAAGGCGATCCACCAGCCGCGCCCCTCACGGGAGCCCCCCGATATGCCCGCGATCAGGGCGACCACGCCCTGGATGATCCACGTGATCCCGATGAACAGGCCGATGAGCGCCCTGGTCAGGTGCAGATGCCTGATCAAGATCACCCCTGCCACGATGAACAGCAGGCCGGCGATGCCGAGCCAGACCCGGTGTGGCTCGCTGTTGTCGAACACCCGGATCAGGTGGAAGATGCCAGAGATGATCAGGAGGATGCCGAGCAGGACGGCGATGACGTTGAGCGAGCCCGTTGGGTGGGCGGCGACGATGATCCCGAGTATCAGCGTCACGATCCCCACGAACAGGCTCGCCTGCCACGACCTGGTCATCATCGCGGCAGAAGGCGACTGAAGCGAAGGCTCCTGGGTATGCATGCGTACCAGCATGCTGGAGTGGCCGGTGTGGCGCCAGGGCCGTTAGGAATGTTTGGACATTCCCGTCCGGTCCTGGCAGTCCCCCGGGAACGGACCGCGGCGGCAGCGCGGGTCAGCGCGCCAGCTGCTCGACGATCCGCCGCGCGTAGTAGGTTTCCCACGGCTCGTCGGGAGGCTCCGCCGTGTACTGCTTGTCAAGCCCGACAAGCAGGTAGGTCAGCTCGCTGCGGGCAGGCTTGGCGCCCAGCAGCGCCGGCAGTTCGGAGAGGTTGACGAGCCAGTCCGCGTACCAGGTCGCCCAGTCGTCGTCCGCACCGTCCACGATCCGGTACACGCGGTGGTGAGTTTCCCCGGCCTCGTGCAGGAGCTCGCTGACCTGCTGCTGCTTCGACCCGCTCATCGTGCGTCTCCTTCCCCCATGGCGGACTGCCTGTGCTTCCCAGTCCCGCCCACCTCGTAGACTGCCCGCACCGGGGGAGCTTACATCGGGGAGCTTGAGGCAGCAGCGGGAAACCGGAGGGCCTGCGGGACCTGTTGAGCCTCACAGCTGGGAGGACACCGCGAATGCGGCGATGGAGAACGAGGGGCGGACGGCTGCGCGTGCTGGTGCGCAGGTGGCGCCCGGACGGCAATCCGCTGCGGCGTACCGCTGACCGGGTGGAAGCGGCCGTGATGGTCCTCCTGATCGCCACTTTCCTGTGCGGCGCCCCACTGGCCGCGTTCACGGCCGGCCAGGCGGCGGCCGTGAACGGCCTTCGTGCCCAGCGTGCCCAGGCGGGCTGGCACCGCGTGACCGCGGTCCTGCTCCGGAAAGCGCCGGCATCGGTCAATCCCATGTTCGAGGTAGCGCTACAGCCTCTGGTGCCGGCGCGGTGGACGGCGCCGGATGGGACCTCGCGAACCGGCGAGGTCCACGCGCCCGCGAACGCCGTCGCGGGCAGCACGGTGCCGGTGTGGATCGACCGCTCGGGGCGGCCGGTTTCTTCCCTGGTGCAGCCGAGCGACGTGGTCGATGGGATAGTTCTGGCGGCGTCGCTGGCCGCCGGTGCCGTCGCTGTCGTGCTCGCCGTGCTCGGGTTCCTCGCGCGATGGGTGCTGGACCGGCGGAGACTCGCCGCGTGGGATGCCCGCTGGGCGGTGACCGGGCCGCAGTGGACGGACCGCCGCTAGCCCCGGCCGCCGCGGCCGCTAGCTCCGGATGGCGCCCGGCCACAGTAATCGGTCCAATCTGGCCATGGCCGTCGCCTGGGCGAATAGTGGCACCATCGGATCGCTGGCTTATCGGCGGCAAACGAGTTCGAGCGGAGGATCCCCATGCCAACCGTCCAGGCGAACGGCATCGACATCTACTACGAAGTGCAAGGCGACGGCGAGCCCTTGGTGCTGATCCCATACCTCGCGGCTGACCAGGCGTGCTACGCGTTCCAGGTGGCGGAGTACGCGAAGCACTTCACCTGTTTCACCGTGGATCTGCGCGGGGCCGGCCTCTGCAGCAAGCCGGAGGGCGCCTACACCACCGAACTGCTCGCCGACGACATCGCCGCGTTCATGCAGGCGGCCAACCTGGACCGTGCCCACGTCGCCGGCCTGTCCCTCGGCGCGGCGACCGGCATGTGGCTGGCCGCCAAGCATCCGGACCGGGTGAAGTCGCTGTCGTTGCACAGCGCCTGGCCCGCCACCGACCCCTTCCTGCGCGTGATAGTCGAAGGCTGGCGGATCATGGCGCAGGCGCTGGACAGCGTCACCGACATGGTGATCAAGGGGATCTTCCCGTGGTGCTTCACCCCGGAGCTTTACGCGGAGCGGCCCGAGTACATCGACTCGCTGGCTGATTTCGTGCGCGGCCGCCCGATGCCGCCGGTGGACGCCTTCCTGCGTCAGTCGGAGGCGGTGCTGGCCCATGACGCCCACGGCGTTCTGGGGCTGATCCAGGCGCCGACTCTCATCACGTTCGGCCGCCACGACGCCGTTTGCTCGACCCGCTTCGCCGAACCGCTCGCCGAAGGGATACGGGGCTCGGAGCTCACCATCTTCGACAGCTGCGCACACGCCCCTATCTACGAGGACGTTGCCGAGTTCAATGGCCGGACGCTGGCGTTCCTCAACCGCCATTCCGGATAGCGGGATCGGTTGCGGCCTGGCAGAGGGATCGGTTACAGGACCGGTGCGCGCCGGTTCAAGCAGGTCACACTGGATTTAGGTGCCGTTCGCTGATCACTGCCCAGACCACCTTGCCGCTGGAGGCTTCCGGCGTGTATGACCCCCACTCATCGGCAAGGGACTCGACGAGCAGCAGGCCCCGCCCGGTCTCGGCGTCGAGCGGAACGGTCTCGCGGACCGGGAGCTTGTCATTGGCATCCCAGACCTGGACCACGGCGTGCCGGCCGTCGGAGGCGAGCCACAGCCGCACCGGCGGGAGCCCGGGGGCCCAGCGTCCGGCGAACTGGCTGCTGGTCAGGCCGGCCGATGCCTGCATCGCGTTGGTGACCAGCTCAGCCACGACCAGTTCCACGGTGTCGGCCAGCCCTGGCATCTCCCATTCCCGCAGCACGTGCTTGACGTGCAGGCGCGCGCAGGGCACGGCGGTCGGCAGCGCCCCCAGTTCTAGGTAGGTGTGCGGCGTCCGCTCTGGGTCGAGGGCATACGCGGCGGAAGTGCCGAGTCCTTGTCCCGTCGCCATCAGTGGCGCGTCCTCCTCGTCCAACGCGGCGGGGGTGGTCCGCAGCCGGCCGGCCGGCCAAGTCCGGCGCCTCCGGGAAGGCCCGTGCGCAACGGTGTCTCAGCCAACAGTGCCCGTGTTAGCACGAACATGCAATGACGCATTCGCATCGGCAACTAACTTGGGAAGCAAAGCGATGCCAGGCGACCGCCAGACACCAACCGTCGGGCTCCGCCGTCTGGCGGCGGAGCTCCGGTCCTTGCGCGCGTCGTCCGGGTTGACACGGGACGAGATCGCCGAGCGAACCGGGATCAACGTGGCCACCCTTTGCCGGATAGAGCACGCCCGGGTGAGGCCCCAGACCAGGACGCTCCGTACTTTACTCGACCTTTATGGGGTCGAGCAGGCACAACGGGGCGAACTGATCGCTTTGCTTCGTGACGCCCGCCAGCATGGCTGGCTCTACTCCTGGTCAGTCCTGCTGCCCGGGCAGCACAGCACATCCACCGGCGGGAGGCCGCCCGGCCGGGCCCGGATAGGCTGCGGGCATGCTTCCCACCGGCCATCTGCTCGCCTTCGCGCTGATGTCTTTCGTGCTGATCGTGGTTCCCGGGCCGAACGTGCTCTTCGTGATCAGCCGCTCCCTGATGCTGGGCCGGGCAGCCGGGGTAGCCTCCGCCCTGGGCGGCCAGATCGGGGTCTACACACAGGTCGCGGCGGTGGCGCTGGGCGTCGGGGCGGTCGTGGAACGCTCGGTGGCCGTGTTCACCGTCATCAAGCTGGCTGGCGCCGTGTACCTGGTCTTCCTGGGCGTGCAGGCGATCCGCCACCGTCGCTCGCTGGGCACCGCGCTCCACTCCGAAGCGGGCCAGAAGAGCATCGGGGCGATGCTGCGGGACGGCTTCGCAGTCGGGGTGAGCAACCCGAAGGCGATCGTTTTCTTCGCCGCCGTGCTGCCGCAGTTCGTCAACCCGTCCGCCGGTCACGTCCCGCTGCAGATGCTGCTGCTCGGAACCGTGTTCGCCGCCATCGCGGTGCTGTGCGACAGCACCTGGGCGCTAGCGGCCGGGACAGCCCGGACGTGGCTTGCCCGCTCGCCGCGGCGGCTGGAGCTGGTGGGGGGGGCCGGTGGCCTGGTCATGATCGGCATCGGCGCCAGCCTGGCTCTGACCGGCCGCAAGGACTGACGCCGTTCTCAAACGACGGGCGGCGGTCTGCTGTCGGCGGTCGCGGCGAGTTCCGGATCCCATGCGCACACGGCGCACGCGTGGCGGAACGCCGAGCGGGCGAACTCCAGCGCCACAGCATGCGGATCCGGGGCGGCGATGACGTCGTCCCGGTCCAGCACGAACAGCCGCTGCGAGTCGTCCCAGCGTGCGGCCGGAGGGGAGAGGGTCGCGTTCTCGAAGCCTTCCGGCGCCGGGTGCGCGTAGGAGTAGAACGCCGCCTTGCCGTAGCGTGCGTCGCCCGGCCACCAGCCGACGGCCACGTCCTGCGCGTCCATCGAGTTGCGCATGATGAAATCCCTCGAAGGGGGGTCGGCTGGCAGGCCCGAGAACAGGCTCACCGCCAGGTCGAAGGAGCCCCACCACGCGTTCACCGGCGTGGACCGCCCGCGGAACGGCGCGCGGTACTCGGCCAGCACCAGCGCGGCCCGGGTCGCCATCGCGAAGTAGTCACCGACCTCGCCGGGATCGTAGTGCGCGTGCTCGTTGTCGGTGTCGAGCGGAGTGTCCCACGGCACCTCCTGCGGCGCCGGGTTGATGCTCACGTCCCCGCCAGCGTCGCGCACCGCCGTCAGCACCTCGCGCGTCACCTCGCCGGCCGCCCGGTGGGGAGTGAGCGCGATGCGCCGGACCCGGCCGGCGCTGTGCTCGACGAGCGCCTCATGGCGATGCAGATCGAGGGCGACGACCAGTGATCCGCTGCCGTTGGGCGCGGGCAGCGGGGCGGTCTCCCAGCCACGCGCGGTCAGCCGCAGCGCCGCGTGCTGAAGCTGTGGCTCGGGCGGGGCGAGCCTCGCCGCCAGCTTGCCGAGTACCTGGGTATGGGCGTGCAGCGTGTCGCAGGTAGCCCGCCAGTCCTCGTATGAGCGCGCAGGCCAGCCACGGGACATGACCGCACACTATTAGCTCACCGCTGAGCGCTCAACGCATGGCCGATCTTGACCTCCCGTCCGGCGGGACCCGGCCCGCCTGACGGCGCGGCTACAGTGGCATCCCGAAAGGCGCCTCATGTCAGCTTCCCCATCAGCTCACGCTCGGTCGGCCATCGTCACTAGGCTGCGGGCAGCGGGCTGTGTTTTCGCCGATGACGAGGCGCGGCTGCTCATGTCCGCGGCTCGGACACCGGCCGGCCTTGCCGCTATGGTGGACCGGCGTGCCGCCGGCCAGCCCCTCGAGCACATCCTCGGCTGGGCGGAGTTCTGCGGCCTGCGGATAGCCGTAGACCCCGGCGTCTTCATACCGCGCCGCCGCACCGAGTTCCTGGTCCGCCGGGCCGCCGCCCTCGTCCGGCATGCGGCCGGCCCCACCGCCGGAGCCCCAGCCCGGCCGCCGGCCGTGATCGTCGACTTGTGCTGCGGCTCGGGCGCGGTGGGTGCCGCTGTTGCCGCCGCCCTGGGCCGGGTCGAGCTGTACGCGGTCGACGTCGACCCCGCCGCGGTCCGGTGCGCCCGCCGCAACGTCGCGCCCGCAGGAGGCCGGGTCTACCAGGGTGACCTGTACGGGCCGCTGCCCGCCAGACTACGGGGCCACGTCGACGTCCTGGCCGCCAACGTCCCGTACGTTCCCAGCGACGAGGTCGGGCTGCTGCCCCCGGAGGCGCGCGACCACGAGCCCCGGGTGGCGCTCGACGGCGGCGCTGACGGGCTCGACGTGCTGCGGCGCGTGACCGCCGCGGCGCCGGGATGGCTGGCACCAGGCGGTCACCTGCTGTTCGAAACGAGCGAGCGCCAGGCGCCGCGCGCCGTCGCGGCCGCTGCCCGCGGCGGGCTGGTACCGCGAGTGGCCCGCTCCGGTCGGCTGAACGCCACCATCGTCATCGGCACCAGGCCCGCCCGCCAGGGCGAACCGGAACGCTAGGCACTATCCCGGCCGGCGCGCCGTCCCGAAGACGACGTCCGTCCGCAGGGCCGTGACGTCGCGCGACCGGAGCTCGCTCAGCAGGCGTTCGTGCAGACGGTCGCGTTGCTTCTGGCTGAGGGCGTCGACGGTGGCCCGGTACCCCGACCCGAGCACGATGTCCCAGAAGCTGTCCGGGCGGTCGAGGTGGTGCTCGCCGGGGGCGACCACGACGGCTGGGCGCGCCACACCGGCGCGCGAGAACAGGCTGGCAAGGGCCCGTGGGGTGGTGATTTCATCCCACGGGTTGAACGCCTTGAACAGCGACGGCTCGATCTCGCGGACGCATTCCCAGAAATGGCTGTTGGCCGGCTCGAACAGGCCCGGCCCCCACGTGGTGATCGCCAGCACGCCGCCGGGACGGACCTGCCGCCACATCTCCGCCGCAAACTCCGCCATATCCGGCTTGCTCCTATGTCAAGCGGCAACCGGAATTGCACCATCGGAGGTCACCGTTGCGGCGTTCTCGTCCGCGAGAAGACGGCGGAATACCTCGTCGGAGAGCCGGCGCCGGAGCATGCGCATCGCTTCGGTCTGGCTGTCGCC
>DASYQM010000504.1:0-1501 GCA_036005525.1 Streptosporangiaceae bacterium
CCTGGGCTGTCGTCACCGGGTCTTCTCATTTGTCGTGGGTGCCGTGTTCGCAGGTGGCGGGATCAGTGTCAGGCTGTCGTGCGGTCCCAGGTACAGCAGGGCATCCACCATGTCGCCGAGGCGGATCTTGTCCAGCACCTGGCCATCTGGGCCGAGGTAGGGAACCGGGGTGGGCGTGGTGGTCCCGTCGGGGTTGATCACGCGGGCGGTGTCGCTGAAGTACAGCAGGGCATCGGTTCGTGCCAGCCAGGTCCCGGCCACCGGGGCCAGCGCGGGGGCGTGCCAGGAGGCCAGCCGGGCCTCCAGGGCATGCACCTGCGGCCGCCGGGCGGCCAGCACGTGGGGGAAGACGAAGTGGGGGACGATGACGTAGGTGCTGCCGGGGTGGGCGTGCTCGAGCCGCTGCACCGCGTTGCCTTCCGCGGCGGCGGAGTCGGAGCGGCGGCAGAAATGGCCGGCGCCCGCCAGGAGCAGGGCGCGCCGGCCGCGGGCCAGGACGTGCCGCCCGGTCACCTGGGCGAAGTGGGCGTCGCGCGGATTGCGCAGGGCCCAGGTGTCCGGGGAGCGGCAGCGCAGGTGCCAATCGGGGGGGTCACCCAGCAGCACCCGGATGCGCTGGCCCGGCGGGCGGCAGGCATTGATGGCCCGGACGGTGTGGAAGAACTCGCGGTAGATGGGTGAGGTGAACGCCTGCCCCGGCCCGCCGGCCTGCTGCCAGACACGTGGCAGGACGCGGCCGTCGGCCGGTTCTCCGCCGGCGAAGGCGTCGGCCAGGTCCTGGTAGCGCGCGTTGCCGAACTCGACCACGATGTCACCGGCCACCGCGGGGAAGGCGGGATGTGCGATCAGCCGGGCAACGAACTCGGCCTGTTCGGCGAGCCAGTGCGCCTCCCCCAGCGCCGCCAGCGGCGCCCGGGCGAACGCCGCCAGCACGCCGGCCACCGCATCGACCGGGCACGGCTCGGTAAGGCTCGATGTCACTTGGCTCAAACTCCTCGGTGATCCCCTTCCCAGCTCATCGTGCCCGGTATCCAGCGGAGTCCACTGGCCGCCGGTGGGGTCTCCGCGGGGGTGAGCGGGAAGCGCACCGCACGGACAGCCCTACCCGCTCGTTCTCCCCTTCTTGATCACGAAGGTCACGAACGTGAGGGAGGCCCGGTGGACCGTTCCGGTCACTTCCCAGCACCCCTCGGTGGGGAAGGTCACCCCGCTTGGCTGAAAGCCGGCCGCGCCGTACCCGGCCGGGACATCGGCTCGCAGCGGCGGAGCCGGCGCGTCGAGCCGCCGGCCGGTGATGTGCAGGCGGCCGGGCACCATGCGCCACCAGCCGAACTTCATGCCCACCCGGCCACGACGGTCGACAAAACCCGCGCCCGCCGCGATCACGCCGTGCGGCCACAGCCCGCCCACCCACAGCTTCCCGTTGCCGAACGAGCTACCCCAGCCAAAGAACCGCTGGCCCGCGGGCCCGGAGGGACCCACCCGGCGCGGCAGCGTCACC
>DASYQM010000505.1:0-7741 GCA_036005525.1 Streptosporangiaceae bacterium
TCTACCAGACCTACTCGGCCTACGCCCGCGGCGTCGAGATCATGATGGGCTTCTACCCGCTGCTCGACCGCGCGCCCAAGGGACGCAACGAGAGCGACTCTGACGAGTTCTGGATTCGCCGCCACGACGAGTACTAGCGGGGCTTCGCCCCAGCCCGATGAGGCGTGCCAGCGGTCGCTGGGGTGAGCGGAAAAGGGCTCCGGTCAGACCGAGACGCCGGCTGCGGCGCCTGGACAGCACCAGCCTGCCGCCCGCACCAGCACGGGCGGCTTCGCGACAGCACAGCGGACGCCGGCATCGCGCGCGGACAGCCGCGGCCGGCGCTGTTCGCCCACGGCCTCAGCAAGCGCTTCGGCGACCGGGTGGCGTTCAGCGACGTGTCCTTCGAGATCGGCTACGGCGAGGTATTCGGCTTCCTCGGGCCGAACGGCGCCGGGAAGACAACCACGGTGCGAACCCTAAGCACCCTGATCGCGCCGACCTCGGGCTCGGCAACGGTCGCCGGAACCTCGCTCACACCGAGAACGGAGTGTAGATCCGCCGCCGGAACGCGGTCATGCCCGAGTCTCCGGGGCTTTACCTGCGCCTGAGCGTGGCCGAGAACCTCAGATGCTTCGCTGACCTGTACGAGGTGCCCGACGCCGGCGGCCGCATCGACCGAGCCCTGCGCGCCGTGAATCTGGCCGACCGGGCACAAGATCGCAGCCGCTGAGGAGTTCGGCGGCGCACCACCAGCCTCCTTGACGTGCCGTCAAGGCCAGCAGTGTGAACGGCCCACCGGCCCGGTTGCCGCCAGGGAAAGCACTGGTACACCGGATCTGGACACCGGTTACCGCGCCAGCAGTGGCCTGCGGCTACTGCATAGGGGCGTGGCGCCACAACAGTTTCCGTCTCAAGTTCGTCAACCTCATGTGCCCGCAGGATTGGCAGGTAGAACCTGGATGGCCATGAGCACCAACATGATCGACAGCATCCATGCCACCTGCCATAACATCCCGGCCGGCACCCGCAAGGTCGCCGGGTATGTCACCGGGTCAGCGGACATCAGATGGCGGCGGGCGGACTGGGACCGTTTCAGCCCGCGCCATACCGGCCTGGTCCGCATCGACCAGTCTTTCGGCGGCCGGGACCCACTCGGCAGCGACGTGCTGGACGTGGAGCGGGGGGCAGCCACACCCGGCCAGGTAGCCCACTGGGTCAGGACCCGCCACGCCGCAGGCAAGCGCTTTTCCGACGTGTACACCAACCGCTCCACATTCCCCGCCATCGCCGCCGCCCTGGACGCGGCAGGCCCCGGCGCCCTGTATCACCGCCACGTCCGGCTGTGGCTGGCCGACTGGTCACTGTCCAGGACGCAGGCAGACAACCTGCTCGGCACCCGCCTGCACGGCCACAAGGTCGTCGCCGTCCAGTGGGCGTCGCCGTCGAGCAACCCCAACACGCCGCTGCCCCGCTCCAGCCTCACACTGCGCCAGGCGAACTGTGACCTGTCTGTGACCCTCGACTACTGGCACCACCACCGCAGGGCACGATGACCCACCCCCGCTGGCAGCACCCGCTGTGGCGCCCGAAGGCCGCCGACCGGGTCGCACTTTCGGCTGGCGCCAGCAGTGGAGCGGATCACCCGCCGAACCCCCGCGCAGTCGCGGCGGGCCGTAAGTCCGCCCGGCGGGTCCTTGGTCTCTGGCGCGCTGCCGGCTGCGGTCGCGTGCTCACCGCTGCGCGATGAGCCTGGACGGCCCTAAGCTGATGAGTTGCCGCGCCGAAGTGCCGGCTTTGACACGCACGGTCACTGTTTCAGGTTCCAGTTCAGTCGAGGGGGGGGATCATGGAATCGGCCGCAGATTTTGTTTTCGGGCCGCTGCCGCCAATCGAAGAACCGGCGGCGCCGGCCGCAGCCGGGGAACCAGCTGCGCCCACCGCGGCGGCGGATCCGCTGGGCCCGCTGGCCGGGCTCGCCGGGAACTGGAGCGGCCAGGGTTTCAACGTCATCTGGCGGCCCCACCCGCTCCAGCCGACCGGGCAGGACCGCTTCCTGGAGCTCAACGTGACCAGGGAGCAGCTCGACTTCGGCCCGGCCCTGAAGAAGATACCCAACCGTGGCCTGCTGCAGCCCAACATCAGCCTGGCCGGCCTGAACTACCTGCAGCAGATCTCCGACGCAAACACGAACACCAACCAGCACTTCGAGCCCGGCCTGTGGGTCACGGTCCCGCAGACCAGCGATCCCCGCGAGCCCCGCACCGTGGCGCGCCTGGCATCCATCCCGCACGGCACCACGATCTTGCTCCAGGGCACCGCCCACACCTCGAACGGCGCCCCCTCCATCCCGAACGTCAGCATCAAACCGTTCCCGCTCGGCCACCCAGCCCAGACGATCAACTTCCCCGAGCAGAACCTGAGCACACCCACCCAGTTCCGGACCAGCGGCGCCGGGCTCACTGGCATCACCCAGCAAATGGTCAACAACCCCAATACCGTCCTGCGCGCGGCGCCCTCACCGCAGATCACCGCCACGACCACGCTGCACGTGTCATCCCGCGACGCCTCGCTCCCGGGCGGCGGGACCGCGAACATCGCCTTTCTGAAAGGCACCACCCACTCGAACGCGAACGCAGCGCACGTCACCGCCACCTTCTGGCTGGAGACCCTCCAGGCAGACACCGAACCCCGCCGGCTGCAGTACTCCCAGCTCGTGCTGCTGAACTTCAACGGCATCAGCTGGCCGCACATCACAGTCGCCACGCTCCACAAGCAGAGCTGACACCAGCCCCGCCGATCCCGCACACCGATCCCACGATCTTTGCCGGAATGCTTCAGCGGCGAGCAGGCCGCAGCAGCTGACTAAACAACATCCGGCTCATCCACCGCACAGGAACGTCCCCAATTGCCACATAGGACGCGCCAGGTCAGGCGGAATCTAGCCAGCGGCGGCCGGGCCGTTCGTCCTCCGCATCGACAGGCACCTCGCCCGACGGCGACCTCCAGACCAGCCATGCCGCATCGAGTCCATGGTCGGTATCGGACTATGTCGATAGACGGCATCATGCTGAGTGATGGAGAAGGCCAGAGAGAACGCGCCGACCCGCCGATCTGCACGGACGTCGGCTGGAGTGCGATCAAGCTGGTGGCCACCCCGATCTGCGCGTTCTGCGTGGCCGCCGCGGGCCGGTGAGGACACGGATCATTGGTCTGCTGACGAGTTGTCACCAAAGGGCGAACGGCGGCTGCGCGGCCTCCTGCTCGCTGAGTTCCAGCGGAAGTTCCACCCGACCAATGCGCGCGGCCCGGTAGGCCGCGTAGATCAGCTCGAGTACCGCCCGGCCGTCCGCACCGGTCTCCTGCGGCATCGCCGCGTCGAGGACGCAGCTGACGAAGTGATCCATCTCCTGCGGAATGCCGGAGTGCCACAGCTCGTCGAACATGGTGAACGTCCAGCCGCGGGTATCGGGTGCCTTCTCGACGGCATATCCGTAGCCGACATCGCTGTACGTCGACAGGGACGGGCCGCGCATCAGGTCGGCATAGGTGATTCCCCGGCTTCCCACGATCTCGGCACGGTCGTCCATGCCGCCCGGCTTTGCCCAGCTCGCCTCGATCAGGCCCACGCGGTTGCCGTCAAAGCGGATCGTCACGATCGCGTGGTCCTCCGCCCGCGTCCGTCCGCCGTGCACGAACGTGCCCGCCTCCGCCGCCACCGTGCGGGCAGCGGGCTTGCCCAGCACCCACCGCGCGAACTCGATGCCGTGGCAGCCCATGTCCATCAGCACGCCGCCACCGGACTGCTCCGGGTCCCAGAACCAGTCTGAGTGCGGGCCGTAATGCTGCTCGGTCTGCCGGACCAGGTACACCTCCCCGAGCGCGCCCTCGTCAGCGAGTTCCTTCGCGCGGACGTACTTTGGCGCGAAGCAGATCTCCTCCGCATACATCAGCAGCACCCCAGCGGCGGCGCACGCGCTGATCATTTCGTCGGCCTCGCGCAGCGTCCGGGCGAGCGGTTTCTCGCAGATGACGTGCTTGCCGGCCTGGGCCGCGGCGACGGCGATGTCTCGGTGCAGCGCGTTCGGCGCCGCGATGCACACCACGTCGACCTCGGGTCGGCCGACTAGCTCGCGGAAATCGGTGAGCCAGGTGGGAATCCCCCAGCGCCCGGCGAACTCCGCTGCCCTGCCCGCCGACCGCGAGGCCACAGCGCGCAGGGTGGCACGGGGCAGCCGCGCGAAAGCCTCCGCATGCGCTCCGGCGATGAAACCGCTGCCCACGATTCCGATGCCGACGTGATCCGACGTCACGAAATGCCTCCGCCGTGCTGGCATTATCCCGCCGACCGCATCGGACCCGCGCTGAGCGGGCCGATCTGCCGACCGTACCGGACGCCGCCAGTCCCCGGACAGGTGACCGAGCCCCGCGCCAATCGGCGTCACCCAAACCGGCGCAACGCCACGGTACTCCGGCCCGCTCCCGCGCAGAACCGGGGGCGATCCGCGCGCAGGAGCCGCATCTTCGATCGCAGTACTTGGCCGACGCATACTCGGCAGCGCCGCGCGGCGTCGCGCTGGGAACCGAGTCACACTCGGTAACTCGCGCTGGTTGACGTCCAGTGCGCAAGTACCCGCCTGAGCCGTTATGAGGTCCTCCGGGTCGGCGTCGGGGCCGTGCCTGAACAGGCATCCGGCGCGCGCGTGGCACGAGATCACGCCGGCATGTACCTCTCGAACCAGGTCACAAGCCGGGTCAGGTAATCAGTGACGGCCGGGAACCGGCTGACGCCGTGTCCTTCCCCGGGGTAGATCACCAGTTCCGAGTCGACGCCACGACTGATCAGTGCCTGGTAGAACTCCCTTGCCTGGCCGGCCGGCGTGCACCGGTCCTTCGCGCCCGCCGTGAGCAGGGTCGGCGTCCTGGCCTTGCTCGCGTGCATAACGGGACTGCGTGTGTGCACCTGGTTGCCGGTTTCCTCGGGATCGGCGTTGTCCAGGAACCACAGTCCCCAGCGGGGGATGTTGGTCGTGAAGGTGAAGCTGCACCACTCAGTCACCGGCGAGCCGGCCACGGCGGCCTTGAACCTCTGGTCCTGGGTCACCAGCCAAGCGGACATGAACCCGCCGTAGCTGACGCCCATCGTGCCGATCCGCGCCGGATCGGCGATCCCGCGCTCGATCATTGCGTCGATTCCGGACAGGTAGTCGTGGGTGTCCGCGCCGCCCATGTCGCCGACAACCGCGGCGGCGAACTCCTGACCCCGCCCGGAGCTACCGCGCGGGTTCGGGAGCAGGACGGCATATCCCCGGGAGACCAGCAGGGGTACCGCGTGGTCACGCATCGTCCAGCTCCGCTGGTAGGCCCCGATCGGCCCGCCGTGGACATGCAAGACCAGCGGGAACGGCCCGGCTCCGCCAGGTGTGCACAGGACTCCTTCGATCGGTGTCCCGTCGGGTGCGCTCCAGCTGACGTCCGCCGCCGAGCCCGCGACCGATCGGATGTAGTCGGTGCCGGCATGGGCCAGGGAGGCCAGCACCTGGTCGGTGCCCATGCCAACGACCGCGATCTCCTGCGGAAGGTCGTAGTCGTCCCGGACCACGACGACCCGGCCGTCGGACGTGAAGGCGCCGCCCGGGTAGAACCAGCTCGCCCACGACTGCGCGGACGCGACCAGTTCCTTGGCGGTGATCGTCTCCGGCAGGGGCCCCTCCCCGGCATCGGCGATCCCGGCCACGCTGTCCAGATGGCGCTGGCCGATGTAGCCGAGCCGCGTTCCGTCGATCCACTGGACCGCGGTCACATCTGCCCCGGCGGTGTTCACAGCGCACCTGGTGCCGGCCACCAGGTCCAGCAGGATAAGCTCACCCGCCACGATCCACCGGTCGCTGCACACGGCCTCGACCACGGCGGCCCGCCTGCCGTCGGACGTCCCGGCAGGCAGCCCGAGCTGGACGTCACTGCGGACCAGTTCGGTCACCTCACCCGTCGAGATGTCGAGCCGGCTGAGCACCGCGCAGTACCAGTCGTTCTCGCTGGGCCGTTCGCTGGTGATTGCCAGCACATGCCCGGAGCCGGACCAAGCCGCCTCCCAGACGTTCAGCCCCTCCGGCGAGACACTGGCGAGCTCGCCGGAGGCCGGCGTGTAGAGCCACAGGCCGCGCCAGGCATCCTCCGGCGTCCCAGCCTCGACCTCCGGATACCAGGACGGCAACCCGGACTCGCCCGAGCCGACCGTCCCCGATCCCTGCGCGTCAGCCATCTCCGCTCCGAGCCCGGCGACCCCCAGCAGGATCCGGGTGCCGTCCGGTGACCACGCGAGATACTCGACCGTGCCGGGGACAGCAGGCGCTGGCCGGGCCTCGCCGAGCTGCCCGTCGGCCAGCAGGTAGAGCTGGAACACCTCAGCCTTGGCCCGGTCGGACAGGAAGGCCAGCGATGACCCGTCCGGCGCGAACCGGGCGGCCTTGGCTGACCCGCCACCGGAAGTCAGCGCGCGCAGCGCGCCGCCCCACACCTCGTACAGGGCGGTGCGTGGCAGCCCGTCGAGTTCGTCATAGACCGATCCAGTCACCACGATGCGGCTGGCGTCGGTCGCCGTGACGAGGTCGGTGACATGGTGCGGCCTGCCGAAAGCCGGCTCGTGCAGCCGCCTCAGATGCTCGGCGACCGCAGCGTACTCGGGGGATTCCCGCAGGTCTTTGTGCACAGTCCGGGATGATCTCATGCATTACGCGGGGGCCGCTATCAGCCGGGCCACCCCGGCCGGCGCGGGTCCTGGGAGGCCCCGCGTTGCTCGCGTCGAGGTGCACGCCCCGGGACGCGCGCGCGACACCGCTCCTGCTAGGTCATCTCGCAGCACCAACCGGGGGAACCGCTGCCCTACCGTGGAGGCATGACCGCATCGGGCAACCTGCCGCCGGCGCTACCGCCGCACAGCACCGTGCTGGCCTGGGCGCGAGGCTGCCGTGCGATGAATGCGAACCCTGGTACAAGCGTTTCGTGTCCGAACTGGCGCTGCAACGGCCGCTGCGGCTTCCCGCCCAGCCCGACCCCCGCAAGCTGGACACCGACACCCTGGCCCGGCTGGAACCGGCGGTGAGCCGGGCTGAATGCCCTGTGTGCGGCGCGCGGCGCCATCAGCGGTGCCGCAACCTGGCGTTCCCCCAGCATTTCGCGCCGGCTTATCCCGAACGCGGAAGCGGCCCGTGACCGGGATCCAACGATCCGCCGGCCACAGGCCACCAGATGGCCCGGGTTCACGGCCCACAGCCGCACCCTGTTACCTGCGGCAAGCTGGCCACCCGGGACGCCAATGCACCTCATACCCTTCGGCGCGCACACTGCCGCCGTTATGCGCGCCGAACAGAGCATCGCAGTGCTGTAGCTCGCGGGCGCATATTAGAGTGATCTGCTCGTGGCCGACGTCTCGTCGGCATGGTTTCTAGCCGCGCCGAATCGGCAACTTGTTGCCGGTGGCTCAGGACTGGCAGTCGCTCTGCGTGGTCGAACGGCTTACCTGCAGGCATGGTGGGCGCTGTTTCGTAGGACGAAGCACTCGTCCCACGAATCAAGATCGACAAGCTATGTTTCGTAGGTGGGGCCGCGCTCGGACCCCGAGCCCGCGGATTAAGCCACTCGTGTCCCTGCGGTGGACGTCCTGCGGGCGTGAAAATCGGGGTGGCTGCCCGCCGACGTCGGTGCTCTTTGGTGCTGCGAAGCCCGTGATTAAGTCTGACGCTGGGAGCCTGCTGAGGGGTCC
>DASYQM010000506.1:0-3820 GCA_036005525.1 Streptosporangiaceae bacterium
GAAGGCCAACGCGTCAAAGGTCTTCTGGGATGGATTCGTCAAGCATCAGCCGGGACTCGACAACAACACACCGCGCTACACAGTCGAATTGCGCCATTGGTGGCGCGCTGCGCGCGCCGCGGGCCGGCACTAGCGCCCGGCCTCAGCCTTGAGAAGGCCCGGCGGGCGCGCGCCGACCCCAGGCCTCGGCGGTGCCGCAAGATCAGGTCAGGTGGATCCGGCGCCCAGCCCGGTGCGATAGCCCGTCCCCCGCTCCCGTTTGTCCAGCTCGCAGGCGGCGCGTCAAGAGCGCTCCCCGCGGTCGCGTCGCTGCGCGATCGGCATGCGCCGCCTCTGGACTCGCCGCCCGCTCGTCTGGTTCCGGCGCCTGTCAGGGGACGGGGGAAGGCGCCCAGGCCCGAGCCCTAACCTGTCGGCATGTAATGGATCTGTTTTGCAAGCCGGGCCGTTAACTGAGCACAGCAGTCACGGCGTGCCCATGACCGAGCCTGGCCGGCTCAGCGTCGGCGGTGGATGCGCACGGTGACCGGCGGTCAGCCGCTGAGGGTGCCTGTCAGCGTCCCGGTGAAGCGGGCGCCGGCGGAGAACGTGTGGAAGTCCGCGGTGCCAGAGAGCCCGGCAAACTGGCCGGTGCCGTCGGTGAACGCGATGCTGTCGTCCTCCACGAAGGGGCCGCCGTACGAGATGGTCGCGACATGCTGGTGCGCAGTGTCTGACTCGCGGGGGCAGAAGAGGCCGGTCAGCGGGCCGGAGACGGTGCTCCCGTCGGACTGCAGTGTGATCGTCAGGGTGCCGTCCACGTCGAAGCAGCGGCCATCCGGCTCGAAGGCCGGGCCGAAGGCGTATGTCCAGTCGGCCGCTCCGAGCCCGGTCAGTTGCATGGTGCCGCACTCGCCGTCGGTCACCACCCCGGAAGGACAGTGGCCCGTAAAGTCCGGCTTGACGATCACGGTGGAGAACGAGCCGTCGAGAGTAACCGAGGCACTCGCGCCAGCGGGGGCCACTGCGACGATCCCTGTGGCCATGATGACGGCGGTGACGAGAAGTCCGCGGATCGCGGATATGGCCCCCTGCGGGATCAGCGTGATGGTCCACGCAGTCCTGCTGGCCGAGGCGATCGCTTTGCGAGACCGAGACCACCGCGAAGGCGTGGCCGTGGAAAGGGCGGCAGCTGCTTCACGTCCATCGGGGCCCAGCCAGGTCGCGGGCATTGTGATGATCCCCTTTCCGGGCGGTCAGGCTCTGCGGCCGAGCAGGCCCAGCAGGCGGACGTCGTCCGGTGCGCCGGGGCCAGCGTCGATTGGCGGGCCGAACATGCCCGATCCTGCGATCAAGCCGGCGCTCGCTTCGGTCCAGGGCAGCAGCAGCGCGACGGCGCCGGGGTCGAGCGCGGCGTTTTGCCCGGTGGCCCGGGCCAGGTCCCAGGCGTGGATGGCGAGGTCGGCGGTCAGTTGCATGACGTACTCCCGTCCGGAGGCGTCGCCGAAGGACAGGTGCACGGGCCGCTCCAGGGCGCCCGGCTGCGCCACCACCGCGTGTGCCTGGTCCATCGCAGAGGCCACCAATCCTGGCCATGCCGAGGCGCCGCCGCCCATGAGGTCGCCCTCGAACCGGTCGCCGACCTGCTCGATCGTCAGGCCTTCGAACATCGGCGGCACCCAGCGCTGCTCGGACAGCAGGTGATGGACCAGCGTCCGCACATCCCACTGCGAGCAGGGAGTGTTGTTATGCCACTGGTGCGGGCCCACGCCCGCGACCAGCGCCGCGAACCGCCGCCCGCAGCGGCCGTGCACCTCGGCAAGGTCATCTGCCATGCGCTTTCCCCTGATCGGCCGGCGCCGCCTGCGGCCAGCACGGCCGCGCGGGCACCACCATCTCCATCGCTGGCCAGCAAGGCACGTTGGCTGCCGTCACTGTTTGATCTGCAGGATGCCCAGCGCGTTCTTGCCCGGGTCGACGATGAACGCTGCCCAGGCGAACCCGATGTCGGCGACGCCATCCTCGGTCTTCAAACCGGGCAGGTCGTACTCCTCGACCTTGACACCGCGTGACCGGAGCTCGGCGACCTCGGCGCGGACGTCCTTGACGAGCCACGATGCCTGCGTCTGCGTGTCCGCCGTCCCCGTGCTGCTCTTAGTCACCGCCAGCTGGGTGCCGCCGCCGCACCGGAACACGATGGCCGCTTCGCTCTCGTTCAAGATCTCCAGGCCCAGCTGGCCGTGGTAGAAGTCTCTGGCGGCGCCCAGATCAGTCGCCAGCAACACCGGGTGGATGAGATGTTCTCCAAGCATGCGTGTCCCCCACTCTGCCCAGGGGCGCCGGGCCGCTGCGGGTCGCGGGTGCGGGGCGCCTCCACCAGCTGCCCGATCCTGGGCCGCCGTGCGTCGTCGCCCAGCGCCGCTGCCTCTTGGCCGGCGCGCATCCAGCTGTCACGGTATGTCAGTTAGTGTCACTTTGTCAATAGATGCCATCTTGACATAGAGTGACTGTTATGAAGACCCCACGCCCCGCTACCGGCGAGCCGCCAGCCTCGCGGCGGGACCGCAGGAAGGACCGGACCCGCCGGATGATCCAGGCTGAGGCGCTGCGGCTGTTCGCCGACAAGGGCTTCGCCGCGACCACCATCGAGGAGATCGCGGCAGCGGCGGACGTGGCCCCCCGCACCTTCTTCCGCTACTTCCCGGCCAAGGAGGAGGTCGTCTTCTGGGCGGACTACCAGCCCACGCTCGCCGCCTTCGTGGCCGCCCGGCCCGGCGACGAGCCCGCCGTGCAGGCGCTGTGCCACGGCATCGTCGACGGCCTGGCCGGCTTCTACGACCAGGATCGCGAGCGTCTGCTCGAGCGGATCAAGCTCGCGTTCCGCACCCCGGCGCTGCACCCGCGCCTGCGCCAGCAGCAGGCCGACTGGGCGGCCGCGATGACAGCGCTGCTCGCCGCCCGGCTCGGCGCCCGCCCCGACGACCTGGAGGTCCGCGCCATGGCCGCCGCCATCGCCGCCGCCCTGTTCGTGGCCATCGAAGAGTGGCAGGCGCGAGACGGTCAGCCGGACCTGCGCGCGCTGTTCCACCGGGCACTCGGCAGCGTCCTGGCAGGCCCCGTGCCGGCCACGGCGACCCCGAAGCGGCGATGAGCCTCCGTTCGGCCTGCGTCCACCGCTGCGGTAGGCCGTGCCCGCCGCGTGCCCGTAAGCACGGACGCCAGCGGTGATTCACGGGCACTCACGGTGCAACCGGCAGCGCATCTGACCTGTGGAGCAGCAGGTCCGCCGGGCCGGCAGGCATTCGTGCCGGTGACCGGCGACGTAGATCGTGATCTTCGCGACGTGCCGGGGGCCGGCGCCCGCGGCGGCGAGCGCGCGGCCGAGATGGGCGGACACCTGCCGGGCCGGGGCGGCCAGGCCCGGTCTCATTCCTGGCTGGCGGAGTCCTCGCGAGCCTTGCCGATTTCCTGGCCGACGGTCCGGCCCCATCCTGGGTTGTCCGGGTTGGGACGCGCCTCGAGCTTCACTTCCCGGCGCGTAACCTCCGCCTGTGCCTTGACCGTTCTGGCCTGCTCCTTTAGGAGCCCCGCCGCCGCCTCTTCGCGATCTTTGCTGGCCCTGCCGCGAAAGTGACCCACGGCGCTGCGAAAGAGACCCATAGCGTGATCGTAGACCGCCGTCTTGCGGACTTCTCGCCTTCTAGGGCCTGTTTCTTGGATCATGGACGGGGTCGCGTAGCCAGATCCTGATCGTGGCGACGTCGATGGTGCCCCGGTAGATCTGCCCGCGCTTGTCATAGCGGGTGGCCACCGCTCTGAACTGCTTGAGCTTGCCAAAGCA
>DASYQM010000507.1:0-38264 GCA_036005525.1 Streptosporangiaceae bacterium
GAGGGTTGCGCTCGTTGCGGGACTTAACCCAACATCTCACGACACGAGCTGACGACAGCCATGCACCACCTGTGCAGGGCCCTTACGGACACCGTATCTCTACGGCTTTTCCCTGCATGTCAAACCTTGGTAAGGTTCTTCGCGTCGCGTCGAATTAAGCAACATGCTCCGCCGCTTGTGCGGGCCCCCGTCAATTCCTTTGAGTTTTAGCCTTGCGGCCGTACTCCCCAGGCGGGGCGCTTAATGCGTTAGCTGCGGCACGGAATCCGTGGAAGGACCCCACACCTAGCGCCCAACGTTTACAGCGTGGACTACCAGGGTATCTAATCCTGTTCGCTCCCCACGCTTTCGCTCCTCAGCGTCAGGTCAGGCCCAGAGAACCGCCTTCGCCACCGGTGTTCCTCCCGATATCTGCGCATTTCACCGCTACACCGGGAATTCCATTCTCCCCTACCTGCCTCTAGTCTGCCCGTATCCACTGCAAGCCCAGGGTTAAGCCCTGGGTTTTCACAGCAGACGTAACAGACCGCCTACGAGCTCTTTACGCCCAATAATTCCGGACAACGCTTGCGCCCTACGTGTTACCGCGGCTGCTGGCACGTAGTTAGCCGGCGCTTCTTCTGCAGGTACCGTCACTCTCGCTTCGTCCCTGCTGAAAGGGGTTTACAACCCGAAGGCCTTCATCCCCCACGCGGCGTCGCTGCGTCAGGCTTTCGCCCATTGCGCAATATTCCCCACTGCTGCCTCCCGCAGGAGTCTGGGCCGTGTCTCAGTCCCAGTGTGGCCGGTCGCCCTCTCAGGCCGGCTACCCGTCGTCGCCTTGGTGGGCCGTTACTCCACCAACTAGCTGATAGGCCGCGAGTCCATCCTCAGCCGGAAATCCTTTCCACCCTGACTGATGTCAGTCAGGGTCGTATCCGGTATTAATTCCGGTTTCCCGGAGCTATCCCAGAGCTGGGGGCAGGTTCCTCACGTGTTACTCACCCGTTCGCCGCTCGAGTACCCCGAAGGGCCTTTCCGCTCGACTTGCATGTGTTAAGCACGCCGCCAGCGTTCGTCCTGAGCCAGGATCAAACTCTCCGTTGATGTCTATACGCAACCGCCTTCCCGGCGCTTCGGCCTGGCCGGCGGGCTGCTGACATGAAAGAGTGCCCGTCAAGCCGGCGAGCCGGCTCTCCAGGCGATCTTGGCATCCGTAGTGAGGTGATGGGCCGTTGCCGGCTCAGCCCCACTGACGGGGTTGTGTGCTTGTGCACTGGCTTTTAGCACGCTGTTGAGTTCTCAAGGAGCGGACGCGCACCGTCATAAGGCATTACGCCTGAATCGGGGGCAACCCTGCTAACTTACCAGCGAGTTAGGGCTCCGTCAACCGGTTTCACTGGGCTTGACGGTCTCGTTCGCTCGCTGTTGCACCCCAGCATACCCCTTGCCCGGGCCAGGTCTAACCAGCCGCAACGTGCGAGGGCATGTATGCCGGCCCCGGGCCGGCTACCAGCCGACGGCCGGTGTGGTCCCTGGGGCAGGATGAAACACTAGGCAGCGAGGCGGTCACGGTCAAATCGGCACCCTGCGCACAGCAGCCCCATGCGTCACGAGCCGTACGCGATCGGAGGCCCTGCAGCTTCGTGATCAGGGCCTGGCTGTCGTTTGGGTGTGCACCAAGGTCATGATCACGTTCCCGGGACAGGGCAGCGAGCGGCAGCGGGGCGCGCGGAGCCGCACGGCCGGTTAGCCACCGGCAGCCGGGTCAGCCACCAGTTAGCTCCACCCCGCCCACCGTGCGCTTGCCGCGCCGGAGCACGAGGAACCTGCCGTGCAGGAGGTCGTTCGCTGACGGCACCGCGTCCTGTGCGGTCACCCTCACGTTGTTCAGGTAGGCGCCGCCCTCGGCGATCGCCCGCCGGGCCGCGGACTTGCTCGCCGCGATCCCGGTGGCGGCCATCAGGTCGGCGACCGGGGGCAGGCCGCCGGCGCGCACGTCCCGGGCTTCCAGCGTGACCGACGGCACCTCGGCCAGCGCTGCCGCCAGGGTCTTCTCATCGAGCGCCCGCAGGTCTCCCTGGCCGAAGAGCGCCCGGCTGGCCGCCACCACCCGGGCGAGTTCCTCGGGGCCGTGCACGAGCGTGGTGATGTCATCGGCGAGCACCCGTTGGGCAGTGCGCGCGGCGGGCCGCTCGGCCGTCTCCCGCTCCAGCTCCTCGATCTCCTCGCGGCTGCGGAACGTGAACACCCGGAGCAGGCCCGGAACCTCGGCATCGCTCCGGTTGATCCAGAACTGGTAGAACGCGTACGGGCTCATCAGGTCCGAACTCAGCCAGACCGCGTCGCCCTCGGTCTTCCCGTATTTGATCCCGTCCGGCTTGGTGATCAGCGGCGTGGCCAGCGCGTGCACGGAGTCACCGGTCACCCTCCTGATCAGGTCAACGCCCGATACCAGGTTCCCCCACTGATCGCTGCCGCCGAGCTGCAGCGCGCAGCCGTACCGCCGGTGCAGCTCGAGGTAGTCGTTCGCCTGCAGGACCTGGTAGCTGAATTCGGTGTAGGTGATGCCACCGGCCTCGAGCCTGGCCTTGACCACCTCCCTAGAAAGCATCTGGCTGAGCGGGAAGTGCTTCCCGACGTCACGCAGGAAATCCAGCGCCGACAATCCCTCGGTCCAGTCCAGGTTGCTGACCAGCAACGCGCTGGCCGGACCCGGTCCGAAGTCAAGGAACCGGCTCAGCTCACCGCGGAACCGCTCGGCCCAGCCGGCCACCACTTCGCGCGGGTTGAGCACCCGCTCGGCAGACTTGCCACTCGGATCCCCGATCAGTCCCGTCGCGCCACCGACCAGTCCGATCGGCCGGTGCCCGGCCAGCTGGAAGCGCCTCATGGTGAGCATCAGCACCAGGTTCCCGATGTGCATGCCGGGCGCCGTCGGGTCGAAGCCTCCGTACAGCGTGACCGGGCCCGCGTCCAGGGCCTTGCGCAGGTCTTCCAGGTCGGTGGATACCGCGATCAGGCCGCGCCAGCTGAGGTCCTCGATGATGTCCGTGGTCACCGGGGCATCGTCCCATCTCCACCCGCCGGGGGTGAAATCACTTTCGCCCCGGCCCGCCGCGCGTACGGGCGGTAGGCCGAAACGGTTGGGTCGCCGGTCAGCCAGAACCGCCACGGGCGGTCGGCGGCGGCGCTGATCCCGACCCGGGGGCCACGGCTGACGTCCGGGACCGGCTGGCCAGGGCCGGACGCGGGGGCCGGCCGGATCCGCAGCGGCGAGCCCGGGTCGCACACGTCGGCGCCGTCCAGGCCACGGTCGATCGCGAGCGCCTGGCAGAGCCGGGCCGGCCCCCGGGCAAGCTCGCGCTCCACGGCCGGGCTGGCCACGCCAGCCGCACTCAAGCCGGCCGGCCGGCCTGTGCCACCCGAGCCGCCCAGGCCACCTGGGCCGCCCAAATTACCCGAGCCCAGATCGCCGGACTGTCCCCGGCGGCCAGCGACACGCCCGGCGCCGTTGCGGCCTGCGGCACGACGGGCGATGGCCAGTGGGATGCCATCAATCACCCGGCCGGCCCTCAGCAGGACGGCGGACGCGGTTCCCTCCGGCTGGCAGACCAGGTTCACGCAGAAGTGCATGCCGTAGGTGAAGTACACGTACGCATGCCCAGGCCCGCCGAACATGACCGCGTTCCGGCCGGTCCGGCCGCGGTAGGCGTGGGATGCGGGATCGGCGGCCCCGTCGTACGCCTCGGCCTCGGTCAGCATCACCGCGACCAGGCCCTCGCGGGTCTCGTGCTCCAGCACGCAGCCCAGCAGCCGGGGCGCCACCTCCAGCGATGACCCGGCGAAGAACCCGCGCGGGAGCAGCCCGCTAGCCGCCGGCCCCCCGTCCTGCGCCTCCAGCACGCGATCGCCCCCGGTCAGCCCGCCGCCCAGGCGGCGTTCTCGTCGACAACGCCGCGCAGCGCGGCCAGCTGCTCCGCCACCCGTTCCGGCGCCGTTCCCCCGAATGTGCTCCGGGCCGCCAGCGCGCCGGTCACCGAAAGCACTTCCCGCACGTCCGGCGTGAGGTGGGGGGAGATCTTCGCCAGGTCCTCGTCGCTCACGTCGGCCAGGTCGCAGTCGTGCACCTGGCACCACACGACCAGGTGTCCCACCACCTCGTGCGCCTCGCGGAACGGGACGCCGCGCCGGACGAGGAATTCGGCCAGGTCGGTGGCGAGCGCGAAGCCAGTGCTCGCGCCCGCTGACATCCGTTGCGCATGAATGCGGAGCGTGCTGACCAAGCCGGCCAGCGCGGGCAGGACCAGCAGCAGCGTGTCCACCGCGTCGAACACCGGCTCCTTGTCCTCCTGCAGGTCACGGTTGTAGGTGAGCGGCAGTCCCTTGAGCGTGGTGAGCAGCGCTGTGAGGCCGCCGATCAGCCGGCCCGCCTTCCCCCGGGCCAGCTCCGCCACGTCCGGGTTCTTCTTCTGCGGCATGATCGAGGAGCCGGTGGCGTAGGCGTCGTCGATCTCCACCCAGCCGAACTCCTGCGAGGACCACAGCACGATCTCCTCGCCGAGCCGGGACAGGTGCACCCCGAGCAGCGCGGCGGCGAAACAGAACTCGGCCGCGAAGTCCCGGTCGCTCACCGCATCCATCGAGTTCGGCGCGGCGCTGTCGAAGCCGAGCTCGGCGGCGACCGCCTCCGGGTCCAGCGGCAGTGAGGAGCCGGCCAGGGCACCCGCGCCGAGCGGGGACACCGCGGCACGCTTGTCCCAGTCCCGCAGGCGGCCGACGTCGCGGGTGAGGGCATGTGCATGGGCGAGCAGCTGATGGGCGAAGACCACCGGCTGCGCGTGCTGGAGGTGAGTCATGCCCGGCGCCGGGGTACCGACGTGCTCGGCCGCCTGTGCGAGCAGGGCGGTCTGCAGCTCGGCCACGCGCGAGACGATGAGGCGCACGTGGTCGCGCAGATAGAGCCGCAGGTCGGTGGCGACCTGGTCGTTCCGGCTGCGGCCGGCCCTCAGCTTGCCGCCGAGCGAGCCGACCCGCTCAAGCAGGCCGCGCTCCAGCGCGGTGTGCACGTCCTCGTCGGCGGCGGCGGGGCGGAACTCGCCGTTGCGGCACGCGCGTCCGAGGCCGTCCAGGGCGGCAAGCAGCCGGGCGAGCTCACCGCCGTCCAGCAGCCCGGCCTGGTGCAACACGCGGGCGTGCGCGACGGAGGCGAGCAGGTCGTAGGGAGCTAGCCGCCAGTCGAACTGGACGCTGACCGACAGCCGCGCGAGCGCCTCGGCCGGCCCAGATTCGAAGCGGCCGCCCCACAACCGCGTCGGTCTGCGCTCCTGCTCTGCCACCGGGCTCCTCTCAGCGATCGACGTTCCCGGCCAGACTGCACTGCCACCTTCGGTGATCGTGGCGTGCCCTCTGCGCTCAACACACCAGAACAACCACGATCATGGAAACCAGGCCCGGCCGGGGCGGCGCGGCCGTGCCACGCCAGTCACACAGGGACCGCGCTGGCGGTGCCGGGCCGGTGAGGTCAGTCTCCGGCCCGGCGATCCCGCATAGCGGCGACCTTGCTGGGCAGGCCCCACAGCTCCACGAACCCCTTGGCCAGTGTCTGGTCGAAGGTGTCGCCCGTATCGTAGGTGGCCAGCCCGTAGTCATACAGCGATTCCGGGCTGCGCCGGCCGGTCACCACCGCCTGGCCGGCGTGCAGCCGCAGCCTGATGTCGCCGGTCACATGCCGCGAAGCCTGCGCCATGAACGCGTCAAGCGCGGCCTTGAGCGGGGAGAACCACAGGCCGTCGTAGACCAGTTCGGTCCACCGCTGCTCCGCCTGCCCCTTGAACCGGGCCAGGTCGAGTTCCATGCACACGCTCTCGAGCTCGGAGTGCGCCGTGATGAGGGCGATGGCGCCCGGCGCCTCGTAGATCTCCCGGCTCTTGATCCCGACCAGCCGGTCCTCGACCATGTCCACCCGGCCCACCCCTTGCGCACCGGCCCGGGCGTTCAGCTCGGTGATGATGGCCAGCGGCGACAGGGGCCTGCCGTCGATCGCGACCGGGGCACCGTCGGCGAAACTGATCACCAGCTCGTCGGGTTCCCGTGGCACTCCGGGGTCCTCGGTGTAGCTCCAGACGTCGTCATGGGGCGCTTCCCAGATGTCCTCCAGGTGCCCGGTCTCGCAACTGCGCCCCCACAGGTTCTGGTCGATCGAGTACGGCGACCGGGACGTCACGTTGATCGGCAGCCCCTTCTCCTCTGCGAAGGCGATCGCCTTGTCCCGGGTCATGCCGGAGTCGCGGACCGGTGCGAGCACCTTGACCTCCGGGGCGAGGCTGGCCAGGCCCACCTCGAACCTGACCTGGTCGTTGCCCTTGCCGGTGCAGCCATGCGCGACCGCGTCCGCGCCCCGCTCGCGGGCCACCCGGGCCAGGTGGGTGACGATGAGCGGCCGCGAGAGCGCGGAGACCAGCGGGTAGCGGTTCATGTAGAGCGCGTTGCCCCGCAGCGCGGGCAGGCAGTAGCCTGCCGCGAATTCCGTCCGCGCGTCGACCACCTCTGCGGCGGTGGCGCCGCAGGCAAGCGCCCGGTCGCGGATCACGGTAAGATCTTCGCCGCCCTGGCCGACGTCCACCGCGACCGCGATCACTTCGGCACCGGTCTGCTCGGCGATCCAGCCGATGGCGACCGACGTGTCCAGGCCGCCCGAGTAGGCGAGCACTACGCGTTCTGTCATGAGATACCCCTTGTGTTGGTCGCGTCCGGGTTCCCCGGCGCTGCTCACGATGTTGGTGCGTGCGGTCCCGATGGCGGTCTCATGACCGCTCCGCCCGCCGTTCCGCCAGCCGGAGCAGCGCGTGCGCCACCTGCTCCCCTCCGGCCGGATCCCGGGTGATCACCAGGACGGTGTCATCGCCGGCGACGGTGCCGAGGATGGACGCCCATCCCGCGTGGTCGATGGCGGAGGCGAGCAGCTGGGCGCCCCCCGCCGGAGTGCGCAGCACCACCAGGTTCGCGCTCGCCTCGGCGCTCACGAGGAGGTCCGCGACGCGCGGCAGCGCACCGGACAGGGTGTCGTCGGCCGCACCGCCGGGCAGGGCATCCGGCGAGCTGCCCGCGGGCGGGCCTGCCACGCCGCCGGGCGGGGAGCCAGGGCCCCCCGGGTCGCCGGGCAGCGCGTAGACGAGCGCGCCGCCCGCAACGCGCAGCCGGACCGCGCCCAGGTCCTCCAGGTCGCGGGACAGGGTCGCCTGGGCGACCTTCACTCCGCGCTGGGCCAGCAGGTCAGCGAGTTCCTCCTGTGACCGCACCCGGGCGCGGGCGAGGATGTCGGCGATCTGCGCCTGCCGCGCGGCCTTGGTCACCGGGCTCACGGCGGTCATGCCGGACGCTCCAGCAGCCAGGTCAGCAGCGCCTTCTGCGCGTGCAGCCGGTTCTCCGCCTGGTCCCAGACCACGCTGGCGGGGCCGTCGAGCACGGCCGCGGTGATCTCCTCGCCCCGGTGTGCGGGCAGGCAGTGCAGGACCACGCAGCCGGGCCCGCCGAGCGCGAGCTTCTCCTCGTCCAGGCGGAACGGGGCCAGCGCGGCGGACCGGGAGCCCTCCTGCCCCTCCTGTCCCATGGAGGTCCACACGTCGGTCGCGAGCGCGTCGGCGTTCGTGCAGGCGGCCTTCGGGTCGGTGAACGCGGCCACCGAGCCGCCGGTGCCCGACGCGATCGCCCCAGCGGCGGCGAGCACCCCCGGATCGGGCCGGAACTCCGCCGGCGCGGCGATCCGCACATGCAGGCCAGCGGTCGCCCCGCCAAGCAGGTAGGAGTGCGCCATGTTGCTGGCCCCGTCGCCGAGGAAGGTGAGCGTGCGCCCGGCCAGGCCGCCGTGAGCGGCCCGGACGGTCTGCAGGTCCGCGAGCACCTGGCAGGGGTGGAAGGCATCGGTGAGCGCGTTGATCACCGGAACCGAGCTGGCCCGGGCCATCTCCTCGATGCGGTCCTGGCCGAACGTGCGCCAGACGATCGCGGCGACCTGCCGCTCCAGCACCCGCGCGGTGTCCGCGACCGGCTCGCCGCGGCCGAGCTGGGACGACTGAGCGTCGATGACGAGTGGCTGGCCGCCGAGTTCGGCGATGCCGACGGCGAAGGACACCCGGGTCCGGGTGGACGGCTTGTCGAACAGGACCGCGACCGTGCGGGGCCCGGCCAGCGGGCGGTGGCCGAAGCGGTCCGCCTTCATGGCGTCGGCCAGGTCCAGCACCTCGGCCTGCTCGGCTGGGGCCAGATCGTCGTCGCGGAGGAAATGACGTGGCATCACGGCTCCTGGGTAGGGGGTGTCGTGGTCAGCGTCGTGCTGGTGGTCCTGCCAGCCCCGCTGCGGGCGGGCTCGGGCCGGGCGCCGCCGGCGGCCTCGGCCGCCTGGTCCAGGATGGCAGGCAGGGCGGCCAGGAACTCCCCCGCCTGGCTGGCGCCGAGGATGAGCGGCGGGGCGAGCCGGATCGCGTCCGGCTGCACGGCGTTCACGAGGAACCCGGCCCGCCGGCAGGCAGCCTCCACCGCCGCGGCGGCCGGCTGGGCCAGCAATGCGGCCAGCCAGAGGCCGCGCCCCCGCACCCCGCTGAGCAGCGGATGCCCCACGACGGCAAGGCCGGACGCGAGCCGGCCGCCGACGTCCGCCGCGTGGGCGAGCAGGCCGTCGGACTCGATCGTGGCGAGCACGGCGAGCGCGGCGGCGCACGCCACCGGGTTGCCCCCGAACGTGCTGCCGTGGTCGCCCTTGTGCAGCGCCGTGCCGGCCGCGCCGATCCCGATGCAGGCGCCGATCGGGAGCCCGCCGCCCAGCCCTTTGGCCAGGGTGAGCACGTCCGGCACCACGCCGTCCGGCTGGTGCGCGAACCAGGCGCCAGTGCGCCCGATCCCGCTCTGGATCTCGTCGATCACCAGCAGCGCACCGGCCGCGTCACACGCCCGCCGCGCCGCGCTCAGGTATCCGGCGGGGGCCGGCACCACCCCGGCCTCCCCCTGGCAGGGCTCGATGAACACGGCGGCGCAGTCCGGGCCCACGGCCGCCGCGAGCGCGCCCGCATCGCCGTAGGCGACAAAGCGGACCTCAACCCCGAAGGGGCCAAACGGCTGGCGTATCGACTCTTTGCCGGTCAGCGCGAGTGAGCCCATGGTGCGGCCGTGAAAACCGCCGTCGGCGGCGACGATGACCGGACGTGACGGGCCCTGGTGGCGGCGGACCAGCTTGAGTGCCGCCTCGTTGGCCTCCGTGCCGGAGTTGGTGAAAAAGACCCGGCCGTCGGCGCCCAGCAGGGCGAGGAGGCGTTCGGCGAGGACGATCTCGCCCTCGTGGATGAACAGGTTGGAGGTGTGGGCGATGGCGCGTACCTGGCGGGTCACCGCCTCGACGACCGCCGGGTGGGCGTGGCCAAGCGAGCTGACCGCGATGCCGGCGATGAGGTCGGTGTACTCCCGGCCGTCGGCGTCCCAGACCCTGCAGCCCTCACCGCGTACCAGCGCCAGCGGCGGAACCCCGTAGGTCGGCATGAGGGCGGCCTCGAACCGCGCTTGGAGCAGTGGGGTGGCGCTCATGGGATGCCTCCTTGATCGCGGACACTTTTGTGCGCTATTCGCAGGAAATCGTCCGTGATCATGAGCCGGCCCCATCCGGGATCACCATCGTGCCGATGCCGGAGTCGGTGAAGATCTCCAGCAGCACCGAGTGCGGCAGGCGCCCGTCGAGCACGTGCGCCTGCGGGACGCCGCCCCGCACGGCGCGCAGGCAGGCCTCCATCTTGGGGATCATGCCGGCGCTCAGGCTGGGCAGGAGCCGCTCCAGCTCGGCCACTGTGAGCAGGCTGATCACGTCGCCGGACGGGGGAACCTGATCGCCGGTTCGGATCTTTGCCCCCGGGGAGGCAGGAAACTGAACTGGCGATGAGTTGCCCTCATCCCACCCGGCGTAGAGGCCCTCCACGTCGGTCAGCACCACCAGCTTGGCGGCGCCGAGCGCCACCGCCAGGGCAGCCGCAGCCGTGTCGGCGTTGACGTTGTAGATTTCTCCGCCGGCGCCGCGGGCCACGCTGGACACGACCGGCACCCGGCCGTCGGCGAGCAGGGCCCGGAGGGCCGCCGCGTCGACGGTGTCGATCTCGCCGACCATCCCGATGTCGACGGGCTCGCCATCCACCAGCACCTCCCGGCGGCTGGCTGTGAACAGGTTGGCGTCCTCCCCGGACATGCCCACCGCGAACGGGCCGTGCCGGTTGATCAGCCCGACCACATCCCGGTTGACCTGGCCGGTGAGCACCATCCTGACCACGTCCATCGTCTCGGGGGTGGTCACCCGCAGCCCGGCCGTGAACGTGCATGCGACACCGAGCCGTTCCAGATGCGCGGAGATCTGCGGGCCCCCGCCATGCACGACCACCGGCCGGAGCCCGGCGTAGCGCAGGAACACCACATCCTGCGCGAAGGCGACCTGCAGAGCCCCATCGGTCATGGCGTGGCCGCCGTACTTGATGACGACGGTCTGGCCGTGGAAGCGGTCCAGCCAGGGCAGGGCCTCGATCAGCGTGGCGGCCTTGGCCATGGCCGCCGCCGTGTCGGTGCGCTGCCCCGCGGACGGCACGGCGCCGGGAGCCGGCGAGGGACGTTCCGTCGTCATAACGGTCAGGTCATCGGGACGCTCAGTCATGTCGAATATGCCGAGTTCTCATGGACGTAGGCGGCTGTGAGGTCGGTGGTGCGAATGGTGGCGGCATGTGGCCCGGCCGACAGGTCGACGGTGATCGTCACGTCCCGTGGCCCCAGATCCACCTTGGACCTGTCGTCTCCGGCACAGCCGTTACGGCAGACCCAGACCCCGTTGATCGCTACGCTGAGCCGGTCCGGCTCGAACGGCGCATCGGTGGTGCCCACGGCGGACAGCACCCTTCCCCAGTTCGGGTCCTCGCCCGCGATGGCGCACTTAACCAGCGCGGACCGGGCCACGGCCCGGCCCGCGGCCAAGGCGTCATCCTCGCTAGCGGCCCCGACCACCTCGATCGCGATCGCCTTGCTCGCCCCCTCGGCGTCTGCCTGCAGCTGGCGTGCGAGGTCGGCGCAGACCTCGGTGAGGACGCGGGCGAAGTCATCGGGAGCAGGGCGGGCGCCGGCCGCGCCGCTGGCCAGCAGCAGCACGGTGTCGTTGGTGGACATACAGCCGTCGGTGTCGAGCCGGTCGAACGTGAGCCGCGTCGCCGCCCGCAGGGCGGTACCGAGCTCGGCCGGGCCGAGGTCGGCGTCGGTGGTGAGGACGCACAGCATGGTGGCGAGCGCGGGCGCGAGCATGCCCGCCCCCTTCGCCATCCCCCCGACCGTGTAACGGTCGGCACGCTGGAAGGCGATCTTGGCGACGGTGTCGGTGGTCCTGATGGCGTCGGCAGCCGCCAGCCCGCCGACGCGAGAGGCCTCGGCGACCGCCGCGTCGGCCCCCGCCAGCAGACGATCCATTGGCAGGCGCTCACCGATCAACCCGGTCGAGCAGACGGCCATCTCGCCCGCGGAATCGTCCAATGTGGCCGCGAGGCGTTCGGCACTGGTGTGGGTATCGGTGAAGCCGACCGGGCCGGTGCAGGCGTTCGCCCCGCCCGAGTTGAGCAGCACCGCCCGCACCCGGCCGCCGCGCACGACCTGCTGCGTCCACAGCACCGGAGCGGCCTTCACCCGGTTGGCGGTGAACACGGCGGCGGCGGCCCGGGACGGCCCGTCGTTGATGACCACCGCGACATCACGGGCGCCCGACTGTTTGAGCCCGGCTGCCACGCCTGCCGCGCGGAACCCAAGCGGCGCGGTGACGCTCATGTGTTTGCCTCCGCCGCTGTGTCTGCCCCCGCCGCGGGTGCTTCGCTTGGTACTGCCGGAGGCGGTGTCATGGTGCGACTCCCTGCGCGGTCAGGCCCGCCGTCTCCGGTAGGCCGAGCATGAGGTTGGCGGCCTGCACGGCCTGCCCGGCAGCGCCCTTGCCCAGGTTGTCCAGCGCCGCGACCACGATGCAGCGCCCGGCGTGGGCGTCGACGGCTGCCTGCAGGTGGACGGCGTTGGAGCCAACGGTCGCGGCCGTGGTCGGCCAGCGGCCCTCGGGGAGCAGATGGACGAAGGGCTCGCCGGCGTAGGCGTCAGCCAGGGCTGCCCGCACCGCCGGTGTGCTGGCCCCGTCGCTGGCCGGCCGGGTCGTGCAAGTGGCGAGAATGCCACGCGGCATGGGCGCCAGCATCGGCGTGAACGAGACCGTTGGCTGGATGATGTCCGCGATCGCCTGCAGGGTCCCGTGCCCGCTGGTCGCCCCCGCCAGAGCCTGCTCGATCTCGGGCGTGTGCCGGTGCGTTCCGCCCACCTGGTAAGCGGAGACCGCGCCCATCACCTCGGTCGCGAGCAGTGCCGCCGACACCGAGCGGCCGGCGCCGGAGGTGCCCGAGGCCGCGACGACCACAATGTCTCGCGGCTCGGCCAGGCCAGCGGCGAGCAAGGGGGCAAGTGCGACGATCGCCGCGGTGGCGTAGCAGCCCGGAGACGCGACCCGGCGCGCGGCGCTGATCCGGGCCCTCGCGCCGGGCAGCTCGGGCAGTCCATACGTCCAGCACCCCGGGTGGCCGGTCCGGTAGTACGTGGCCCACGCCCGCGGGTCGGCAAGGCGGAAGCTTGCGCTGAGGTCGACGACCGCGACGTGGCCGGGCAGCGCCGCGGCAAGGGCCGCCGACTCCTCGTACGGCAGGGCCAGAAAGACCAGGTCCGCTGCTGCCAGCAGCCCGGGGTCGGCCCGGTCGAAGATACGCCCGGCCAGTGCAGGCAGGTGCGGATGAACGTCGGTCACGGGTGTGCCCGCGCTTGCGCCCGCGCTGACCGGGCCGATTTCCAGGTCCGGGTGACCCGAGATCAGGCGCAAGAGTTCACCGCCGGCGTACCCGCTGGCACCCGCGACCGCGACCCTGACTCCCACACGCTCCTCCCAGAAGGCCTCGCTGCCGGGCACAGTCGCCGTCCCGACCTGCAAGAGTATGCATCGTAACGATTATTTATGCAAACAGGTTTCAGGCTGGGGAGCCCCGGCAAGGACCACACGCACGACCGGGCGCGGCGGGCGAAGCCGAGGCGGTGGGCCAAGCCGGCGCGGCGGGCAAGACGAGTGCAGCAGTGACCAGGGCCGCGGACACTTTTCGGGGGCGCGTCCGCGTCTCAGGTCGTCATGGCAAGGCCGCGCGACACACGGCATGATGAGGGGCGCGGAAAGGAGCCCTCATGCCCCGTCGCTGCTCGCGGCCCGTCGCCGCCCCGGTCTTGGCGGCGCTGGTGCTCGGCATGGTGGCCGGCTGCGGCGGCAAGCCGGCTGGAGCCGGGACCCAGACCGCCGGGCCCGCCGCGACCAGCAAGCCGCTGACCGCGTGTGGCACCACCCGTACCTCTGCGGGAGTGCCGGTGGACATTGAGATCGAGCACGGCCAGGTACCGTGCCCGGCCGCACTGGCGGTCGAACGTGACTACGCGCGTGCGCTCGCCTCAGGACACGTTCCCGGGAACGGCGGCGGGGCGCCGGTGAGGATACGGGGATGGGTTTGCAAGGGTTTGGCCACACCCGAGGTGCTCGCAACAGGACACACATCCACCTGCAGGAAGGGCACGGCCCAGATCCTCGCGGTACTGAAGATGCCGAACACATCGACCCCCTCGTCCTGACACGGGAAGCCGTTCTAGCCCAGAAAGCACAGCCTGCAGCCAGGAGCGCCGCTCGGGTGGATCAGACCTGCCCGAGCCTGCCGACCTCAGCGGGTGAGTTAACCACGGCATTGTCGGTGACCACGCACACCTGGTCGCGCCCGGCCCGCTTCGCCCGGTACAGCGCACGGTCCGCCGCCGCCAGCAGGTCCGTGATCTGAGTACCGCTGTCCCAGGGCGCCCCAAGTGCGGCCACGCCCATGGACACCGTTACCCGGACCTGTCCCCCTTCCGGCAGATTGCCCACATCCAAGGCTGTGGAAGCTATGTGCTTGCGAATCCGTTCCGCGATGCCATAGGCATCCAACGCCATTGTGTGCGGGAGAAGGAGGGCGAACTCCTCACCACCAAAGCGGCCAACCAAATCATATTCGCGCAGGAAAATACGGAAAGTCCGGGCAATTGATCGGAGAGCCCTGTCCCCCACCAGATGGCCGAAAGTATCATTGACGGTCTTAAAGTGGTCAATGTCCACCAGTGCAAGCGCCAATGGGGTACGGGTCCGCACCGCGCGCGCCACCTCTGCCGCAGCCTCCCGCTCCCAGGTCCCTGCGTTGAGCAATCCAGTCTTGGAATCAATGCGAGATGCGTTGACCAGCTGGTTGTGCCGGAGAGAACGTTGCAGCAACGTGACGAACGGAAGGGCGAACACAATGGTGAGTGCGCTGACGGCAACCGCGAGCGTCACTAGGACTGCTACGCACAGTTCAGCGACGTCGTTCTGCACGACCTCGCGGGTGAGCAGAAGCTCCCTGAGGCGGGTGGTGGGATCAGCGCCTTTGACGGCTGGTAGCAGAAGGCCCAGGTTCACCGCCCATTGGGAGATACCCGCCAGCGCCACCACGAGCATCCAGAGCGAACCAGGGAAGCCTGGTGTGGGGGACAGGCCGAGGCCGGGTCCGACTGTGTGAAAGACCAGCGAGGCAGTGCCGCAAGAGAGCCCGATCACCGCGGCGCTGAATACCCTTCTATGGATCGGCAACCGGCGGACGCGAAGCTGGCACAGCGTGACCCTGAGGATCGGCACTGTCAACGCGAACACCGGTGAGAGCAAGATCGCAGCTGGAAGTTCCCATACGCCATAGATGTGGCTCGTGAAGCCAGCGTTCTCCCCGGACCGCCGGGTGAGTTCAACCGTGCCAGCACTGCCCAGAAGCAAGCCGCCGAAGAGGATCAACTCGTGCACGGAGAGCGACACCATGGTGCCGGTTACGGCAATCGCCACCCCGTAGACAGTGACAACGACCACGATGTAGGCAACAAGCCATCGTCGGTACCCCCACGCCGGCCAGCGCCGAACAGCCCGCAGCCGCTCGCGCATGGGCTGGCCGGGGCTGAGGTACATCGACTCCTCCTCAGTGGCATGCCGGAGGCATTACCACAGACATCTACAGTAGCGCGGTGTAAGAGCAGTGCCCCGTATTGTCACAGAAGCTACGCGCCTCCTGTCAACCCCCCGTTACCCACAGGTACCAGGCCCAGCAGATCGTGGTCTCCTGAGGGCTCAGAGTACCCTGCCGTAAAACTCCTTGTGGTTACCAGGTATCACGATATTCCCGACACATGGCACATCCTCCATGCGAACGTAATCCTTATGTATACAGCGAGGCGGCCGCAGCAGGAGGGAGGCGTGCGGGATCGGGGGCCACGACCGGGACCGGCCACAGGCACCGCCACACCAGGAGGGAAGGAGGCCGCCATGCGAGGCCACGACTGGGGCTGACCATCCCCGCCACCTGCCAGCTACCAGCACGAAAGGAGACCCTCGCCATGCGAGGCCACGACTGGGGCTGACCATCCCCGCCACCTGCCAGCCACCAGCACGAAAGGAGACCCCGCCATGCGAGGCCACGACTGGGGCTGAGTGCCCACCTGCGATCTGGGCAACTGACTCACTGCGAGCAGTGAGTCAGTACAGGCCCCAACGGACACGTCAGCCGCGAGGTCGGCTGGCGACGATAAGCACAGCTCCAACAGCGCCAACGATGCCGCACACCGCGATTACGATCGACGGTGAGTATCGCTGAGCGGCCGCGCCAGCAGCGATCATGGCCGCACCCTGCCCTAGGCCCATCCCTGCCTGGGCGACTCCGAATGCCTGACTGCGCAGTTCATGCGGCGCCGCTGAGACGAAGCTCGCATTGGCGGCGAGAAGGTAACAGCTGAACACCCCACTAGCGGCCAGGATCGTCAGTACCCACGGTAGTGTCGGCCTCACCGCAAATAGGGCCAGGACAGCGCACGACATGATGGCCAGTGGACCCATCCAGCGTAGGCGCAGGGCAGGTTCGACGAACCGACCGAAGCTGATCGCGCCCAGGCATGATCCCAGCGCGCCAGCGGCCAGGATCATGCCGACCGCGATCGGGCCTCCGCCGACGGACATCGCGAGCGGCGCGGAGACCCCTTCATGGACGTCGAGGATCGCGACAAGCCAGGCTAGAAGCATGGGGAAGCGCAGCTTTGGATCGGTGAAGACTAGCCGGAGACCGCCCATCATGCCCATCAGCGCTATCCCGTCGCGGCGGGCGCGAGACCGGGCGGCTGCCCGGGCGTGTACCCATAGCCGGGTGATCACTGCGGACAGGATGTAGGTTGCCGCGTCGACAAGTAGCGAAGCGCGGATCCCGAAGGCGCCGACTACCACGCCCGCGGCCGCGAAACCAAGCACTTGGGCGAATTGCAAGGTGGTGAGCGTGACGGCGGTCCCAACGACGTAGCGGTCACCAGTCAGAATGTCAGCGTAGAGCGCCGCCCTTGCGGACGTGAACGGCGCGCTGATCAGAGTCACGAGAAAGAGGAGACACACCAGGGCCGCGATCGGCATGCCCGGCAGGGCCATGGTTGCGACAAGCGCAGCTCGGCCAAGATCGCAGGCGATCATGACTTCTCGGCGGGGCAACCGGTCCGCAATACCGGAGAGGGTCACTCCGCCAAGAGCCGTTGGGATGACGCTTGCCGCGAAGGTAACGGCCGCCAAGAGCGGCGATTGCGTTCGGGCGAAAACCAGCAGTGTCAGCGCCACCCGGGCTAGCTGATCGCCGGCAACGGATAGAACCTGGGCGAGCCATAGAGCGCGGAACTCGCCCACGGCGAAGACCGCGCCAAAGGTTGCTGGCGAGGCGGCCGTAATCGGAGCCGATGAACGCACCGGGTCTGACGGTGGCATGCTAGGTCTCCGACTGATGACGATTCCTTCCGTGGGTGGCGGAGCCTGGCATCGCACGCAGGCACGCCGGTAGGGACCGCGCAGATGATACCGGCATCGCAAGCCCAAGGCCGCTAACTGTCAAGCACCAGACCGTCACTGGGTGTTGGTTGCTCCAACCGCTCAGTCGGCCCATCCCTCTACGAGGGGTTGAGCATAGCTGCCCAGCGGACACATGGGGCCGCAGCGCCCTGTTCACGTCCTTACCCCGTGGGAGGCCGTCGCAGTGCCTGGAGAGCTTCCTGCACCTTGCCCTCGTAGATAGGCAGACGCAGTTCACCGAAGATGGGGAGGCTCTCCCTTAGACAGCGCTCAGCTCGCACGGGATTGTTCGTTGCTGCGTACACGCAGCCGAGTTTGAACAAGCACACCGCCTGGAAACGGCGGATGAAGTGGTCATGGAAGACCGGCAGTGCCTGCTCGAACGCTGTCACGGCATCCTGATACCGGCCGAGCCCATAGTAGGCATCCCCGAGCATGCCCATCGCCAGTGCCTGGCCAGGCAAGTCGCCTACCTTCCGGCACAGTTCGAGCCGCCGCAACGACAAGTCGATCGCTTCTTGGTACCTGCCCGCCCTGGAGCAGCCGTACGCAAGAGTGTGGAGCGCGTACTGTATGAACGAATCAGCCCCCAACTCGACTGCGAGGCTCAGCCCTCGCTCGCAGGCGACCCTAGCCTTCTCGTGATCGCCGAGCATGGTCAGGCTCTGACCGAGAGCCCGGATGGTCATGTACTCCGCGTGCTTATCGCCACAATGCTGGGCAACGGCCAGGCCCCGCTCTGCGTCCGGTCGCGCGGCTTCAAAGCGGTTCTGGTCCCATGCGGCGACGCTTCGCCAGGACAGGGCAAGGGCCAGGTGTCTGGTGTCCCCGCATCGCTCCAGCATGGCAACGCATTCGTTCAGCAGCTTCATCGCATCGGTGGCGTAGCCACGTTCCACGGTGGCAGAGGCCAGCCTGAGCAATGACCTGGCTGTTGCCCGGGTGTCGTTGGCTGCTCTGGCCGCGTCGGCGATTGACCGCCACATCTGCACAGCGTCGAGGTAGCGACTCTGCAGGTGCTGGAACTCGGCCAGGCAGAGCGCTAGCCGTGTCGCGTATTCGTACCGGCCGAGCTGGCAAGCCTGTCTGGTGACGGCGAGTATGTTCAGCCGTTCGGCATGGAACCAGCCGATCGGGTCCGACGTCGCCTCATGGGCGACGTGATCGGGCACTACCGTCGGCGTCGTGGCCCCGCGATCGCGTGGGAAGAAGGGCTCGGGCGGCAGGCGGTCACTGGCAAGACAGGCCAGCTGCAGCCAGCCGTCATGGACCCGTTGGAGCGCTGCCGTCCGCTCGTCTCCCGTTTGGCACGACAAAACCTCGACGGCGTAGTCGCGCAACAGGTCGTGCAGGCGGAACCGAGCGACGCCGGTGGCGTCGTTGCCCACCAGCGCGAGCATGGACCGGTCGGCGAGCTCGTCCACCAGCCTGCCCGCATCGGCCTCGCCGAGCAGCGCGGCGACCGCCCACTCTGCGACGTCGCAGGCTCCGAGGAGGCCCAGCAGGCGGAAGGCACGGCGGGCCGGCTCGCTCAGCGCACTGTAGCCGGACGCGATGCTGGCACGCACCGATATGTCGCCGACTTGGAGCACGTCGAGCCGCCGCCGCTCGGTTGCCAGCGTTCCGCCCATGGCCGCGATCGGCGCAGTTGGGCGGGCCGCCATCTTCGCCCCTGCGATCCGGACGGCCAGCGGCAATAGGCCACAGGCGGTCACCAGGTCAGCAGCGGCCTGCGGCTCCGCGGCGACCCGCTCGGGACCGGCCACCTGGCCGAGCAGGCTGGTGGCATCGGCCACCGAGAGCGGGCCGAGCGAGAGGAAGCGCGCCCCCGCCAGTTCGGCGAGCCGTCTCCTGCTGGTCACCATGACCGCACAACCAGACGTTCCCGGCAGCAGCGGAACCACCTGGGCCGCCGAGCCAGCGTCATCCGCGACGATCAAAACCCGCCTGTCGGCGAGCCGGGACCGGTACAGCGCGGCCCGGCGATCCATGGCGTCAGGAATCGCCGACCCGTGCACGCCCAGCGCCCGCAGCCACTCCCCGAGCACATCTCCTGGATCCTGTGGCCGGTCCGATGACCCGTTCAGGTCCGCCCATAGCTGGCCGTCCGGGAAGGACTCCCGCAGGACGTGGCCTGCCTGGAGCATGAGCGCGCTCTTACCGGCGCCCGGCGACCCGCAGATCACCACGACGGGCACCGCCCGGCCAGGTCCCCCAGGCCGCAGCCACTCCACCAGCTGGGAGAGTTCGACGGCGCGCCCGGTGAAGTCAGCCAGCGCCGACGGCAGCTGGAACAGCCATCTCTCGGCGCCGCCCGTCGGCGAGCCCATCCCCGGACCGGCACCGACGGTCAAGGTAGCAGGCGCCGTGGCGCTGACGTCGCTGCGGAGCACTCGTGTATGCGCGTCGGCCAGGATGGCACCGGGGCGCACCCCCAGCTGATCGTCCAGCCGCCGCCACAACTGCTCGAACAATGCCAGCGCGGCAGCCTGCTGCCCGCTGCCGGCCAGGGCGATCATCAGGCAGGCGTGGGCGCGCTCGTTCAGCGGGTCGCGTTCGGCCAGTGCGTACAGGTGCGGCAGCACCCGGTCGTGCCAGCCCAGTGCCGACGCGGCCTCGGCATACTCCACCACCAGGCGGCCCAGCTCATTCTCCAAGGCGACTATCGCGGGGTTGCCGCGCAGGAGAGGAACATCGGCCAGCGGCTGTCCCTGTCCGAGCGTCAGTGCCTGGTCGTACAGGGCGCACGATCCGGCGACGTCTCCCGCCCGGAGGGCGGCCCGGGCCCGCGCCAGCAGCTCTTGAGCCTGGAGGAGGTCAATCTCGATTCCCTCCCCGGCCAGCCGGTACCCATCACCGGCCGTCTGGATCAGCCGCCGGGCCGGTGATGGCCCCGGGTCAAGAACCGCACGCAGCCTGCTGATGTGCGACTGGATCACCGACGCGGCGGTGGCCGGCGGCCAGCCCTCCCACAGAGCGTCCGCGATCGCGTCCCGGCTCAGCACCTTCCCTGGGCGCAGCACTAACAGCCCGAGCACAGCCCGGCGGCGCGCGCCGGGGAGCGGCACCTCGACGTCGTCACGCCACACTCTCAGCTGCCCGAACACCTGGAACCGCGTCACCGGGCCCGCACAGCCATCGCGGGTCGCGGCCCCGCCAGGGGCAGAGCGGGCCAGGAACTCCCCGACGCTGACCCGTAACGCCGTGGCCAGGCTCTGCATGGTCGCCTGCCGTGGGCGGCCGCTTATGCCCTGCTCCAGATCCCTGATCGCGCCCACGCTGACGCCCGCGGCTTCGGCGAGTTGCCGCTGAGTCTGCCCGGCGGCCTGGCGCCGGTCACGCACGAGCATTCCGAGTGTCGCCATCCGGCCGTCCCCGGCCGCATCTCTGGCTCCCACGTCGCCCCTGTCTCGCGAAGTGTGCGCTGAGTGCCACATGGCCGTTCTCGCGCTGAGTGCCACGTGGTCGTTCTCGCGCTGATTATCACGAGAAATCCTGCTTCGTGCCAGCGACTCAGCGTCATCGCCCGGGTCCTCAGAAATCGCCACGCCATCGCTGAACAGGCTCAGCCCTTCTGGAACGGCCGAGGGTCACGCTCCCGCGTCACCTGCCGGGCTGGCCACGAGCGGCACCGCCACGTAGACGGTCTTGCCGGGACCGGCGTGGTCGTCGATGACGCCACGCTCGCCTCCGTGCTGCGCAATCAGGCCATCCAGCAACTCCAGGCCGCGGCCACATTCGTCGTCGGTGGCTGCGTGCTGCCGGACCGGCCGGCCAGCGCCACCGTCGTGGACCTCGACCCGCAGATCACCGCCGGCATAGGACAGCCGCACCCCGATCGGCCCGTCGCCGTGCCGCAGCGCGTTCGTGACCAGTTCGCTGACAATAAGCTCGGCCAGGCGGACATGCCCGCCAAGCCCCCAGCCAGGCAGCGCCGCACGGGCCCGCTCACGAGCGGTGCCGACCTGCAGCGGATCCTGGCCGAGCCGGCAGGCGACGGAAAGCCCGCGGATAGCAGTCAATGGCATTCACGGCTCCCGGCCGGCAGCGAACACCGCTCTGCGGAGGCCCGAGCGCGAAGCGACACGCCTCAGCCCCGCTGGCAATCGCTCTTTCTTGCACGGCGTTCGAGCTCGTTGGCGAAGGAAGTCCACGTGTGCGCGATCCCACGCGCGACTTCCTGCACCAGGCTGGTGCTATGCGGTGGCAAGCCATCGAGGAAGCCCGCCCACTCCTCCGCACCGGCAGATTGGGCGCTCAGCCACCTCAGCAGTGACCGGCCAAGCTCGCTGGAGCGCAGCGAGGGATCTCTGCGAAGACGCTGCAGAATGATTGCTGGCTGCCGGGCCGGCCCGGGCCTCGGAGCGGCCGGCCCGTGCCCGCTGTGCCCGGGCTTGGGGCGCACGCCCAGTTCGGTTCCAGGCCGCCCGAGCGTTATCTGATCGTGGCCGTTGGCTAGCTGTCGCCGCACATCATGGGCCGTCGCCGGCGAGATGCCCGCCTCCCTGGCGATCTCCGTCAGGGAGGCGCCGGGATTCTTCGTGATCAGATCACGGGCCAGCCTGCGTCTTTCTGCCACGTCGACACGGCGCATCCGGCCATCCAGGCCGATCCGGATCGGGGTACGCACTGACGGCTCCGCGCTCGCTCGTCGGGTTCGGTCTGCTCCAGCCTGACGAGCGGCGCCTGCTGCGGGCTAACGGCCGGCTGTCAGCTGTTTCCCGCACTCTTTGTCCCGAGCCGACGGTGGTTCGCCCAGGCCGCAGCGTCAGCCGGGCCCTCGGGGCTGCAGCGGGCTTCTCCACGGATAATCGTCGGGTCCGGGACCGGAGAACCCGCACCGGCGACGTGGCTCCTACCCGATGAGGGGCAGCCGGGGGTTGGCGTGCGGCGCGCGGCCGGACGCGGCCCGGACCCAGGCCAGGTCGTCGGTGAGGTCGGCCGGGCGGCCCGGCACCGTCCGCCGGGCGATCAGCTCGTCGAAGATGGCAGCCGTCATCGCCACCCCCTCGGGCGTCGCGATCGTGTCCTGGCCAAGGGTGTCGGTAAGCTCCATGCCGTGCACGACCGCTTCGACGACCCTGCTGGGCACGAACTCGCCCAGCCGCATGAGCGCGTAGTAGCCGGAGCCGATCACGTCCGGTGAGTTCGCCCGGGCCTCCTCGATGGTCCGGGCGAAGGTTTCTCCGAGCACGTCAGGCATCTCGCCCGGGTCTTGCCTTCCACCATGGTGTAGGCGTAGTCGTAGACGGTCGGGGCCACCTCGGAGCGGGGGAAGATGAAGAAGCTGACCGGTCCCTGCCCACCTGGCCGTCCTGCTGGCTGGAGATCAGCATCCGGGTCAAGCCGATCGAGATGTCGAAGTGGCCGGCCAGCTCCCCCGGCACGGCAGAACATGTCAAGGCGCGCCGGAACTCTCACGCATCGAACGTTCGGCCGGGGCGTGTGGTCACGATGCTCCGCGCAGCACGGCACCGACCCGCCGCCCCGCCTCGGCTACGGCCGAGTCCCGCGCCGCGGTGACCTCCTCGTCCGTGAGCGTCCGGTCCGGGGCCCGGAACCGCAGCGTGTACGCGAGCGACTTGTTGCCCTCCCCCGCCTGCTCTCCGGTGTAGACGTCGAACAGGGCGACCTCCTCGAGGAGGCCGCCGCCGGCAGCGGCCGCACCCGCGGCCAGCGCCGCTTCGACCTCCGCGGCGGGCACCGACGCGGCCACCACCAGCGCCACATCCTGCGTCGCCATCGGGTATGGCGACACGGCCGGCGCTTCCACCGGGCCGAGCGCGGCCGCTGCGGACTCGATCACGGACAGGTCGAGTTCGGCCGCGCAGGCCCGGGCGGGCAGCCGGAACGCCTGCAGCACGCGGGGATGCAGCTCGCCCGCGTGCCCGGCCAGCCGCTGCTGCCCCTGCTCATCGGTGATGAAGATGGCCGCACACCGGCCCGGGTGCCAGGGCGCATGCTGATCGGCTTCCACCCGGTACGGCACCCGGCTTACCCGCAGCACCTCGCGGACGGCCTCGATGGCGTCCTGCCATCCGGCGGGCCTGCCGTCGCCCCACCAGCCGGCCGACTCGCGCTTGCCCGCCAGGACCACTCCCAGCCGTAGCGGCTGCGCGGGCAGGCCCTCCTCCAGCGAGGCCACCTCCGCGGCCGTCGGTCCCCGGTCCACCCCCAGGATCGGGGCGGTCCCCGGCGAGCCGGGGATCGGGCGGAACACCAAGCCCATCTCGTACAGCGCGACGTCGGCGAACCCGCGCCCGATATTGCGGGCAAGCACCCGCAGCAGCCCCGGCAGCAGCGTGGTGCGCAGCAGCGGCTCCTCCTCGGTGAGCGGGTTGGCCAGCCGGACAGCGGTCCGCCGCGGATCATCGCCCGGCAACTGCAGCCGGTCGAAGTCCGCGGTAGAGACGAACGGCTGGCTCAGCACCTCGACGTAGCCAACGTCCGCCAGCGTCCGGCCGACCGACCTGCGCAGCCGCTGCGGGGCGGTCAGCCCGCGCCCGGCTGGGGCACGGGGCATCCGGGCCGGGACGTTCTCGTATCCCTCCAGCCGGATGACCTCCTCGGCGAGGTCGCTGGGGCCGACCAGATCCGGCCGCCAGGATGGCGGGAGCACCGTGAGCGTCTCCGCGCCGGGGCCGCGCACGTCCGGTACGGACCCGGGCTCGCGGGCGGCCAGCACCTCGCAGCCCACGTCCTGCAGCCGGCGCACCACCGTGTCGCGGCCGTAGGCCTGGCCGGCCACCTGGTCGGGATAGTCGGCCGCGAGGGTGATCGTGACCTGGGGCACCTCGACGCTGGCATGGGTACAGCCCGGCACCACGCTGGCCCCGCCCAGCGCGGCGAGCAGCGAGACCGCCTTGGCCGACGCCCGCAGCGGGAGTTCCCGGTCCACCCCCCGCTCGAACCGGTAGGACGCCTCGCTGAACAGCCGGTGCCGCCGGCTCATCCTCGCGGTCCCGGCCGCCGAGAAGTGGGCCGCCTCGATGACCAGGTCCCGTGAGCTCTCCGAGATCTCGGTGGCCAGGCCGCCCATGGTGCCGGCCATCGAGATCGGCCCGGAGGAGTCGGTGATGAGGATGTCGTCGGGGTCCAGCGCTCGGTCCACGTGGTCGAGGGTCTCCAGCCGTTCGCCGGCCCGGGCGCGGCGGACCACGATCGGCCCGGTCAGCCGGGTCCTGTCGAACGCGTGCAGCGGCTGGCCCAGTTCCAGCATCAGGTAGTTGGTGATGTCCACCGCCAGCGACACGCTGCGCATCCCGCACCGGGCCAGCCGCACCCGTATCCACAGGGGGGTGGGCATGGCCGGGTCGAAGCCGCGCGCCTCGCGGAGCACGAACCGGTCGCACGTGGTCGGGTCGCCGATGCTGGCCGGGTAGACGTCCGGCGACACCTTCTCCACGTCATCGGGCAGCCCGGCATCGGCCGGGTCGGCGTAGGCCGCGCCGTAGGCGGTCGCCAGTTCGCGGGCCACTCCCCGGATGGACAGGGCGTAGCCACGGTCCGGCGTCACCGCGATGTCGAAGACGTGGTCCGCCAGCCCGGCATAGGCCGCGAAGTCGGCACCGAGCGGCGCGTCGGGCGGCAGCACCAGGATGCCGGTGTGGTCGTCGCCGATGCCCAGCTCCGCGGCCGAGCAGATCATCCCCTCTGACTGGCGGTCATAGGCCTTCTTCACGGCGATCCGGAACCCGCCCGGCAACTCGGCGCCCGGGGGAGCGAACGGCACCCGGTCCCCCGTTGCGAAGTTAACCGCTCCGCAGATCACCCAGCGGGACTCACCGCTGCCGGCGGCCACCTGGCAGTACCGGACTGGCTTGCGGAACCCGGTCAGTTCCTCGATCGCGGTGACCTCGGCAACGACCACGCCACTGATGTCGTGCCCGACCTGCTCGAACGTCTCGACCTCCAGGCCGGCCGCAGTCAGCCGCCGGGCCACGTCGTCCGCATCTGGGAGCGGCGTGCCCAGCGCCGCGTACTCGGCGAGCCAGGACAGTGGCGCGCGCATCAGGCCTCCATCCCGAACGCCCTGCTGAACCGCACGTCGCCCTCCAGCGTGTCCCTGATGTCGGTCAGCCCGTTCCTGATGATCAGGCTCCGCTCGATACCGAGGCCGAACGCAAAACCGCTGTAGCGGTCGGGGTCGATCCCCGACGCGACCAGCACCTTCGGGTTGACCATGCCGCATCCCGCGATCTCGATCCAGCCCTGCGATTTACACACCCGGCACGGCTCCGCGCCCAGGCGGGTGGACGCGCCGCGGCACACGTGGCACTCCATCGACACGTCCGCCGACGGCTCGGTGAACGGGAAGAAGTCCGGCCGCAGCCGGGTCCGCAGTCCTTCGCCGAACATCACCCGCACGAACGCGTTGATCGCGCCGCGCAGGTCGGCCATGGTCAGCCCCTCGTCCACGGCCAGTCCTTCGATCTGGTGGAAGACCGGGCTGTGGGTGGCGTCCTGGGCATCGCTGCGGTAACACTTGCCCGGGCTCACCACGTACAGCGGCAGCGGGCGGGTCAGCATCGCCCGGACCTGCACCGGCGAGGTGTGGGTGCGCAGCACGATGCCGGACCGCTGCGCGCCGTCGGGCCCCGCCACGAAGATCGTGTCCTGCATCTCGCGAGCAGGGTGGTCGGGCGGGAAGTTAAGCGCGTCGAAGTTGTACCACTCGGCCTCGACCTCGGGCCCCTCGGCGATCTCGTAGCCCATCGCGACGAAGACGTCGGCCAGCCGCTCGGACAGCGTGGTCACCGGGTGCCGCGCGCCTTGCACGGTCCGGTCCCAGGGCAGTGTGACGTCCACCGTCTCCTCGGCCAGGGCCCGCTGGTCGCGGTCGGCCTCCAGCTCTTCCTGCCGCGCGGCCAGGGCCTTGGCGACCTCACGCCGCGCGGCCCCGACTCGCTTTCCGGCCTCGGCGCGCGCCTGCGGGGGCAGCGCGCCGATCTCCGCGTTCGCCAGGGCGAGCGGCGAGCGGTCCCCGGCGTGCGCGAGCCGGGCCGTCTTGAGTTCATCCAGGTTGCCGGCGGCTGCGATGGCGGCGAGCGCCGCGTCCCGCATCCCTGCTACCTCGTCGGGTGACAGCACGGCCACCTCCACCGGGTCGTACTGCTTGTTCGGTGCGGACATCGGGTCCTGCTTTCCTGCGGGCACGAGCGTCGGGTAACTCTTCTGCGGCGGCCCGGCGGTTCATTTGCACAACGTCTGGCGCGTGGGACTGACCCGGACGGCGCCGCCGTGCGGAAGCGCCGATGATCCGCTGGGCCGGAGCCCGCCGCGCTACCCGAAGTCAGGCAGGCCGGCGGGCATGGTAAATCGGAACTCAGCGCCGCCGCCGGGCGCCCGCTGGACGGTGATGGTCCCACCGTGCGCCTCGACCAGTCCCTTGACGATGTACAGGCCGAGCCCGGCGCCACTGCGGCGCTTGGCGCGCCAGAACTGGCGGAAGATCCTCGGCACGAGCTCAGGGGAGATGCCGTCCCCTTCGTCGCGGACCGAGACCGCGATGCCTGGCGCGCCGGCCGGGCGCGGGCCGCGCAAGCCGGGGACCGCACCCGCACGGCCAGGAGCGCGGGGGGCTACGGTTGTGACCGGCTCTACCACAATCGTCACGGTACCAGCACCGTGCCGGATCGCGTTCTCCACCAGATTCCCGAGTATCTGGTCCACCTTGTCGGCATCCAGCCAGGTCTCGGGGAGTTCCCCGGTGACCACCACCCGGAATCGCTCCGCCGGTTCCCCGGCCGCTACCCGCCCGGCGACGATCTTTCCGACCTGCTCGGGGATGCTGACCAGCTGGCGGTGGATCTCCATCCGCCCCGACTCGATGCGGGACACGTCCAGCAGCTCGGTGATAAGCCGGGTGACCCGGTCCGCGTCGGCATTGACGGTCTCCAGCATGACCCGTTTCTGGTCGTCGGTGAACCGGGTCCACTTGGCCAGCAGCGTCGCCGTGAACCCCTTCACGCTTGTCAGGGGCGACCGCAGCTCGTGCGCGACGGTGCTGACCAGGTCGGCGCGGCCGCGCTCCAGCCTTGCCCGCTGCTGGGCTCCGCGCAGGCTGATCACGAGACGCTGCAGCGGGCCTGGGCCGCCGGGCTGCGGCGCTCCCGGTGCCCCGAGGCGAGAGCCGCGTACGTAACCCACAGTGACCAGAAGCTCGGTGCCATCGGGCAGGTAGAGCGACATCTCCGGATGGCGGGTCCGGGTGGGCAGGCCCTGGTAGGGGTCGGCGGACATCCACCAGCAACGGCCGTCGGTGTCCCGCAACGGCAGCGCCTGCCGCACGTCCGTCCCGAGCACGTCGGCGGCGGAGATGCCGGTCAGCCGCGCCGCGGCCCGGTTGAAGATGCACACCCGCCCGGCGTGATCGGCGATGACCAGGCCGTCGGGCAGCTCGTCGGGGCCCATGTGCCCGCCGGCGGGGGCGAGGGCCGCAGCGGGCACGCTCGCCACGTCCGCCATCGGCTTGCCCGGGCTCAGCCCCTCCACGCCTGCACTGCCTCCATCATCTCGACCTTGCCTTGACCAGAAGAGACCCGGCAGTCCGCCTGCCGGACCCCGTGCCCCGCCCCGCGCCGTGCCGGAGGCGCGCCAGGAAGCAGAGCCAGCGCCCCATGTCCTGGGGCCCTCTCAATGACGCAACGTGATCAGACTCTAGCGTGTTGCGGAGGCGGAACGGCAGCCCCCCTGCCCTCATTGTCACCGCTGGGCCCGGGCAGAAGGTGCCCGGCTCGCCCGGCTGGCATGGGCGGAGGCGTAGAGGCACACCGCGGCGGCGGCGGCCAGATTGAGGCTCTCCGCCTTCCCGTAGATGGGGACGGCGACCACGTCGTCGGCGAGAGCCAGCACGTCGGCCGGCAGCCCCCAGGCCTCGTTCCCGAACAGCCAGGCGGTGGGCTGACCGAGCGGGCCGCCCGGCTCCCCCGGGCCGCCTGGCAGTGCCTCGTCCAGGGACCGGCCGGCCCGGCCGTCCGCCGCCACGATCCGCAGTCCGGCCTCCCGCATCGCATTCACCGCCTCCGCCACCGGTGCATCCGCCACCAGCGGCAGGTGGAAGATGCTCCCGGCGGTGGCGCGGACGCACTTGCTGTTGTAGGGGTCCACCGAGGCGTCTGAGAAGATCACGCCGTCCGCGCCCGCCGCATCCGCGGTGCGCAGCACGGTGCCGGCGTTGCCCGGGTCCCGGACGTTGGCAAGGATCGCCACAAGCCGCGGCGCGGCGGCGGCCAGGCGCGCCAGCGGGATGTCCACGTACCGGCACACGGCGAGCACCCCCTGCGGGGTGATGGTCTGCGCGAGCCCGGCCATGACCTCGCCGCTCACCGCCTGGACGTGGGCGCCCTGACGGGCGGCCTGGTCGGCGAGCTCGAAGTGGCGGGCGCGGGCGGCGGCGGTGATGAACAACTCGGAGACGACGCCGTCGCCGGCGAGCGCCTCCCCGACCGCCTGCGGCCCCTCGGCCAGGAACGACCGTGCCCGCAGGCGCAGCGCCCGCTTGGCAAGCTGACGTGCGGCCTTCACCTTCGGTGAGCGGATGCTGGTGAGCTCGGGGCCGAACGGTTCGCTCATGTCCTGCCGGTCCACTCCAACCGCCTGTTCGCGTGATCCTGAAGACTTTTCCGCGCATGCAGCGGAAAAGTCTTCAGGACAATGGATACTGTGCGCTGTCAGGCAGCGGCGCTGGTGGACTCGGTGCTGGCGGCCGGTGGCAGGGCATTCTTCGCCACGTCGACCAGTGCCGAGAATGCCGGCGGGTCGGACACCGCGAGTTCGGCGAGCATGCGGCGGTCCACCTCGACCCCAGCTGCCTTGAGGCCCTGGACGAACCGGTTGTAGGTCATGCCGTCCGCCCGCGCGGCGGCGTTGATCCGCTGGATCCACAGCCGCCGGAACGCGCCCTTGCGGTCCTTGCGGCCCGTGTAGGCGTAGGTCATCGAGTGGAGGACCTGCTCCTTGGCCTTGCGGTACAGGCGCGATCGCTGGCCGCGATAGCCACTCGCCCGCTCAAGGACCACCCGGCGCTTCTTGTGGGCGTTCACAGCCCGCTTCACGCGTGCCATCGTTATGTCTCCCTCGAGGCGGTGTCGGCTACTTCGCCAGCAGCTTCTTGATCCTGCTGGCGTCGGCGGGGGCGAGCGTCAGCTCGCGTGCCAGGCGGCGGGTCCGCCTGCTCGACTTGTGCTCGAACAGGTGGTTCCGGTTCGCGCGGCGGCGCATCACCTTTCCGGTACCTGTCACCCGGAACCGCTTTCCGGCCCCACTGTGGGTCTTCATCTTCGGCATGGTCGCCGTCTCCGTCTCCTGCGCGCCTGTGGCGCGGCCCCTTTTTCTGCGCGCCTGGCGGCGCGAGTCTCCCATACACCGCCGGACCGGGGTTTCCGCGTCCAGCGGCGCGACGCTCTGCCTTCATCCGCGGCCGACCAAGCGTGGCTGCGGGCCATCCGCCTGGCGTCGCCGCATCGGCTCAGCCTTCGGCGGCAGCCTCCGGTGTGCTCTGGGCCTCGGCCTGCCCGGCTCTGGCGGACCGCTCAGCGGCCGCGGCGGACCGCGCCGCGCGCTGCCGCGATACCGCGCGCTCGTGCTGCGCGGGCCGCTCGGCCTTGGCCTCGCTCTTCCTGCGGTGCGGCCCGATAACCATGATCATGTTGCGGCCATCCTGCTTGGGCTGCGACTCGACGAAGCCGAGTTCCTCGACGTCGCCCGCAAGGCGCTGCAGCAGCCGGAACCCGAGTTCGGGCCGGGACTGCTCGCGTCCCCGGAACATGATCGTCACCTTGACCTTGTCTCCTTGCCGGAGGAACCGCTCGACGTGGCCCCTCTTCGTTCCGTAATCATGCGGATCGATCTTGGGCCGGAGCTTGATCTCCTTGATGACCGTCTGGGCCTGGTTCTTGCGTGATTCCCTGGCCTTGAGCGCGGACTCGTACTTGAACTTGCCGTAGTCCATGAGCTTGGCCACCGGTGGCCGTGCCGTGGGCGCGACCTCGACCAGGTCGAGGTCGGACTCCTGGGCCAGCCGGAGCGCATCACCCAGGGCAACGATCCCTACCTGCTCGCCGTTCGGGCCGACGAGCCGTACCTCGGGAACCCTGATGCGCTCGTTGATACGGGGTTCGACGCTGATGTGACCTCCTTGGGCTTTCTCCCCCCGGCATCCCCGGGAGGGTGTGCCGCGACCATCCCGCGGGTCCTGGCCCCGGGCTGGCTACCCGGACATGCGAAAGGCCCCGCACGGCATGCATGCGAAGCCACCTAACCGCCGTCAACGCGACACGCCCGCCGCACGCGCCACGCGCGTGCCGACCCGTCTCGTTAGGCCTACCCGCCGGCCAGGGGCCGACCAGGTGGGAGGTGGTCCTCCGCTTGCACGTCCAGCACCGGCAGGTGCCGGACTGGTCGTCAGCCAAGACTAACAGCAATCTGCAGCCTGCCGGTATTCCTAGCACCCTCCCTATACACCGCTGCGCGGTGGCGCCGCCGTCACGAGCACGCGGTCCCGGCATACCAAACGCCGTGCCCGCGCCCGCGGCACCCGGCTACCGCCGCTCACCGATCTGCCTGCAGCGCCGCGAGACCGGCCACGCGCATGGCTTCGAGCGGAGCCGGCCTCCCGGTCATGAGCTCGACCTGGCCGACGGCCTGGTGCAGCAGCAGGTCGAAGCCGTCTGCCACGGCGGCTCCGGCCTGCCGGGCGGCGACCGCCAGCGGGGTGGGCCAGGGGTGATAGACGATGTCGAGCAGGCACCGTGGCAGCAGAGCACGCCCGGCTATGCGTTGTGCATATCGCTCCGCAGCCCCGGCCGGAACGGTGGAGATCAGCAGATCCGGGGAATCGCCTGGGGGCGCGCCGAAGGCGCTGAGCGTGACCTTGACGCCCAGCCGGTCCGCGGCGGCCAGCAGGTCGCCGGCCCGCGCGGGGTCGCGCGCCGCCACGTTCACCTCGCCGACGCCAAGCGCCCGCGCGGCAGCCAGCGCGGACCGGGCGGTCGCACCCGCGCCCAGCATGAGCACTGCGGCGCCGGGCGGGAGGGAGGCGCCGGTCACGCGCCGCTCGGCCAGGGCGGCGATCAGCCCGGGAACGTCGGTATTGTGGCCGTGCCGCTGACCACCGTGCAACACCACCGTGTTGGCCGCGCCGACCTCGGCGGCTAGCGGCTCGATGCGGTCAAGCAGCGGCAGCACCGCGCGCTTGAGCGGCATGGTCAGCGACAGGCCGGCCCAGTCGGGGCCGCAGCCGGCGAGCAGCCCGGTCAGGCCCGCCTCGTCGCACTCGATGGCCTGGTAGGTCCAGCCGGTGAGGCCGAGCGCCCAGTAGGCGGCCCGGTGCAGGGCCGGCGAGAGGGAATGCGCGATCGGTGAGCCGAGGACGGCGGCTTTCAGCTATTTCCCCTTGGCGATGTTCGCCGCCAGCTCGGCCCGGAACTTCTGGAACTGGGCGAAGCTGCTGGTGAACTTGGTCAGGCCGATCTTGGGGTTCACCGTGACGAAGTACATCCATGGCCCGGGCGCCGGATGCAGCGCGGCCTTGATGGCGGCGTTCCCCGGGCTGTCGATCGGGCCCGGCGGCAGGCCGGTGTGCCGGTAGGTGTTGTAGGGCGACTTCACCTTGATCTGCTGGGCAGTGGCGATGATGCCGTACCTGTGCAGCGCGTACATCACGGTGCTGTCGAGCTGGAGCGGGATCTGCGGGCTGGTATTCAGCCGGTTGTAGATCACCCGGGCGATCTTCGGGTAGTCCGACGTCCGCCCGCCCTCGGCCTGGATCAGGCTCGCGACGGTGATGACCTGGGCCTGGGTGAGTTCCGCGTGGGCGGCGGCAGCGGGCAGGCCGATGTCGGCCGCCTCCTTGCCGAACTGGGTGACCATCTCCTGCAGCACCTTGATCGGCGGTGTGTTGGGCTGCACATTATAGGTCGCCGGGAACAGGTATCCCTCAGGATGGCCGCGCGCGAAGGATGGCAGGTCCAGCGCCTTGACGTCCTTGATGGCCTGTTGGTAGCCCTGCGGGTTGCCGGTAGCACGGCCCAGGGCCGCGATGATCTGCGACAGCCGCCGGCCCTCGGGGATGGTGATCTTCGTCTGTACCCGCGCCGACGGCTTGAGCAGCAGGTCGAAAGCCAGCGCCGCGCTCATGTGCCGGTGCACCTTGTAATAGCCAGGTTCCAGCGCCGTGCCCTGGCCGCTGGCCTTGGCGGCGTTGGAGAACGCGCGGGCACTGGCGATCACACCGGCCTTCTTCAGGCGCTGGCCAACCGCGCTGGCGGAATCACCAGGGAAGATGCGCACGACCACGGTGCCGGTGCCCGGGCCTGAGAAGTCGGGCGGATGAAGGTAGGTGCGGTACACGTAGAGGTAGCCGCCGCCGGCGCCGATTAGCAGGGCGAGGAACACGCTCAGGGCCAGCCACGGCGCCAGCCGGCGCATGCGGCTCTTGCGCTTGCCGCCCCCCGCCTTGCCGCTGCCCGCTTTGCCCGGTCTCGTCTTGCCGGCCCCCTGCTTGCCGGGGCCCGTGTCGCCGGGACGCCTGCCGCGGCCGGGCTCGCGGCTGTCACCCAGGCGGCCCTCGCTGTCCTCGGTGCCGGTGCTCATGCCCGGCAGGAAGCCGCCCTCGGCGTCTTCAGGCCAGCCCTGTTGCTCGTCCACGTTCCCGTACCAGCCCCCGCGGTCAGGATAACCATGATCGTGGACCGGGTCATGAGGGCCGACGGCGTGCTCGCCGTACTCCAGGTACTCACCGTCGTCCTCGGCCGGGTACTCACCCGTGCCGGGGTACCGGCCGGTGTCCGGTGTGAACGGGTCGGCGCCGTGCGGCGGGGGGGCGTAGCCCGGCCCGGAGCTGGCGAAGCCGCCAGTGCCCGCCGGGAAGTCGTCGCCCGCCATGGGGAGTCCGGGGCCCGTTTCGTAACCGGCGCGATAGTCAGCCTCCGGGTAGCTGCCCTGGTCATACGCCGTGCCGGCATGCCCCGCGTACCCATAGCCGGCGTCGTCGCCGGGAGCGGCGTAACCGGCCTCGGGATGGCCGGAATCGCCAGGGTAGCCGGGCTCAGGACCAGCATCGCCCGGGTAGCTGGGTTCATGGCCGGGGTAGCCGGGCTCAGGCCCGGCGTAGCCGGCGTAGCCGGGCTCATGCCCGGCGTCGCCGAAGTAACCGGCGTCCGGGTAACCAGGCTCATGACCGGCATCGCCGGGGTAGCCGTCCTCGGGATGGCTGACATCGCCGGGATAGCCAGGCTCATGGCCGGGATAGCCAGGCTCATGACCGGGATAACCGGGCTCGTGACCGGCGTGACCGGGGTAACCCGGTTCGTGACCGGGGTAACCGGGCTCGTGACCGGCGTAGCCGAACGCTAGCGGAGTGTCCGGCCAGTCGCCCTCCTGCAGCGGCGGCGAGGGCAGCGAGGGCAGCGGGTCCGATGGGTGCTTGCCGGCCAGCGCCGCTGGGTCGATTCCCGGCGGCGGCATGACGGTGTCGTCCCAGCCCGGCTCCTCCCACGGCGGCCCGGCGTCCTCCCACGGCGGCCCGGTCTGGCTGTCGCCGTCCGATGAGGTCTGCGTGGAGCCACGCGGCCGCTGGTGCGCACCGGACCCCTGCCCGGCCGAATGGCGCCCCCGGCCGCCGTCCTCGCCCCGCCCAGCCGCGTACCCGCCGGGCAGCCACGCTCCGTCGCCGTTCGCCCCGTCTGTTTCCCGCCCGCCGTGGCGGCTCATCCTCCGGCTCCGGCCGCGGATCCGACCAGCTCGCCGGCGGGTTTGCCGGTGGTTCGCTCGGTGTCGAGCGCTCCCTGGAGAATCAGCGCGGCAGCGGCCTGGTCCACCAGCGGGCGCCGTGCCCGCGAGCCGCGCCCGCCCCGGCGCAGCGCGTCATGGGCGATGACGGTGGTGAAGCGCTCGTCTACCAGGCGCACCGGCACCGGTGCCAGCCGGGCCGCCAGCGCTTCGGCGAACGCCCGGGCCTGCGCCGCGGCGGCGCCTTCCCGACCGGAAAGCCCGGTGGGCAGCCCGACAATGACTTCGATCGCGTCCTCGTCAGCGGCGAGCGAGGCCAGGCTGTCCAGGTCGCCTGGGCCCCGGCGGATGGTGGCGAGCGGGCTGGCCAGCAGCCCGTCAGGATCGCACCGTGCCACGCCGATCCGGGTCGATCCGACATCGACCGCGAGCCGGGTTCCGAACCTCAACCACCACCTCCGTGCACTGTGGTTCTCACCAGCACGGAGGGACCCATCGGCACGACGGGTCTCATTGGCGCCACGATATGGCTGCAGCACGGTCTCACGCTAGCCCACTGATCCCACCATGTCTCTCACAACAGCCCGAACTGCACCAAAGGCATCGCCAATAGCTGCTGCGGTACGGTCCCCGAGTGGCGCGCCGCCGCCCTGGGCTACGTCGTCGCGGCCACCTCCGCCGCCGCCCAGCCGGCCCGTGGCCTCACGCACCAGTGACCCTGCGTTCAGGCCAAGCTCGCGGGCACGCTCGTTGACCGCGACCACCACCGCCGGCCGGTCGGCCGGAATCCCGATGATCATCACCACCGCCGGCCGCTCGGCGGGCACCCGCCCCCGAATGTCCAGCGCGAGCCTGCGGATGGCGTCGGCGGTGGTGCCGTCGGCCACCTGGTGGCCGACGAACGCCGTCCCGCCAATGTCCTCGGCGCCGCGGACCAGCTCCTCGGTCATGCCGAGCAGCTGCGCGGACCGCAGCCGGTCCAGCTCCCGCTCGGCGTCGCGCACCCGCGTGACCAGCGCTGCCACCCGCTCGGGCAGTTCTTCCCGCCGGGCCTTGAGCTGCTCGGACAGCTGGCTCACCAGGACGCTCTCGGTCGCGAGGAACCGGAACGCGTCCGTGCCGACCAGTGCTTCCACCCTGCGGACGCCGGAGCCGATCGACGCCTCGCCGAGGATTTTGACCAGCCCGAGCTGGCCGGACCTGGCCACGTGCGTCCCGCCGCACAGTTCCCGCGAGTAGTCGCCGACTTCGACCACCCGGACGTGGTCGCCGTACTTCTCCCCGAAGAGCGCGATCGCGCCCATCGCCTGGGCCTCCTCAATGGGCGTGACGAAGGCGCGCACGTCGAGGTCGTCGATGAGGACGTTGTTGACCTCGTCCTCGGCGTCCCGCAGCACCGAGGCAGGCACCGCGCCGGCGGCCGTGAAGTCGAAACGCAGCCGTCCGGGCGCGTTCTCGGAGCCTGCCTGCGCGGCCGACTCGCCGAGCGCGCCGCGGAACGCGCGGTGGACGAGGTGGGTCGCGGTGTGCGACCGGGAGATGGCACGCCTGCGCTCGACGTCGATCTCCGCGTACACGGGATTGCCGACCAGAATCTCGCCGGCGGTCACCCGGCCCCGGTGCACGATCAGCCCGGGCACCGGTGACTGCACGTCGCGCACCTCGACCTCGGCGCCCGCTCCCGCGCCCGACCCCGTGGCCCGGATCACGCCAGCGTCGGCGAGCTGGCCGCCGCCCTCGGCGTAGAACGGCGTACGGTCCAGCACCACCTCGACATCGGTGCCGGCGCCCGCAGCCGGTACCGAGGCGCCGCCGACCAGCAGGCCAGTGACGGTCGCGTCCCCCGTCACCTGCTCGTATCCGGTGAAGTCCACCGGGCCGGACCGGTCGAGGAGCGCGGCGAGCACCGAGATGTCGGCGTTGCCGCTCTTCTTCTCGAACGCGTCCTGCTTGGCGCGCTGGCGCTGCTCCGCCATCAGCCGTCGGAAGCCCTCCTCGTCGACCGTCAGGCCCTGCTCGCCGGCCATCTCCAAGGTGAGGTCGATGGGGAAGCCATAGGTGTCGTGCAGCTGGAACGCCTGCTCACCGGTGATGCTGCCGGTGCCGCGGCGCTTGACCTCGCCGACGGCGGCGTCGAAGATCGCCGACCCGGTGCGCAGCGTCGCAATGAAGGCTGCCTCCTCGGCGTCGATCACGCCCTGGATGCGGGGGGCGTCCCGGCGCAGCTCGGGAAACTGCTCACCGAGCGCGTCGATCGCGGTGCCGGTGAGCTCGTGCAGATAGCGCTCGTCCTCGCCGGCCCGGCGTGACCCGGTACCACCTCGCTGCCCGCCGGCCAGCAGCCGCAGGTTGCGGATGCTGCGCCGCAGGATGCGCCGCAGCACGTAACCGCGCGACTCATTAGAGGGCAGCACTCCGTCGGACACCAGCATGACCGAGGTGCGGACGTGGTCGGCGACCACGCGCAGCGCCACGTCCGCGCGGTGGTCGCGGCCGTATTTCTGCTCGGTCAGCTCGGCCGCCCGGTCGAGCACCTTCCATATGGTGTCGACCTCATAGATGTTGTCGACGCCCTGCAGGATGACCGCCATCCGCTCCAGGCCCATCCCCGTGTCGATGTTGCGCGATGGCAGCTCGCCCGCGACGTCAAAGTCGTCCTTGGCGCGGACCGCGCTGAGCACCTCCTGCATGAAAACGAGGTTCCAGACCTCCAGGTAGCGGTCCTCGTCTACCTCCGGGCCGCCCTCTTTCCCGTATTCGGGACCACGGTCGTAGTAGATCTCCGAGCTGGGGCCGCCCGGGCCCGGGACACCCATGTGCCAGTAGTTGTCCTTGAGGTCTCGGCGCTGGATGCGGCTCTCCGGCAGGCCCACCACATCCCGCCAGATCTGCGCGGCCTCGTCGTCATCGAGGTAGACGGTGGCCCACAGGCGTTCCTCCGGGAAGCCGAACCCGCCGTCCCGTTCGGACCGGGTCAGCAGTTCCCAGGCGTACGGGATCGCCTTCTCCTTGAAGTAATCGCCGAACGAGAAGTTGCCCAGCATCTGGAAGAACGTCGCGTGCCGGGTGGTCTTGCCCACCTCCTCGATGTCCGGCGTGCGGACACACTTCTGCACGGAGGTCGCCCGGCGGAACGGCGGGGCCTGCTGCCCGAGGAAGTAGGGCTTGAACGGGATCATGCCCGCGTTCACCAGCAGCAGGGTGGGGTCGTCGGCGATGAGGCTGGCCGAGGGGACGACGGTGTGCCCGCGCTGCTCGAAATAGGCCAGGAAACGGCGGACGATCTCTGCCGACTCCATCAATTGCCATCCTTCACGTGGTCTGTGGCCGACCGGTCAGCGGCCTGTTGGTCTGTGGCCGGTCAGCGGGTCGCTGCTCGGTAGCCGGCTCATTCGCGGCCGGTAGACCAACGGCCTGTGGCCGACGGCTAGCGCGCCCGGCCGGCAGACAGCCCGGGGAGTTCCCCGTGCCGCTGCTGGCCTTCGAGGGTAGATGGTCGGTCACCGGGCTGTCGCTCCATATAAATCTGCATGCCCTCGCGCACGTCTGCGGTGAACCGGGTGAGCGCCCTGGCCCGCGCCGCTGGCGAGACCGAGCGGACGAGGGCGGTCAGCCGCCGGTAGCCGGCCACCCCGAGAACGGCGCCCACCGTGAGCCAGAACAGCCGCCCGATCATGGCGCCGCCTCATCGCGCCATCCGTTCAGCGCGGGCCGCCGCCCGCCGGGTTCCGGCGCACCCGGCGCTTCGCGCGCTTCCCGCGGGTGCGGGAGCATCTTTGCCCTGGCCGCCGGGAGCCGTGATCCGCCATCCTCGCCGCCTGGCCGGCGCATCCACAGGGCCCTGTTCACGCCGTAGGCCAGCGCCGCGGCCTTGGCGAGCGGCGAGCCGGCGCTGCCAGCGATCATCCTGGCCAGCGGCGCCAGCGCCGTCACCCGCCCGGTCAGTTCCGCCATGTTGGCGGTGACCTCGTCCATGCTGGCGGTGATCGCGTCGGTCCTGACAAGCTGCTCGCTGGCGCGGTCGATGGTGGCGTTGGCGCGCTCGATGAGCACGTCCTGGCGCTCGCGCAGCCTGGTCACGGCATCCGTCGTCTGCGACATGAGCCGGGCGGCCTTGACCATCACGTACACCGCGGCGCACACCCCGACCACCCAGAATGCCGCGGCGACGATCACCGCTACCCAGACCGCGTTCAGCATGGCCGCTCCTTCGAAGGCTGTTCGCCGAGCCTTGCCCGACCCTACCGTGTGCCCGGCCGCCAGGAGGCCGCAGTGGCAGGGTGCCGGCTGAGCATTGCGTGCACCTCCGCCACAACGTGCACGGGGTCACACGGGCCGGCGGTCGTGCTGCCGGGTCTGGGTCAGCTCTTGTCCGCCTCGCGGGCGCGCGCCAGGATCGCCCTGATCCGCTCGGCCCGCTCCGCGTAGCAGGCCTCGGCCCCGTGCTGGGTTGGCTGGTAGTACTCGCGGCCGGCTACGGCATCGGGGGCGTACTGCTGCGCGACGATGCCCTCGGCGGAGTCGTGCGGATACTCGTACCCCCGGCCGTGGCCGAGTTGCGCCGCCC
>DASYQM010000508.1:0-2735 GCA_036005525.1 Streptosporangiaceae bacterium
CAGCGCCGAGACAGCCCCAGCCTGTCCCGGCGCTCACCTACTGACCGGAAATGGAACCTCAGCTGGGCGCGGCCGCTTCGGCGGAGCTCGCTCGCCCACCGCTACTTACTAAGGAGTGCGTAAGTAGGCCGACCGATTCCGGGTTATGCGGTGATGTAGCGCAGGTGCGGGTCGGCGAAGAATGCCCGGACCAGTCCGGGCCGTTTCTGAAGCCTTCGCAGGGCGCCGATGGCCTTGGCTTTGAGGTCGTGCTTGCTGGTGACGCCAGTCTTGGCGATCCGGTCGTGCTTGACGTTCTTCCAGACCCATTCGTCGGGGTTGAGCTCGGGTGAGTAGCCGGGCAGGAAGAACAGCTTCAGCCGGCCTTCGGTGGAGGCCGCGAATTCCTTCGTGGCGGTGGCACGGTGGGCGGGATGCCCGTCCACGATCAGATAGACCGGCCCGGCCGCGTCGTGCAGCAGCCGCTTGCAGAAATCTATGAACGTCGCAGCGTTCGTGCTCCCCTCATAGATGGCGAACCGCAGCGCGCCCTTCGCGGACACCACGGAGATCATGTTCACCGAATACCGGGCCCCGGTGTTCTTCACCTGCGGGGTCTGGCCCACGGGCGACCAGGTCGTGCCCGCGTGGTAGTCCGAGCGGATCCCGGCCTCATCAGCGAACCAGACCGTGGCCCCCTCCGCCTCGGCCTGCGCCCGGATGGCGGGGTATTCCCCGGTCTTCCACCGTTCCACCGCCTGCGGATCCTGCTGATAGGCGCGGTGCAGGGGCCGCTGCGGCGACATCCCGAGCTTGCGCAAAAGCCGGCCCACGCTGACCACCGACAACGCGACGCCGAATTCCCGGCGGATCACCTCGCGGACCATCTCCCGGGTCCACAACGCGAACTCGAACTGCATCTGCCGCGGATCCCGCCCAGCAATCAGCGCATACAGCCGGGACAACTGCGGCCCGCCCAGCTTCGGCGGCCGGCCCGGCACCGGCTGCGCCTTCAGCGCGTCCTTGCCACCCTCGCGGTATTTCGCCAGCCAGGCATAGACCGTCTTGCGGTGCAGGCCCAGCGCAGCCGCCACGTCTTCCGGATGCGCGCCTTCCCCGACCTGATCCACCGCCCGGATCCGCAGCGCCTCAAGCGTCTTGTGATCAAGCTTCCGGCCGTCATTGTCCCGCACGGCACAATCCTGCCAGATCACAAGATCATAGTCAGGATACTTTTGAACTCCTTAGTAACAGCAGGCAGCCGCCGCACTTTACAAGCCCTGGTCGCCTGCGCGCCTAACCGGCATTGCGCCAGCGGCGCCAGCCTCAGGCCGCGTCATGCGATTCATCCATGATTGTCCCAGCATGCCCCCAGATCAGCCGCAGCCAGGGGTTAGGGCTATCGTAACTGGTCAGCTCAGTTTCGCTGTGAGTGATTATTCGGGGGTGCGGGCAGGTTTACTTGGCGGGAGGACTCACACGAGTCAGGTAGTGGTTGAGTTCTATCTGCTGATCGTGACTGGCACGGCCCGGGAGAAGCCGAACGGCGGGTCGAGGGCCCAGGTCAAGGTCGCCTTGCCGGCCACACCGGGCGGGACCTGTATTCGCATGGCGAAGGCGGCCGCCACGTTGCCGGGGATGGTGCCGAGGCGGGCGCAGTTCAGCGGGTGGCGTTCGGCGGCGATGAGCCGCCTTCGGGTGGCCAGGTGTTCCACGTAGGTGGGGCAGTTCCGGGGGAACCGGTAGCTGCTTTGCGCGTTCATCAGGAACACCGTGTAGGAGAGTGATCCGCCGGCGCTGGCGTGCAGCGGCCAGCCGAAGATCATCGGCACCAGCGGCCACTTCGGGCCGGCCTGGGCGGGCTCCACGGGGCCGACCGACAGGTCAGAGGGGGTGGAGCGGAACTCGCAGATCCCCATCCGCCAGCCACGCCGGATGACCAGGGCACCGGTTCTGGGCAGCATCAGCTGCCAGGACGCTGGCCGTGGCCTGCACCAGTTCGAGGAGATCACGTTGACCCACGCCGAGGCCCCGGGGTGGATCACGATCCGCGGCCAGGTCAAGGGCTTGGGGTTCAGGCGCTGGCCCCGGGATTCTGGGGCCGGTATGACGGTTCTGGCCGGGCTGAGCAGCCGCACCACCGGGTAGCCGCGCAGCGTGCACGGGCGGGTGCCGGTGTTGGTGAGGCGGATCACCCCCGCCATCTGCCCCCCGGTCGCGCCCTGCATGGTGAGCCTGGCCGACAGTTGCTGGGGGGAGCAGGGATGGATGCCCGGGGCGATGGCGGCCCGTGGTGGCGGGGCGGTGGCCGCCAGCCAGGGCACCGGTCCCCCGGCGAGGACCCGGAGCCGCTTGGCACCGGCGATGACATACCAGGTCACCCGGGGATGAGAGGCGGGCCGGTGAGAGGCGTGGGCCGCGCCCGGCGGTGCATTCGCACACGAGGCGACTGCGAGCGCGGCCACCACAAGCGCGGCGATCTTTGTCACCACGACCTCCGAGACGGTGATTCGCCCCTGCCGGTTGTGCGGGAACCGCGGCTCTGTGGAGTCGGCTATATCCGGCACGCCGATACCGCAAGAATGCGGGCGCTGAGCGATCTTGGCCCGTAGTGTCCGGGTGTGCCCGCTGATCAAGGTCCGCCGCCGTATGACGTGCTCGCGGCGCTGGTGGTGTCGCTGCGCCAGGAACTGTCTGATGCGCTGGCTGCCTTGGCGGAGACGAGGGCGGAACTTGAGCGGGCGCGGGAGCAGATC
>DASYQM010000509.1:0-28252 GCA_036005525.1 Streptosporangiaceae bacterium
TCATGGAGGCAGCACATGGCTGACCCCAAGGGTTTTCTCACCACGCCGCGTGAGACTGCCAGCACCAGGCCGGTTCTCCTGCGGTTGCAGGACTGGCGAGAGGTCTACGAGGACTTCGCGACCGAGCGCACGCAACGGCAGGCCGGCCGGTGCATGGACTGCGGCATCCCGTTCTGCCACTCCGGCTGCCCACTGGGGAACCTGATCCCGGAATGGAACGACCTGGTCTGGCGGCAGGACTGGCGGGAGGCGGCCGAGCGGCTGCACGCCACCAACAACTTCCCCGAGTTCACGGGCAGGCTGTGCCCGGCGCCGTGCGAGAGCGCGTGCGTACTCGGCATTGGCGCCGACCCGGTGGCGATCAAGCAGGTCGAAGTGGAGATCGCCGACCGGGCGTGGGCCGAGGGATGGGTGGCGCCGCGGCCGCCCCGCCCGGCCACGCTGAGCGGGAAGAAGGTCGCCGTGGTCGGGTCCGGGCCCGCCGGGCTCGCTGCGGCCCAGCAGCTCACCCGGGCCGGCCACGGCGTCACCGTGTACGAGCGTGCGGACGCGGCCGGCGGGCTGCTGCGGTACGGGATCCCCGAGTTCAAGATGGAGAAACGGCACCTGGAGCGGCGGCTGGCCCAGATGCGGGCCGAGGGCACCGAGTTCGTGTGCGGGGTTAACGCCGGGGTGGACGTGCCCGCCGCGGCCCTGCGGGCGAGCTACGACGCGATCGTGCTCGCGGGCGGCGCGACGGTGCCGCGGGGCCTGCCCGTGCCCGGCGCCGGCCTGGCCGGCGTCCACCAGGCGATGGAATACCTGCCGCTGGCCAACCGCGCCGTCACCGCCAGCATGCGTACCGGCGGTGCCGACCCCGTCATCATGCGCAGCGGCGGTGCCGACCCGGCCATCATGCGTAACGGCGGTGCCGCCGACCCCGCTATCAGCGCCCGCGGGCGGCACGTGGTGATCATCGGAGGCGGCGACACCGGTGCCGACTGCCTGGGCACCGCGCACCGCCAGGGCGCCGCATCCGTCACCCAGCTGGAGATCATGCCCCGCCCGCCTGCCGCGCGGCCCGAGCACCAGCCGTGGCCGACCCACCCGATGATCTTCCGGGTCTCCAGCGCGCACGAGGAGGGCGGCGAGCGGGTGTACGCCGTTTCCACGCAGGAGTTCCTTGGCGACGCCGACGGCCGGGTGCGGGCGCTGCGGCTGACCGAGGTCGAGTTCTCCGGCGGCCGCTTCGAGCCTGTTCCCGGCACCCAGCGTGAGCTGCGGTGCGATCTGGTCCTGCTGGCGATGGGGTTCACCGGCGCGGAGCGGGCAGGCCTCATTAATGACCTGGGCGTTGAGATCGACGGGCGTGGCAACGTCGCCCGCGACTCCTCCTACGCCACCTCGGTGCCCGGTGTTTTCGTCGCCGGCGACATGGGCCGGGGCCAGTCGCTGATCGTGTGGGCGATCGCCGAGGGCCGGTCCGCCGCGGCAGCCGTGGACGCCTACCTGATGGGTGAATCGGCACTGCCAGCGCCGATCCCGCCCACAGCGCGCCCGCTGAGCTGACCCGGAGTCTGCGTTTGGCCAGGTGATCCTGGCGCAGCTCAGTACTTCGGGCCGACGAACACGTCCAGTCTGGCCACAGCCTCACGCCGGGCTACCGAGATGGTGGTCGGCTTGGAGAACCGCCAGGCCACCCCCAGCCGGTCCAGCGTCTGGCCGCAGAGACGGTGAATGTCTGCCGACTGGTTCACGAACAGATAACGCGGATACTCGTACCATCGGTCGCCGTCTTTGAGCGTCCGCCGGATCCGGTTGATCCCACGGTATCCGTCAGAGTGAAAAAGGCCGCGCGCGAAGTCGCCAGGATACTCCGCCACGATCTGCTCCTGCCATGGCTCTAATCTGATCTCGCGTTGGTGTTTCCTGCCTGGTCCGTGTTGCGGGAACAGGCACAGCCAGTGCTTGGATGTGCTCTTGATCTCGGTACAGCCCGTCCTGGCAACGGCGAACACCTTGGAGGACGGCATGACTGTGGACATGGCCAGCCGGGCTTGCGCCATTAGCCCGGGCCAGCCATCACAGCATGTGATGGCCAGCGCCCAGGCACCTTTCCTGCCCAGGGTCAGGTGGCCGTCGCCAAGATAGAGGCCGAGCAGGTAAGCGTAGGCGCTCTCGTCGAGCGCCCGGTCGTGGCAGCGCGGGCAACGAGGAGCATCTCCATCTCTGTTGCGCCGACCGCCGCTGCGCCGACCGCCGCTGCGCCGACTGCCGCGCCGCCAGTGCCGTATAGCTGCCACAGACACACCACAGATTGCGGCGTTCTCTCGATCTAATATTCCTAGGTCAGACAGGGTCTTGGCAATCTCAACGGTAATCGGTGGGTACATGAGAACATGTTCTCATCAGCCACTGACATTCTAATGTGCCTTTTAATTGTGCCCCGGGTGGGATTCGAACCCACACTGTATGGCTTTTGAGACCATGGCCTGCTGCCGATTGGGCTACCGGGGCCAAGGCTGACTACCTGAGCAGGTCCGCCTGATGTCAATGTACCGGTTCTGGGCCGCTGGAGGGGCGAGCCAGGCCGCGCTTCGCTTCGTGATAGCTGAACGATGAGGCCCTGATCAGGGCTAACCTTAACGGGCAGCCAGAGGCATGCAAGCGGGTCGCGATGCATTGCCCGCTGCCATCGAGCCGCCGGGGCGCGGTCGGGCTGTGGTGTCTTCGCGGAATGCAAGCGGCGTCAAGCTGCCTGTTTTCGGTACCCTCATGCCTGTGAGCCAGACAGCCGTCCGCGTGATCATTGCCGAAGATGAGGCGCTGATCCGGCTCGACCTCAAGGAGATGCTGGAGGAAGAGGGCTACGAGGTGGCCGGGGAGGCGGCCGACGGCCAGAAGGCGGTGGAGCTCGCCTCGACGCTGAAGCCGGATCTGGTGATCCTCGACGTGAAGATGCCCATCCTGGACGGGATCTCGGCTGCCGAGCAGATCGCGGCACAGCAGATCGCCCCTGTGGTGATCCTGACCGCGTTTTCCCAGCGTGAACTCGTGGAACGAGCCCGCGACGCGGGGGCCATGGCCTACCTGGTCAAGCCGTTCACGAAGGCGGACCTGGTGCCTGCCATCGAGATCGCCGTCAGCCGGTTCCAGGAGATATCGGCACTGGGCACGGAGGTGGGGACGCTCCGGGAGCGGCTCGAGGTGCGCAAGGTCCTGGACCGGGCCAAGGGCCGTCTGCAGTCGGAGTGCGGGCTCACCGAGCCGGAGGCGTTCCGCTGGATCCAGAAGACCTCGATGAACCGCCGGGTGAGCATGCGGGCCGTGGCCGAGGACGTGCTGGCCGGGAACCTTCCGCCGGATCTCGCGGCCGGCGGCGGGACGGCGGCGGAGGGTGCCAGCCAGTGACCGCGCCCGGCCATCGGCCGGGGCCACGGCGGCGGAGGTTGCCGGCCAGTGACCGCGCCCGGCCATCGGCCGGGGCCACGGCGGCGGAGGTTGCCGGCCAGCGACCGCGCCCGGCCATCGGCCGGGGCCCCGTCGTCGGGACGGCCGTCCGGAGCCGCGTCCGCGGGATGGGGAGAACCCCCGGGCGGGCCGCCGGGCGCGCCAGGCTGGCCGGGCATAGCGAACCCGGGGGGAGCCTTTGGTGCCGTGTCGGCCTTCCCCGGGCCGACATGTTCTCTACTCGGCTTCCCCCGGGTCCTCCGCACCACGGTAGCGACCGGTGGGCACACGACGCAAAGGCATGCTCATTCCCTGGTCGGAATGCCGTAAACGTCCCTTCGTGATTGGTTCGCTTTGTGGCGCACCGGATGCTCGGCGGCACGGACAGTCACTCCGGTCCGCACCGCCCGCCGCTCGCTGCGGCCGTGTCCCAGGGCCACCGCGCCGCCACGGCCGCCCTTGCCCGGGAGCCGGTCCATGGCCAGGCACGTCGGCCGCGACGTGCAGACCCGCCGCCCGGCCTCGTCACTGATCACGACCTCGTAGGTGGTAGTGCGGCCGCCGTGGGGCACGCTGGCGATCCACTGTCACCTGCCCGGCGGACGCCGCCCGGTGGCGGGTCGCGCTGATCTCGATCCCGGTCGTCACCGGCCCAGGCCGGCGTGCAGGGCCGAGCCCAGCGAACCCAGCGTCTCCGCGAGCACGCACGACGCCCTGCCCCACCTCCACTTCCGCTGACCCGGGCGCTGCTGCCGTACCGGAAGCTTGGGGTGGTCGGCTCGCCGGCCGCTGGGCGGCACCCGAACAGGAACACACAAAACGCAAAGGCGCTGTTCGGAAATGCCTGCCTTGCGGCGGACGAGCGTGGCGCGCGGGTGGCGTCGATGCCTGGGAGTGCTCATAACGCCCGTGGGCTGCGGCATTGGCCGTATAAAAGGTGGCGCCCCGCCGCCCGGTGAGGCGGCGGGGCGCCGGGCGCCGCGGTGGTCAGGCGCCGAACTGGTAGATGGTGGTTGAGTTGAAGGTCTTTCCTGCCTTCAGGACGGTGGAGGGGAAGTTCGGCTGGTTCGGCGAGTTGGGGAAGTGCTGGGTCTCGAAGGTGTAGCCCGCCGACTGCCGGTAGGTGTGGCCGCTGATGCCGACCAGGTGCCCGTCGAGGAAGTTGCCGGTGTAGAACTGGACTCCCGGCTCGTTGGTCCACACGAGGAGCACACGGCCGCTTCTCGGGTCCCTGGCCGCGGCGGCGAAGTGGAGTCCGGCGAAGGTCGGGCCGGACTTGTTGAGGATCCAGTTGTGGTCGTAGCCGTGGGCGAGGACCAGCTGGTCGCCCTGGGGCGCGGTCGCGTCACTAATCCGTTCGCCGATCGAGTGGAAGGACCGGAAGTCGAACGGGGTGCCCGCGACCGGCACTTTCGCGCCGGTCGGGATCAAGTTGGCGTCGGTCGGCGTGAAGCGGTTGGCGTTGATCAGGACCCGCTGCGCGTACGCCGGGCCGGATGCCTCCCCGGCCAGGTTGAAGTAGGTGTGGTTGGTCAGGTTGATAACGGTCGCCAGGTTCGCGTCGTCGTTGTGCGCCCGGTACCGGATCCACAGCCGGTTGCCGTTGTCGAGTGTGTAGGTGATGTGCGTCGTGACCTGGGCCGGGAAGCCGGTGCACGTGCTCGGCGGCGCCGACGGGATCGAGCAGTTCGGCTCGTAGTTGTTGGTGCCCGGCAGCAGGCCGCTGCCCTCGTCACCGTTGGGGGCGACCAGGCTCATCGTCAGCGAGACACGGCCGTGCCCGGCCACCACCGTGGGGTGCTGCCAGATGCGGTTACCCCAGCCGACGAACCCGCCGTGCAGCGTGTTCGGCCCGTTGTTGACCGGCAGCGTGTAGGTCGTCCCGTTGAGCTTGAACGAGGCGCCCCCGATCCGGTTGGCGTACCGGCCGATGGTCTCTCCGAAGTAGGGACCGCCGAAATTCGGCGACGTCGGCGGCGGGCTGTCCAGGTCGACATACTCCTTCAGCGTCCTGAAGCCGAGCGCGACGTTCTTGATGTGGCCATGCCGGTCCGGGACCTTGATCGACTGCACCGTGGCGCCGTACGTCATGATCCGCACCTGCATGCAATGGCGGTTGGTGATGGTGTAGCGCCATACCGTCTGATTGCCGCCGTACGGCCCCGAGTTCGCGGTGCCGAAGTTGTCCCGGGTGACGGAGGCGTTGCAGTGCGGTCCCCCCGACGCCGCGGGTGACGCGGCTGCGCTGCTCGCCGCGACCAGTCCTGCCGTGCCGAGCGCGAGAACCGAGGCCATGCCGGCACGCAGCGCGTACCAGCCTGGTCTGTGCTTTACCCGCATACCCATCTCTCTCCTGCCTCTCCTGACGGATGTCAGTCCCCTTGGAATGCGAAACCGCCAATTCCACAAGCATTGTGCCGTTACCGGGGCATGACGTCTCCCCCCTGAGCCAAAAAACAACAAATTCCAACGAAAAATGTCACACAGCGGCCCGTACCACGCAGACGGCGAAATTGGCATATATCAGAAAGAGCGGCAGAAAACGGGCATAGGCGCGGGATGCACGGCACAGAACCCACCCAGATCCGACCAGCGTCCCAACCGGGTCGCGGGCACACCGTTTCCGGTCTGGCCACGCCCGCACGGTCGGCCCGCGGCAGTCGGAGGCCGGTGGCCCCGTTCCGCCCCGCTGTCGGCACCGGCCACTAGACTTCCGTCGTGATGACCAAGCCAGCTGAGACCCCAGCTGCGGGCGAGCAGCGGGGCCGGCTGCTCCTGCTGGACGGCCACTCCCTGGCCTACCGGGCGTTCTTCGCGCTGCCGGTGGAGAACTTCTCCACCACCACCGGCCAGCCGACCAACGCCGTCTACGGCTTCACCGCGATGCTCATCAACGTGCTGCGCGACGAGACGCCCACCCACGTGGCCGTCGCCTTCGACCGTGGCGAGCCGACGTTCCGGCATGAGCAGTGGGTCGAGTACAAGGCGAACCGGCGGGAGACCCCGGCCGACTTCCGCAACCAGCTGAGCCTCATCTTCGAGGTGCTCGACGCGCTCGGCATCCAGCACCTGTCGGTGCCCGGCTACGAGGCAGACGACATCATCGCCACCCTGACCACCCAGGCCGAGCAGGCCGGCTTGGACGTTCTCATCGTCACCGGCGACCGGGACGTGCTCCAGCTCGTGGACGAGCACACCACGGCGCTGATGACCCGGCGCGGCATCACCGAGATGACGCGGTTCACGCCGGAGACGGTCAGCGCTAAGTACGGCCTGACCCCGGCGCAGTACCCGGACTACGCCGCCCTGCGCGGCGACCCGAGCGACAACCTGCCCAGCATCCCGGGGGTCGGGGAGAAGACCGCGGCCAAGTGGGTCGCTGAGTTCGGCTCACTGGGCGAACTGGTCGACCGGGTGGACGAGGTCAAGGGCAGGGCCGGGGACACGCTCCGGGAACACCTGGGCGATGTGCTGCGCAACCGGCAGCTCACCGAGCTCGCCCGCGACGTGCCGCTGGAGGTCCAGCTGACCGACCTGCGGCCCGCCCCGTGGGACCGGGAGCAGATCCACCAGCTCTTCGACACCCTTCAGTTCCGCGTGCTGCGCGATCGCCTCTACTCCACGCTGCCTAACGGAATCGCGGGGGCGACCCCCGCTCCCGGCCCCGGCGATGCAGCGGGCGAGGCGTTCGATGTGGAGATCGCGCTGCCCGGGCCCGAGGAGGTGGCCGGCTGGCTCGCCGAGCACGCGGCGGGCGAGGGCAGGGCCGGCGTGGCGGTCAGCGGCACCTGGGGCAGGGGCACCGGGACCCTGATCGGGCTCGCCCTGGCCACCCCCGACGGGGCCGGCGCCTACCTCGACCCGGCAACGCTCACCGAGGACGACGAGCGGGCGCTGGCAGACTGGCTGGCCGATCCCGGCAAGGCCAAGGCGATGAACGATGCCAAGGGCCCGATTCATGCCCTGGCCGCCCGTGGCTTCGAGTTCGCCGGGCTCACCACCGACACCGCGCTCGCCGCCTATCTCGCCCTGCCCGGCCAGCGCTCCTTCGACCTGGCCGACCTGACCCTGCGCTACCTGGGCAAGGAGCTGAAGCCCAGGGACGAGGCCGCCACCGGGCAGCTCGCGCTCGACCTTTCCGGCGGGGAAGAAGGCGAGGACGATGGCGAGGCGCAGATCGCGATCACCCTGGTGCTGGAGGCCCGCGCCACGGCGGAGCTCGGCGCCGCGCTCGACCAGGACCTTGAGAAGCGAGGGGCCACCAGGCTGCTGCATGAGGTGGAGCTGCCGCTGATCGGCGTGCTGGCCGGGATGGAGCGCGTGGGGATCGCCGCCGACACCGAGCATTTCGCGGCGATGTCGGCGAGCCTCGGCGGCGAGGTGAAGTCGGCCGAGCAGTCCGCGTACCAGGTGGTGGGCCGGGAGTTCAACCTGGGCTCGCCCAAGCAGCTGCAGGAGGTTCTCTTCAACGAGCTGGGCCTGCCCAAGACCAAGCGGATCAAGACCGGGTACACGACCGACTCCGAAGCGCTAACCGGGCTGCTCGCCCAGACCGAGCACCCGGTGCTGGTGTACCTGCTGCGGCACCGGGATGTCGCCAGGCTCAAGAGCATCGTGGACTCGCTGATCCCGATGGCCGGCGAGGACGGCCGCATCCATACCACCTACAACCAGATGATCGCCGCCACCGGCCGGCTGTCCTCGACCGACCCCAACCTGCAGAACATCCCGATCCGGACCGAGGAGGGACGGCGGATCCGGCAGGGCTTCGTGGTCGGCGACGGATACGAGTGCCTGCTCACCGCCGACTACAGCCAGATCGAGCTGCGCATCATGGCCCACCTGTCGGGTGACACCGCGCTGGGAGAGGCCTTCGCCTCCGGCCGTGACTTCCACGCGGAGACCGCCTCCCGCGTGTTCGGGCTTCCCCCGGCCGACGTGACCGTCGAGCAGCGCAGCAAGATCAAGGCGATGAACTACGGGCTCGCCTACGGCCTGTCCGCCTACGGCCTGTCCCAGCAGCTGAGCATCACCCCGGACGAGGCGCGCGGTCTGATGGAGGGGTACTTCCAGCAGTTCGGCGGGATCCGCGACTACCTCTACGAGATAGTGGCCCAGGCCCGCAAAGACGGCTACACCGAGACCATTCTCGGCCGCCGCCGCTACCTGCCCGACCTGACGTCCGACAACCGGCAGCGCAGGGAAATGGCCGAGCGGATGGCTCTCAACGCGCCGATCCAGGGATCGGCGGCGGACATCATCAAGGTGGCCATGCTCGGGGTGGACCGCGCGCTCCGCGCCCAGGGCCTGGTGTCGCGGATGTTGCTCCAGGTGCACGACGAACTCGTCTTCGAGGTCGCCCCTGGCGAGCTCGAAGCCCTGAAGACGCTGGCGACCGAGACCATGTGCGGGGCGTTCGAGCTCACCGTCCCGCTCGCTGTGTCCTTTGGCACCGGCCGCACCTGGGAGGATGCGGGGCACTGAGGGGTTGTTGGGGGGCGTGGGCGGGGGCACCGCGTCCTGCGCTTCGGCCTTCGGCCTCTTATACGCTCCGGACGCGGCACCCCCGCCCACGCTTGGCCGCAACCCCCGCAGGTGCCGGGCCGCTGGTTGGCAGGGGGTCCTTGGGGGCTTGGGGTCGCTTGGCGCGGGGCCGGTCTGGCTAACCCGCCGGGGGCCGTGGGAGGTCACAGGTTGGTGGCTTCAATTGACCCACCTTGCCGGCTCTCATATTCTGAACGCTGCGCTGTGTTCAGGTGCAGTCCGCCATGGCCAGGCACAGCCGCGGGTGGCCGCTGAGGCAAACCGTGGTTTTGGTCAGGTCGGCCAGGCAAGTCCAATAGACCTGTGGGCCCGTGTGGCGGGCTTGGCCGTGCACGCGTACCGACAACGTCTACATTCTGTCCACCGGAGCCGACCCACACATGACGAGCAGCACTGAGGCCAACCCGACCCCCAAGGTAGCGGTCAACGACATCGGGTCCGAGGAGGCCTTCCTCGCCGCGATCGACGAGACCATCAAGTACTTCAACGACGGCGACATCGTCGAGGGAACCGTCGTCAAGGTCGATCGAGACGAAGTCTTGCTCGACATCGGGTACAAGACCGAAGGGGTCATCCCCTCACGCGAGCTGTCGATCAAGCATGATGTCGACCCGCATGAAGTGGTCAAGACCGGCGAGCATATCGAGGCCCTTGTCCTGCAGAAGGAGGACAAGGAGGGCCGGCTGATCCTGTCCAAGAAGCGCGCGCAGTACGAGCGCGCGTGGGGCACGATCGAGAAGATCAGGGAGGAAGACGGCGTCGTCACCGGCACCGTCATCGAGGTCGTCAAGGGCGGCCTCATCCTCGACATCGGCCTGCGCGGGTTCCTCCCCGCCTCGCTGGTCGAGATGCGCCGGGTCCGTGACCTGCAGCCGTACGTGGGCAGGGAGATCGAGGCGAAGATCATCGAGCTGGACAAGAACCGCAACAACGTGGTTCTGTCCCGCCGGGCATGGCTGGAGCAGACCCAGTCCGAGGTCCGCCAGAACTTCCTCAACACACTGCAGAAGGGCCAGATCCGCAAGGGCGTGGTCTCCTCCATCGTCAACTTCGGCGCGTTCGTGGACCTCGGTGGCGTGGACGGCCTGGTGCACGTGTCCGAGCTGTCCTGGAAGCACATCGACCACCCGGGCGAGGTGGTCGATGTCGGCCAGGAGGTCACGGTCGAGGTGCTGGACGTGGACATGGACCGCGAGCGGGTCTCGCTGTCGCTCAAGTCCACCCAGGAAGACCCGTGGCAGCAGTTCGCGCGCACCCACCAGATCGGTCAGGTCGTCCCGGGACGGGTCACCAAGCTGGTGCCGTTCGGCGCCTTCGTCCGTGTCGAGGAGGGCATCGAGGGCCTGGTGCACATCTCCGAGCTCGCCGACCGGCACGTGGAGATCCCCGAGCAGGTCGTGCAGGTCGGCGACGAGATCTTCGTCAAGATCATCGACATCGACCTCGACCGGCGCCGGATCAGCCTGTCGCTCAAGCAGGCGAACGAGGGCACGATCGGCGAGGCGGTCGGGGACGACTTCGACCCAACCCTGTACGGCATGCCCGCCACCTATGACGATCAGGGCAACTACGTCTACCCGGAGGGCTTCGACCCGGACACGGGCGAATGGCTGGAAGGGTACGACGCGCAGCGCGAGGAGTGGGAACAGCAGTACGCGGAGGCGCGTTCGCGTTTCGAGGCCCACCGCCGCCAGGTCGCCGAGGCGCGCAAGGCCCAGGACGAGGCCGAGGATGGCGAGCCCGGCAGCGGCGAGGGCGACGCCGAAGCGCCTGCCGCCAGCCGTGCGGCCTCATCGGCCAGCAGCGAAGACGAGGACAGCCCGGCGGGCGCCCTCGCCTCGGACGAAGCGCTCGCGGCACTGCGCGACAAGCTGTCCGGCGGCCAGAACTGACGAGTACCCGGCCAGCGGCGGCGAGCTGCCCAGCCAGAGCTGACGCGTTGCCTCGGCGCCCAAGCTCACGACCTGCCCCGCGGCCACAACTGGGGCTGCCCGGCGACCAGCGCCAGCGAGGTGCCCGCCAGTGCGTGAGTGCCGCTCAGTGCATGACCGGTTCACTGTTGTGATCATGGCTTGGGTGCACATCCGACTACACCCATGTCATGATCACGAGAGGACACCGCCTGGACGGGCCGATACGGCCCGTCTCCTGTACCCGCCCGGCTAGCCTGACAGGCGTGCGAGCGCTCAGGGTCGGGCTCACCGGCGGGATCGGCGCGGGCAAGAGTGAGGTCGCGCGGCGGCTGGCCTCCTATGGCGCCGTCGTCATCGACGCCGATGCGGTGGCGCGGGAGGTAGTCGCCCCCGGCACACCCGGGCTGGCCGCGGTGATTCAGGCGTTCGGCCCGGACGTCCTCCGTCCCGACGGCTCCCTGGACCGGGACCGGCTGGGGAAGCTTGTGTTCGCCGATGAATCGTTGCGCATGAAATTGAATTCGGTCGTTCATCCCCGGGTGGGCGAGCGCATGGCCGAACTGGAGCGACAGGCTGGCGGGGCGCCGGTCATCGTCCATGACGTTCCGCTGCTGGCGGAGAACCATCTCGCTGACAGGTTCGACGAGGTCGTGGTGGTGGACGTGCCCCCGCGCGTCCAAGCGGAGCGGCTGGCCCGCGAGCGTGGCATGTCCAGGGCCCAGGCGGAGGCGCGAATGCGAGCCCAGGCCTCCCGGGAGGAGCGGCTCGCGATCGCCTCCATCGTGGTGGACAACTCTGGCTCTCTCGCAGAACTCGACCGGGAGGTCGGCGAGTTGTGGGCGGAGTTGCGGCGGCGGGCCCGGACCACCCCGGGCTGACCGGACGGGACTTGGCCGGCCGGGCTGTCGTACCCCCCGCCTAGAGTCGTAGCCCGGTCCTACAGTGGAACGTGATGATGCCCGGGGAAGAACACCGCCGCCGCGCGTGTTTGCAGCCAGTGCACCGGGAGTCGGTGTGCCGGGGAGCGAGTCGGTGGCGTGCCGGGAAGGAGTGGTGCCGTGCGTCCGGTTAGCGATCTCCAGCGGAGCGTGGCGCCATTCAAGGTGATCACGGACATGGTGCCCGCTGGCGACCAGCCGCGGGCCATTGACGAGATGGACCACCGGATCCGAACCGGGGCCAAGGACACCGTCCTGCTTGGAGCCACGGGCACCGGCAAGACCGCCACCGTCGCCTGGCTCTCCGAGCGGCTCCAGCGGCCGGTGCTGGTCATGCTCCCGAACAAGACCCTCGCCGCGCAGTTCGCCAACGAGCTCCGGGAGATGCTTCCTGACAACGCGGTGGAGTACTTCGTCTCGTATTACGACTACTACCAGCCCGAGGCGTACGTCCCGCAGACCGACACCTACATCGAGAAGGACTCGTCGATCAACGACGAGGTGGACCGGTTGCGGCATTCCGCCACCAACTCGCTGCTCACCCGCAGGGACACGATCGTGGTGGCCTCCGTCTCCTGCATCTACGGCCTGGGCACCCCGCAGGAGTACGTGGACCGGATGCTGAAGCTGCAGGTGGGCGGCTCCATCGAGCGTGACGCGCTGCTCCGCAAGCTCGTCGGCATGCAGTACATCCGCAACGACCTGTCGTTCAGCCGCGGGACCTTCCGGGTGCGCGGGGACACGATCGAGATCATCCCGGTCTATGAGGAACTCGCCGTGCGGATCGAGATGTTCGGCGACGAGATCGAGCGGCTGATGACGCTGCACCCGCTGACCGGGGAAGTGATCAGCGAGGACGACGAGCTGTACGTCTTCCCTGCCTCGCACTACGTGGCCGGGCCGGAGCGGATGGCGCGGGCCATCGCCGGCATCGAGGCCGAGCTGGCGGAGCGGCTCGCCGAGCTCGAGCGGCAGGGCAAGATGCTGGAGGCGCAGCGGCTGCGGATGCGCACCACCTACGACATCGAGATGATGCGCCAGGTCGGGAGCTGCGCCGGGATCGAGAACTACTCGCGGCACATCGACGGCCGGCCGGCGGGCAGCCCGCCCAACACGCTGCTCGACTACTTCCCTGAGGACTTCCTGCTGGTGATCGACGAGTCGCACGTCACCGTGCCGCAGATCGGTGCCATGTACGAAGGCGACGTGTCGCGTAAGCGGACGCTGGTCGAGCACGGGTTCCGGCTGCCCAGCGCGATCGACAACCGGCCCCTCACCTGGGATGAGTTCGGTGACCGGATCGGGCAGACCCTGTACATGTCGGCCACCCCCGGGCCGTACGAGCTGCAGCGGACCGCCGGGGAGGTGACCGACCAGGTGATCCGGCCGACCGGGCTGGTCGATCCGGAAGTCATCATCAAGCAGACCAAGGGCCAGATCGACGACCTGGTGCACGAGATCAGGCAGCGGGCCGAGCGCGATGAGCGGGTGCTGGTGACCACGCTCACCAAGAAGATGGCCGAGGATCTCACCGACTACCTGCTGGAACTGGGCATCCGGGCGCGGTACCTGCACAGCGAGGTCGACACGCTGCGGCGGGTGGAACTGCTGCGCGAGCTGCGGCTCGGCGAGTACGACGTGCTGGTGGGCATCAACCTGCTGCGTGAGGGCCTTGACCTGCCCGAGGTATCGCTGGTCTCGATCCTGGACGCGGACAAGGAGGGGTTCCTGCGGTCCGGCACGTCCTTGATCCAGACGATCGGCCGGGCCGCGCGGAACGTGTCCGGCCAGGTCCACATGTACGCCGACCAGGTCACGGCGTCCATGCAGCGGGCCATCGACGAGACGAACCGCCGGCGCGACAAGCAGATCGCCTACAACCGCGAGCACGGGATCGACCCGACGCCCCTGCGCAAGCGGATCGCCGACATCCTCGACCAGCTGGTCCGGGAGGACGCGGACACGGAGAGGCTTATCGGGGGTGCGGGGCGCCAGCAGAGCCGGGGGAAGACGCCAGTGCCGGGCCTGTCCTCCCGTGCCAAGGCCACCGGCGGCGATGGTGCGGCAGCGGGCGGCGGTGAAGCCCGTGGCGACCTGGTTGCCCTCATCTCCGAGCTCACCGAGCAGATGCACGCCGCGGCCGCGGAACTGCAGTTCGAGATCGCCGCCAGGATCCGGGACGAGATCAGGGACCTCAAGCACGAGTTGCGCGGTATGCAGGCCGCGGGCGTCTGACCTGTGGTCCTGTCAACCCTGGCTGGCCCGGCTCTCCGGCTCGGCAGGTGCCCGCGTCCCCGGCCTGATCTGGAGATCGGCGACTGGATGAAGATTTTGATACCCGCTGGGCATGCCTCGGTGGCTGGCCAAAAACCATCCGGCGTAAGGTCGGACCCGTGTTGCTGAGTCTGGCAGCCGCCATGGTGGCCGCATTGTGCTACGGCGTAGCTGCGGTCATGCAGGCCATGGCCGCGCGGGCCGCGAGCCGGCGTTCCGCCCGTATGGCGGGTGGCGGCGGCTCGGCGCTGGGGCAGGTCGACCCCGGTCTGGTCCTGCGCATGCTGCGCCAGTGGCGCTTCATCGCCAGCCTCGTCCTCGACCTGGTGGGGTTCGTCGCCCAGCTGGTGGCGCTGCGGCGGCTTCCGCTGTTCGCGGTCCAGGCGATCATCGCCGCCAACCTCGCGGTGACGGCCGTGGTCGCCGCCTGGCTGATCCACCTGGAGCTGTCCTGGCGGGAGTGGCTTGCGGTCGCGGGCGTAGTGGTCGGCGTGGGGCTGCTGGGCTCCTCGGCCGGGGAACACGTGGTCACCGGGGTAAGCGGCCAGTTCAAGCTGGCGCTCATTCTGGCTGTGGCCGGCATCGCGCTGATCGGGGTGGTGGCATCGTCCCGGCTGAGACCGCCCGCCCGGACCCCCGTGCTTGGCGCGGTGGCCGGCCTCGGCTACGGCGTGCTCGCCGTGGCGGCCCGCGTGCTGCCCGACTTCTCGCCACAGCACCTCGTCCGTGACCCGGCGGCGTATGCGCTGGCGGCCGCGGGCGTCGTCTCGTTCATGCTGTACGCGACCGCGCTGGAGGACGGCAGCGTGACCGTGGCGACGGCCGCCGTCGTCCTGGCGGAGACCACCCCGCCCGCGGTCGTGGGCGTCATGTTCCTGGGCGATCACACCAGGCCCGGGCTCGGCGGGATCGCATTGATCGGGTTCAGCCTGGCGGTGGTCTGCGCGGTGGCGCTGGCGAGATTCGCGGAGACGGACGAGCAAGGGCTCACGGCGGCGCAGCGCCGGGTCATGCAGTCGGCGGAGGGCGACCCCAGCCCGTACACCGCGTCGTGACCGCGGCTGACGGCGCAAAGGCCCTCGATCCCGGTGTGGCGCCACCGGGTATATCCGCTGGCTGATATCCTGATGGCCCGTGGACCGGCGGGATTCACCCGCTTCGCACCGACCACGGGAGCCTTCCTTTGGCTGCGGCACCGTTTTCATCACACCCGGCATCGACCAAGCATCTTTTTGTGACGGGGGGCGTCGCCTCCAGCCTCGGCAAGGGCCTCACGGCCTCCAGCCTGGGACGCCTGCTCCGGGCGCGCGGGCTACGGGTAACGATGCAAAAGCTCGACCCGTACCTCAACGTCGACCCCGGCACCATGAACCCCTTCCAGCACGGCGAGGTGTTCGTCACCGACGACGGCACGGAAACCGACCTTGACATCGGCCACTACGAGCGGTTCCTCGACATCCGGCTGTCCGGGGCGGCGAACGTCACCACCGGGTGGATCTACTCCAGCGTCATCGCCAAGGAGCGGCGCGGCGACTACCTGGGCGACACCGTCCAGGTCATCCCGCACATCACCAACGAGATCAAAGCCCGGATCATCGAGATGGGCGGGCCCGACGTCGACGTGGTCATCACCGAGGTGGGCGGGACCGTCGGGGACATCGAGTCACAGCCGTTCCTGGAGGCCATCCGGCAGATCCGGCACGAGATCGGCCGCGACCGCTGCTTCTTCCTGCACGTGTCGCTGCTGCCCTACATCGGGCCGTCCGGCGAGCTGAAGACCAAGCCCACACAGCACTCGGTGGCGGCGCTGCGCAGCATCGGCATCCAGCCGGACGCCATCGTCTGCCGCGCCGACCGCACCATCAGCGGCGGTCTCAAGCGCAAGATCAGCCTCATGTGTGACGTGGACGAGGAGGCTGTGGTCGCGGCCGCCGACGCGCCGTCGATCTACGACATCCCGAAGGTGCTGCACTCCGAAGGGCTCGACGCGTACGTGGTGCGCCGGCTCGGGCTGCCGTTCCACGATGTGGACTGGAGCGACTGGGACGACCTCCTGCGCCGGGTACACCGTCCCGCCCGCAGCGTGACCATCGCGCTCGTCGGCAAGTACGTGGACCTGCCCGACGCCTACCTCTCGCCCGCCGAGGCGCTGCGCGCGGGCGGGTTCGCCAACGATGCCCGGGTCAATATCCGGTGGGTGACCAGCGACGACTGCCAGACTCCCGAAGGCGCGGCCCGCCAGCTGGAGGGGGTGGACGGGGTGCTCATCCCGGGCGGGTTCGGGGTGCGGGGCATCGAGGGAAAGATCGGCGCGGTCAGCTACGCGCGGACCCACGGTATCCCGCTGCTCGGCCTGTGCCTGGGCCTGCAGTGTGTGGCGATCGAGGTCGCGCGCAACCTCGCGGGCCTGGCCGACGCCAACAGCACGGAATTCGACCCGGACACCCCCCACCCGGTGATAGCGACCATGGCCGACCAGGAGGACGTGGTCGCCGGGGAGCGGGACATGGGCGGCACCATGCGGCTTGGGCTGTACCCGGCGGTGCTGGCGGCAGGGTCGCTCGTCAGGGAGCTCTACGGGCTGGACATCGTGGAGGAGCGTCACCGGCACCGCTACGAGGTGAACAACGCCTACCGCGAGCGCCTGGAGGCGGCCGGCCTTCACTGCACGGGGCTCTCGCCCGATGGCCGGCTGGTCGAGTTCGTGGAACTGGCGCGCGACGTCCACCCGTACCTCGTGGCCACACAGGCACACCCGGAGTTCCTGTCCCGGCCCACCCGGTCGCACCCGCTCTTCCATGGCCTGGTCGCGGCCGCGCTGGACCATTCACGGGCCGCCCGCACCGCCGAGGCCGGCAGCGTCCGCCGGGCGGCGGCGAGCGCGTGACCCGCGGCCACGAGCGTGTGCCCGGAACCGCGGGGCCGGGCAGCACGGGGCCGGGCAGCACGGGGCCGGGGGAGGAGCCCAGCGGGGAGTACGGTCCGCGCCTGCGTGACGTCAATGAGCAGTGGGAGGTGGTGGGCGACCCGAGCTATGCCCCCGGTGTTCTTGTCACCCTGCGAACCGATCAGGTCCGGATGCCCGACGAGGAGCTGGCGAAACGGGACGTGGTCGAGCACCCAGGGGCGGTCGCGATCGTGGCGCTCGACGACGACGGGCGGGTGCTGCTGATCCGCCACTACCGCCACCCCGCAGGCCACCTGCTGTGGGAGATTCCGGCCGGGATCCGTGACGTGCCGGGCGAGCCGCCCCGCGTCACCGCCGAACGCGAACTGCTCGAAGAGGCCGGCTACCGGGCCAGTGACTGGCGCGAGCTCGCGGACTTCTTCAGCTCGCCGGGCATCCTCACTGAACGGATACAGGTGTTCCTCGCCCGCGGCCTCACCTGGGTTCCGGAATCCGAGCGTGGCGGGCATGCTCCCGAGCACGAAGAAGCGCACCTGCTGGTGCGGTGGGTGCCGCTGCACCAGGCGATCCGCCTCTTCCTCGCGGGTGACCTGCACAATGGTGTAACGGCAGTGGGTATCTTGTCCGCGTATGCCGTCCAGCAGGGCGGGTTCGCGGCGCTGCGGGAAGAAGACGTGCTGCCCGAGCGCTGACTGGCGGCCGCGCAGGCCGCCAGCACCCGGACCTTCCGGCAATGGGGCCGCATAGGACGGGAGGACGAGGGAGAGACGTGCAGCCATGAAGGTGGGCATCCCCAAAGAAGTCAAGAACCACGAGTACCGGGTCGCGATCACTCCGTCGGGTGTGCATGAGCTTGTCCGCGCCGGCCATCAGGTATTCGTGGAGCGAGACGCGGGCACCGGCTCGGCCATCCCGGACGCGGACTTCGTGGCCGCCGGAGCGCAAATCCTGCCCGGGCCGGACGAGGTGTGGGAGACCGGGGAGCTCATCCTGAAGGTGAAGGAGCCGATCGCGGAAGAATACCCGCGGCTGCGTAAAGACCAGGTGCTATTCACCTACCTGCACCTGGCCGCCGACCGCCCCGGCACCGAGGCCCTGCTGGGGTCGGGCATCACCGCCATCGCCTACGAGACGGTGCAGGCCGACGACGGATCGCTGCCGCTGCTCGCGCCCATGTCCGAGGTGGCGGGCCGGATGGCGCCACAGGTCGGCTCGCACTGCCTGCAGGCCGACGGCGGCGGCCGCGGGGTGCTGATGGGCGGGGTGTCGGGGGTCTACGCGGCCAAGGTGGTGGTGCTCGGCGCCGGGGTGTCCGGGATGAACGCCGCCGCCATCGCGCTCGGCATGCAGGCGGAGGTCCTGCTGGTGGACAAGAACGTCGCCCGGCTTCGCGCGGCCGACGCGATCCACCAGGGGCACTGCCAGACTGTCGCCTCGAACGCATACGAGATCGAGCGCGCGGTGATCGACGCCGACCTGGTGATCGGGGCGGTGCTGGTGCCCGGGGCCAAGGCGCCGATGCTGATCTCCAACGAGCTGGTGTCCCGGATGCTGCCCGGCTCGGTGCTGGTCGACATCTCCATCGACCAGGGCGGCTGCTTCGAGGACTCGCGGCCGACCACGCACGCCGACCCCACCTACCGGGTCCACAACTCGGTGTTCTACTGCGTCGCGAACATGCCCGGCGCGGTGCCACACACCTCCACCTACGCCCTGACCAACGTCACCCTGCCCTACGTGCTGGAGATCGCGAACCTGGGCTGGCGGGAGGCGCTGAAAGCGGACCCGGCGCTCGCAGGCGGCCTGAACACCCACGAGGGCACGCTCACCTGCGAGCCCGTCGCCGAGGCCCACGGGCTGCCGTGGACCGAGACCGGGCAGATCATCCGCTGACCGGCCCGGGCGCAGGTCCGGGCCTGGCGGCTGCGGTCAGCCGCTACCTCGACCACCTGTCCGTCGAGAGGGGCCTGTCCGACCACACTCTCCAGGCATACCGCCGGGACCTGGCCAGGTACCAGGAGGCGATGGCGGCCCGGGGCCAGGCCACCATCGCCGAGATCACCGCGGGGGATGTCGCGAGCTTCCTCGCCGGATTGCGGGAAGGCGGCGAGAATCATGCGCCGCTGGCCGCGAGCTCGGCCGTCCGCGCGGTCGCCGCGGTACGCGGGCTGCACGCCTTCGCGGCCGCCGAGGGAATGGCCGGGTCCGATGTGGCCAGCCAGGTGCGCCCGCCGGCCCCGCCGCGTCGGCTGCCGCGGGCGATCGGGGTGGCCGAGGTGGAGCGGCTGATCGCGGCCGCGGGCGCAGGTGAGGAGCCGGGCGACCCGCGCCCGCTGCGTGACCGGGCACTGCTCGAGCTGCTCTACGGCACCGGGGCGAGGATCTCGGAGGCGGTCGGCCTGGACGTGGACGACCTTGGCCTCGCTCGCCCGGCGGACGGGCCAGCCGGGCCGGGCGGGCCGGCCGCTGCGCTCCGGCTGTCGGGCAAGGGGGGCAAGCAGCGGATCGTGCCGGTGGGCAGGTATGCGCGGGAGGCGCTCGACGCCTACCTGGTCCGGGCCCGGCCCACGCTCGCCGCGGGCTCGCGGCGCGCCCGCCCCAGCCCCGCGGTGTTCCTAAACGCCCGGGGCGGGCGCCTCACTCGGCAGGGCGCATGGGGCGTGCTCAAGACGGCCGCCGAGCGGGCGGACCTGACCGGGATCTCCCCGCACACGCTACGGCACTCCTTCGCCACCCACCTGCTCGACGGCGGCGCGGACGTCCGGGTGGTGCAGGAATTGCTGGGTCACGCGTCGGTGACCACCACCCAGGTGTACACGCTCGTGACGGTGGACAAGCTGCGCGAGGTGTACGCTTCCGCGCACCCGCGGGCGCGCGGCTGACCCGGTAGGTGGTCTTGCCGACCGCTGCACGGTGAGTCGGCTTGATACCGGCCAGGGCACGCCCTAGAGTCCGGGTTTCAGCGGAGGCATTTCTGCGACATCCGCCGGGAGGTGCAGCACATGGTGGCAGCGTCCCAGGCAGTCCGTCCCAAGATCGGGCCTACCGGGCGACCTCTGCCGGTTTTCCCAGAACCTGAGCCGTTGACGGCACACGGGCCCGCGCGCATCGCGGCGGTGTGCAACCAGAAGGGCGGGGTGGGAAAGACCACCACGACGATCAACCTCGGCGCGACTCTGGCCGAGATGGGACGCCGCGTTCTGCTGGTGGATTTCGACCCGCAGGGGGCGCTTTCGGTCGGCCTCGGTATCCAGCCGCACGAGCTGGATGTCACCGTCTACAACCTGCTGATGGAGCGGGGTGTGACGGCCCCGGACGTTGTGATCAAGACCAATGTGGCTGGCATGCACCTGATGCCCAGCAACATCGACCTTTCCGGGGCGGAGGTCCAGCTTGTCCACGAGGTGGGCAGGGAGTTCATCCTGGGCGGAGCGCTCGAGCCCGTGCTGCCGGAGTACGACGTCATCCTGATCGACTGCCAGCCATCGCTGGGGCTGCTGACCGTCAACGCGTTGGCGTGCGCGCACGGCGTGATCGTGCCGCTGGAATGCGAGTACTTCGCGATGCGCGGCGTGGCGCTGCTCATGGAGACCATCGACAAGGTGTCGAGGAGGCTGAATCCGCGACTGGTCATGGACGGGCTGCTGGCCACCATGTACGACTCCCGCACCCTGCACTCGCGTGAGGTTCTGCAGGGTGTCGTCCAGGGGTTCGGCGATAAGGTCTTCCATACGGTCATCAGCCGTACCGTGCGGTTCCCGGACGCGACCGTGGCCGGGGAGCCGATCACGAGGTTCGACCCGGCGTCCGCCGGCGCGAGTTCCTACCGGGAGCTTGCCAAGGAGGTACTGGAGCGGTGGCGGCAGGCCGGGAACGCGGGCCCCGTCCGCGCCGGGTAAGCCTGCCGGGAGTCGCCGAACTGCTCCGCCCCGTCGGCCCCGGCCCCGCCAGTGATCCCGGGCGGCAGGCCAGTGGGCGAGAAGCCCACCCTCAGAAAATTACGGTCTACCTGTCTGCGGACGAGTTCCTCGATCTGGAGCGCGCCCGCCTAAGCTTGCATATCCGCGGAATCCGTGTGGACCGGGGCAGGCTGGTCCGGGAGGCGATCGCGGTGCTGATGGCAGATCTGGAGGCCGGTATCGACGCGAGCGTGATCGCCCAGCGTCTGCGCGCGGTCGGCCAACCCGTCCCAGATGGCGCGGTCCCGGCCGTCGCGGTCCCGGCTGCTGCCGTACCGGCTGACGGCGTTCAGGCTATTGGCGCCGCGGTCAACGGCGCCGCGGTCACTAGCACGGGGGCCGGCGGCGGCCCGGCGGGGCCGCAGTGACCGCAGCAGTGACCAGCGATCCGGGTGGCGGCGCCGCACAGGCCCCGGGAACGGGCCGATTCGAGGTCCACCTTGACGTCTTCGAAGGACCGTTCGACCTCCTGCTCGGCCTGATCTCCAAGCACAAGCTGGACATCACCGAGGTTGCCTTGTCCCAGGTGACCGATGACTTCATCGCGTACATCCGGGCCCGTGCCGGGGGATGGGACCTGGACCAGGCAAGCTTTTTCCTGGTGGTGGCGGCCACCCTGCTCGACCTGAAGGCAGCCCGGCTGCTGCCCGCCGGCGAGGTGGAGGACGAAGAGGACCTGGCGCTGCTGGAAGCCAGGGACCTTCTCTTCGCCCGGCTGCTGCAGTACCGGGCCTACAAGGAGGTAGCGGCCACCTTCGCGGGCAAGATGGCCGTTCAGGCCCGCCGTTTCACCCGCCGTGTGCCGATGGAACCCCAGTTCGCCGAGCTGCTGCCGGAGGTGCTGCTGGGGCTTGGCCCGGCCGAGTTCGCCCGGATCGCCGCGCTTGCGCTCGCCCCGCGCCCGGTGCCGGTGGTCTCCACCGAGCACATCCATACGCCACGCACCAGCGTCCACGAGCAGGTAGAGATCCTGGCCGGGCGGCTGCGCACGCTGGGCCGGGCCACATTCCGGCACCTGACATCCGACTGCGCCGGCACCTATGAGGTGGTGGCCAGGTTCCTGGCGCTGCTCGACCTGTACCGGGACGGTAACGTCTCGTTCGAGCAACTGGTGCCGCTGGGCGACCTGTATGTGACCTGGGCCGGAAATGAGAACGGCCGCTCCAGCACAGCCCGCGAGGAAGACGACTGGTCATGACGCACGACAACGCAGCCGGGGACGTGGCTGGCGAGTCCCCGGCCGGCCCTGGCCTGCGGGCTTGCCTGGAAGCGATCCTGCTGGTGGTCGATGAGCCGGTCCCTGAGGTGGTGCTCGCTCAGGTACTTGAGCGGCCGCGGGAGGAGGTCGCGCGCGAGATGGCCGACCTCGCCGCCTCATACACCGCGGAGGGCCGGGGATTCGACCTGCGTGAGGTGGCGGGAGGCTGGCGTCTCTATACCCGCGAGGAGTGCGCGCCGGTCGTAGAGCGCTTTGTCCGCGACGGGCAGGAGGTCCGGCTGACCCAGGCCGCGCTGGAGACGCTGGCCGTGGTCGCCTACCGGCAGCCGGTCAGCCGGGCACGCGTCTCCGCCGTACGGGGTGTCAACTGTGACGGGGTGATGCGCACCCTGACGCTGCGCGGCCTGGTTGAGGAGGCGGGCACCGAACACGAGACCGGCGCCATCCTCTACCGCACGACCGGCTACTTCCTGGAACGGCTTGGCCTGCCCAGCCTGGACGACCTGCCCGACCTTGCGCCCTTCCTGCCCGATGAGATCGAGGATGCCGACGGCGCCGAGGAAGACGCCTCGGACATTGCGCGTGCTCCGGGCCGTGGCGGCGCTGCGAACGGTGGCGCTCTGGATTCGGGTGGTGCCATGGACCCGGGTAGCGCTCTGAACCCGGGTGGTTCTCTACGCTCGGGTGGTTCTCCGGAGCAGGGTGGTTCTCTGGATTCGGGAGGTGCTATGGACTCGGGCGGCGCTCCGGACCCTGGCGCTGCCGGGGAACCGGAGAGTGCCCGGGATGCCCAGGATGCTGACGATGCGGGCGATGAGCGCACGAGCCCATGACGACCGCGGTCGCCGTGGCGGACGCCGGCAGCCAGGAGGGCGCCCTGGCGGGCGCGGCAGTGCGGACAGCGCGGGCGGCGGGAAGGCCGCGCACGGCATGGATCTGACGGATGAACCCGGGCACGATTCGCTCACCGACGTGCCTGGCGGCGTCCGCTTGCAAAAGGTGCTGGCCGCCGCTGGTGTCGGCAGCCGCCGGCAATGCGAGGAACTGATCGGCGAGGGTCGGGTCGAGGTCGACGGGGAGATCGTGCGCCGGTATGGCGCGAGAGTCGATCCCGGCCGCCAGATCATCAAGGTGGATGGCAGGCGCATCCCCAGCCGCCAAGATCTGGTGTACCTGGCGCTCAACAAGCCGGCCGGAGTGGTCACCACCATGTCGGACGATCGTGGCCGGCCGACCATCACCGACTTCCTCGGCGACCGGGCGGAGCGGCTGTTCCACGTCGGCAGGCTCGACTACGACACCGAGGGGCTCATGCTGCTGACCAACGACGGTGAGCTGGCCCACCGCCTGGCGCATCCGCGGTACGGGGTGGCCAAGACCTACATGGCGGAGGTCGCCGGACCGCTGCTCAGAGATGTGGGACGGCGGCTGATCACCGGGATCGAGCTCGAGGATGGGGTTGCCAGCGCCGACAAGTTCCGGGTGATCGAGCAGGCAGGAAAGCGAGCGCTGGTGGAGATCACCCTCCACGAGGGGCGCAAGCACATCGTGCGTCGGCTGCTGGCAGAGGCAGGCCATCCGGTAAGCCGCCTGGTCCGCACCCAGGTCGGCCCGGTCACGCTCGGCAGCCTGCGGCCCGGCAGCACCCGGGCGCTGACCACCAGGGAGATCGGCGAACTCTACGCCGCTGTCGGGCTCTGACTTGGCAGCATTCATGATCATGAGGTTCCTGCACACCTGACTACACCCAGCCCCATGATCACGTTGTAGCTCCCGTCGGCTGCGGATGTGATCATGACTTCGATGTACACCTGACGACATCCAGGTCATGATCACGAGAGGCGGACGGGTTCCGGGGGGTCGCGGTGACATCCGTGACAGCACCAAAGCTTGTGTTCATGGTGATGCTGCTATTCATGGTGATGCTGTTATTTACGGTGAGGCTGCACGCCTGGACCGCAAGACGCGGCGGCGGTGATCAGGAGTGCCCTAACGTGGGACACTCCGCGAGGGCAAAGCGGCCGGCCGCCTGCCGATAGCCTGGAGCAGCGGCAGCGGCCCGGGTGGTTCCCCGGGTGTGGTGAAAGGAATCAGGCCGGTGGCGGTCAGGGCAATCCGCGGTGCGGTGCAGATCGACGCCAATGAGCGGACGGCTGTCCTGGACGGCACGACGGAGCTGGTCACCGAGGTTATGACGCGCAACGGCCTGGCGACCGACGATGTCATCAGCGTGGTCTTCACTGCTACCCCGGACCTCACGGCCGAGTTCCCAGCCCTCGCCGCCCGCAAGATCGGGTTCCAGGACGTGCCGTTGCTGTGCGCCAGCGAAATCGACGTTCCCGGCGCCATGCCCCGAGTCGTGCGGCTGCTCATGCATGTGGAGACCGGCAAGCCGCGTGCCGCGCTTCAGCACGTGTACCTGCGGGGCGCGACAGCTCTCCGGCTGGACATCGCCCAATGACGCCGCGGCCGGGGGAACCGGAGACCGGCATCAAGGCGGGTGCGCCGGCCGGCCTGGGCAGCGCCGTCGTGATCGGGACCGGCCTGATCGGGACGTCGATCGCTCTGGCCTTGTCCGAGCGGGGCGTGACCGTGTGGCTGACCGATCAGAACCCCGCCGCGGCCCGCCTGGCCGCCGATATCGGGGCAGGCAAGGTGCTGCCCGAGCCGCCGGCCCCCGCGGAACTGGGCCAGGCCCCCGCGGAACTGAGCCACGCCCCTGCGGAACTGGGCCACGCCCCGGGCGGCGCGGGCCGGGCCCACGCTGAGGCGGGAGCACCGCCGGGACACCGCCCGAACGGGGAGGGCACGCCCTGGGCCGACCTGGCCGTGCTGGCCGTTCCCCCTGCCGCCGTCGCACCTTCGCTCGCGGCCGCCCAGGCGCGCCGCCTGGCCCGCTGGTACACCGACGTCGCCAGCGTGAAGGCACTCCCGCTGCGCCAGGCCAGCGAGCTCGGTTGCGACCTTGCCTCCTTCGTGCCCGGCCACCCGCTGTCCGGAAGGGAGCGTTCTGGTCCCGCCGCCGCCAGGGCCGACCTGTTCCTCGGCCGCCCATGGGTGATCTGCCCGGGACCGCAGACGCGCCAGGAGGCCGTCGCGGCCGTTCTCGATCTGGTGCGCTGCTGCCGCGGCGAGCCGGTACAGGTCGGCGCGGATGAGCATGACCGCTGGGTGGCATTGGTATCGCACGCGCCGCACGTGGTCGCCGCCGCCATGGCGGCCCAGCTGACGGACGCGCCGGGCGGTGCGCTCGGCCTGGCGGGCCAGGGACTGCGCGACGTGACCAGGATCGCTGAGGGCGATTCCGGATTGTGGACGCAGATCCTGGTGGCCAACGCCGCGCCGGTGGCCCGGATCCTGGCGGACGTGGCCGCCGACCTGGCCGCCGCTGCCGATGAGCTCGCCGAGACCGGCGGCCGGCCGCATCCAGCCGAACACCCTGCGGTGAAGCTGCTGGCGGCCCTGCTGGACGAGGGCTCGGCGGGGGTGGCGAGAATCCCCGGCAAGCGCGGCACGCCGGTTCGGGACAACGCGATCGTGCAGGTTGTCATCCGCGACCAGCCCGGTGAGCTGGCACGGTTGTTCCAGGTGACCGGCGAGTCCGGCGTCAATATCGAGGACATCGGGATCGAGCACTCACCCGGCCTGCCGGTCGGGGTGGCCGAGCTGACGGTCCGCCCCGATTCGGTGGCCCGGCTGACCGAGGCGCTAGCGGCGGCCGGATGGCCGGTGCGCCGGTAGCATCGCCAGGGTGACTGAGCGCCTCGTGATCGCCGTTGACGGCCCCGCCGGGTCCGGCAAGTCGACTGCCGCCCGGGGAGTGGCCCGCGCGCTCGGCCTGCGCTACCTCGATACCGGCGCGATGTACCGGGCCGTGACCTGGTGGCTGCTCGAACGCGGGCTGGACACCACCGAGCCCGGAACGGTGGCCAGGCATGCGACGGAGCCGGTGATCGAGGTCGGGACCGACCCGGATGCCCCGGCCATCACCGTCGACGGCGCGGACGTGTCCGGTCCCATCCGCACCCGCAAGGTCTCCAACGCCGTCAGCGCGGTCGCGTCAGTGCCACAGGTCCGGGAGCACCTGATCGCAATGCAGCGGGAGATCATCGCGCGCAACGCAGGACCGGGCGGCGGCATCGTCGCCGAAGGGCGGGACATAGGCACGGTCGTCGCCCCCCAGGCGCTGGTCAAGGTGTTTCTCACCGCTAGCGAGGACACGCGGGCCCATCGTCGCAGCGCCGACCTGGCCGTGGACCCCGGCGCGACGGCGGCGGTCACCCGGAACGAGCAGCTCCGCAGAGACCGCGCTGACGCGCCGCAGACGGCGATGGCCGCCGATGCTGTCAAGATCGATTCCACTTCCCTCAGCCTGGACGAGGTGGTCAACCTGATCGTCGGCCTGGCCAGGGAACGGGCCGGCCTCACGGGTCGGGACCAGCAGGCCGACGCGGCGCAGACGAGATGACCATGCCAGGCGGGGAAGCGGCCGAAGGCTTCCCGGGCGAGGACGTCCCCGGCGGCGAGGGAGGTGCCGGAGACTATCTACCGACCCCGGTGGTGGCGGTCGTCGGCCGCCCCAACGTCGGCAAATCCACCCTGGTGAACCGGATTCTCGGCAGCCGGCAGGCAGTGGTGCAGGAGACGCCCGGCGTCACCCGCGACCGAGTGGCCTATGACGCCTCCTGGCGCGGGCGAGCCTTCACCTTGGTCGATACCGGTGGCTGGGAGCCGTCGCCGGGCTCGGAGGCGGGGCAGGCCAGCCGGGCTCTTGCCGAGCAGGTCACGGCGCAGGCCCGGCTCGCGGTCGAGGCGGCCGATGCGGTCCTGTTCGTGGTGGACGCCGCCGTCGGTATTACCGACTCCGACGCTGCTGTCGCCGCGGTGCTGCGCCGCTCGGAAAAGCCGGTGGTGGTCGCGGCCAACAAGGTGGATGACGCGCCGGGCGAGCCGGCCGCGGCGGCATTGTGGGCGCTCGGACTCGGTGAGCCGTGGCCGGTGAGTGCCCTGCATGGCCGGGGAAGCGGCGACCTGCTCGACGCGGTCCTGTCGGCGCTGCCGCCGACCCCGGCCGAACCGCTGGCCACGCCGGCCGGACCGCGCCGGGTGGCGCTCGTCGGCCGCCCCAACGTGGGGAAGTCCAGCCTGCTCAACAAGCTGGCGGGCCAGGACCGGGCACTGGTGGATGCGGTGGCGGGCACCACCCGTGATCCGGTGGATGAGGTGATCGAGCTCGGCGGCATCAGCTGGCGCTTCGTCGACACCGCCGGAATCCGGCGCCGGGCCAGCCATAGCCAGGGCGCTGACTTCTACGCGTCCCTGCGGACCGCGGGAGCGCTGGAGCGGGCCGAGGTAGCGGTCGTCCTGATCGACGCCAGCGAGCCGCTCACCGAGCAGGATCTGCGGATCGTCTCGATGGTGATAGAGGCAGGCCGGGCACTGGTCATTGCCTACAACAAGTGGGATCTCGTCGACGAGGATCGCCGACTGCGGCTCGACCGCGAGATCGACCGTCAGCTGTACACCGCACGCTGGGCGCCCAGGGTCAACGTGTCCGCCGTTACCGGGCGGCATCTGGACCGGCTGGTGCCCGCGCTCCAGACCGCGCTGGCCGGCTGGGAAACGCGCGTGCCGACCGGCAGGCTCAACTCCTGGCTCAGCGAACTGGTCGCCGCCACCCCGCCGCCGGTGCGCGGCGGCCGGCAGCCCAAGATCCTCTTTGCGACCCAGGTCGGCATCCGGCCACCGCACTTCGTGTTGTTCGCCACCGGCTTCCTGGAGGCCAGCTACCGGCGCTTCGTCGAGCGGCGGCTGCGGGAGGAGTTCGGGTTCAGCGGCAGCCCTGTGCACGTGTCGCTACGGCTGCGCGCGAAACGGTCGGGCCGCCCGTCCGGCGGGGCGAGCCGGACCGGCCGGGTCAGCCGGCGCTAGGGCCTGTTTCTTGGATCATGGACGGGGTCGCGTAGCCAGATCCTGATGGTGGCGACGTCGATGGTGCCCCGGTAGATCTGCCCGCGCTTGTCATAGCGGGTGGCCACCGCTCTGAACTGCTTGAGCTTGCCAAAGCA
>DASYQM010000510.1:0-1778 GCA_036005525.1 Streptosporangiaceae bacterium
TGATCGCGATGGCCTGCTCGATCGGCTGCCCCTGGCCCATCCGGACGGCCCGCTTGACCGCCTGCACGGCTGTGGGGGAGTTGCTGGCGATCTTGCCCGCGATGCGGTGCGCCACCTCCAGCAGCTCGCCCTGGGGGCAGAGCTCGTTGACCATACCCAGCCGGTAGGCCTCCTGCGCGGTGATCGGGTCACCGGTCATCAGCATCTGCAGGGCCTTGCCCGGTGGGAGCACGCGGGGCAGCAGGGCCGGCGAGCCGCCGCCGGCGGCCAGGCCGATCATCGCTTCGGGCTGGCCGAAGGTGGCGTTGTCAGACGCGATGATGAAGTCGGTGCTCTGGGCGATCTCGCAGCCGCCGCCGTAGGCGATCCCATTGACGGCGGCGAAGATCGGCGTGCGCAGCTGCCGCAGGGTGTAGAGCGTGCGGTCGAAGTCCTGACGCTGCCCCAGCCAGCCCTCCTTGGTCATGTCCTTGCGCTGGCGCAGGTCGCTGCCGACCGAGAAGGCCCGGTCACCCGCGCCGGTGACGATAGCGACGCGGACCGTGGGGCGGACCGCGATCGTCTCCAGGACCTCCGTCAGCCGCGCCCCCATCTCCGTGGTGATCGCGTTGTCCGCGTGCGGCCGGTTCAGGGTGATGAGCGCCACGCGCCCGTCGGCGCCGTAGTCGACGAGCACGGGTGAGTCCGGCTCCGCCGCTTCTGAGGGTGGCGGACCGAAGTCGAGTGCCTTCCAGCGGTCGGTGCGTGTCGGGCTCGTTGCCACGTCGCCGTCCTTTCCTGGGATTTCGATGCCCGTTCAGGTCTCCAACTCCGCCAGCCAGCGCAGGGCTCGCAGCCCCGGCGCGAAGCAGTACTCGCCGCCGCGGGTGACGACGAACGGCGGCAGGCCCTGCAGGCGGCGCCGGATTGGCCGCTGCGGGATGGTGAACGTGCCGGACCCGTCGTTCGGCCCGGCCAGCGGGTCCTTCTCAGCGGGTGTGCCGATGAAGATGCCGTCGTTGATCCACTGCGTCTTGACGAACTCGAACTGGCGCTTGAGGTGCGCACCGACGAACACGAAGATGATTCCTCGGTCGACGCCGTCGTCCTCCAGGACGCCTTCGGGCAGCATCGGGCCGTAGCTGGTGCCGCGCCGGATCATCCGGTGGAGGCGGACGTTGACGCTGCCCTCGTGGTCGAGCGCGTCCCGCGGGTTCGCGCGCCGCGCGTGCGCGCCAGCCGGGCACTTGAACCCCCGCAAATCGTCGTGATAGTCGAAGTCGTTGTTGCGCGCGGGATCCGCACCCAGCTGGGGATCGTCGTGTTCCGGGGACAGCGCCAGCGGCGCGCCGCTTTGCCAGCGTCCGACCATCTTGGCCCCCAGCCGCGCCTCCTCCTCGCGGCTTGCGGCTCGTTCGCGGAGGTAGCGCCGGTAGGCCGCGATGCGGGTGTGCAGCTTCCGAAACACGATGTAGGTGCCGTTACGGCCAAGCACCTCCGGGGTCGGCATCGGCGGCAGGCTGCCCATCTCGTCGGGGTAACCGAGGATGAACTCACCGGCCTTGATCGGTCGCTCCCTGGGGTTCGAGCCGGGGATTCCGCTGCCCTCCACCGCCGGCTGGCCGATCCCGTCCTTGAAGCCGAAGGAGGTACGCCCGGTGGGGAGCTGGTAGCAGTCCTGGCGCCAGATCACCTCCACCCCGGGCAGGTCCTGGTGGGCGCGGCGGGCCCGCTCGACCACCGCCGCCAGCCGCGCGGCGTCGGGCGACAGCGCCGCCAACGCGACGTGGACCTCGGGG
>DASYQM010000511.1:0-21167 GCA_036005525.1 Streptosporangiaceae bacterium
TGGAGGCTTACATCGCCGCTCGCCTCAAAGCGGATTCTGCGGCCTGATGGCCCAGAACATGCCAGGCCAGTCGGGCGCTGCTCGCGGCCAAGGGGCAAGGGCGCCGAAGGTCCGTGACGGAATCGTGAGGCGGGGCAAGACCTGGTCCTACGTCATCCGGGTCAGAGATCCCGAAACTGGCCGGAGCAGGCCCAGGTGGGTCGGCGGCTTCGCGAGCGAGGCAGACGCCAAGTCCGCGCGTGATCAAGCACGGGTCGCTGCCCGCACCGGCCAATATGTGGACCGGAGCCCGGTCACGGTCGGCAGTTACCTTGATCAGTGGATCGAGGCTCATGCGGTAGAGATCAAGCCGAAGACACTGCGGGACTACCGTCACCTGATCGACCGGCACGTCAAACCGCACATCGGCTCACTGCGCCTCCAGGCCATCCGGCCCGTTCAGGTGACAAAGCTCTACCGGGACCTCCTGGCAACAGGAGGCCGAAGCGGAGCGGGCCTGTCACCACGGACGGTGGAGTACGTGCACGCGGTGCTGAGGAAGGCGTTCCGGGACGCCGTTGTGGTCGATCAGCTTCTTCCGTCGAATCCGGTTGATCGCGCCAAGCGCCCGCGCAGGCCAGTCCGTGAGCCCGGGCAGATCTGGACAGCCAGGCAGCTACGCCTCTTCCTCGACGCGGCGAAGACCCATCGCCTGTCCGCCTTCTATCACCTGGCCGCCTACACCGGCGCCCGGCGCGGGGAGCTGCTCAACCTGCGCTGGCACGATATTGACCTGGCCAGCGCCGAGGTTCACATCAGCGGCTCAACAGCGGTCATCGGCGGCACACGCATCGAGGGAACGACCAAAAGCGGCCGGTCCCGAAACGTCAGCATCGACGCCGGAACAGTCGAGGTCCTGGGCGAGCACGGCGACCGCCAAGCGGAAGAACGCCTCAAGGCTGGCCCCCAATGGGCGGGCGGCGACCAGTACGTATTCACCACCAGCTGGGGCAGCCCAATCCACCCTGACACTGTGTCGTCGCTCATGACGGACCTGATCAAGATGCATTACGCCGCCGTGCGAGAGGCCGGTGTTGGCGAGCTGCTCCCGCACGCCCGGCTGCATGACCTACGGCACCTTCACGCGACGACCCTGCTGCTCGCCGGTGCGCCCGTTCATGTCGTGGCGGCCCGCCTGGGCCACGCCGATCCGTCGGTGACGCTGCGGGTCTATGCGCACGTGATCCGCGATCAGGTCGCCGTGGCGGCGGACATCTTCGCACGGTCGATCCCGGCCAGCAATGAGGCCGATGTTAGCAAATCCGTTAGCACGAAGACCGCTGCCAAGCAGGCGCAGGGCCGTTGACCTGGGCGCGCTCGGAGGGACTCGAACCCCCAGCCTTCTGATCCGTAGTCTCACACCGGCCGTCCGGGCTTTCCTTCCCCATCCAGAAACAGCGCTTACGCGCTGGTCACAGTCATGCATTCGTCCGGCTAGCGCGGTGGCGTCCGCCGCTGCCCGCACAGTCCGTGCAGCCGGTGTGCAATTCACCCCCTTAGAAGGCGGGCCGCCGCTGCGCGCCGAACGCAGCGACGGCCCTAGATCCCATCCCCTACGCCGAGAGGACAGGACCATGACCGACAGATTGCCAGAGCAGGCCCCGGTATGCGTGGCATGCGTAGGCGACACGACCAACCCGGACGGCGGCCCGTGCCTGCGGTGTAAGGGCACCGGCATCGAGCCGGATCCGCTGGCCCCGACCGGGATCCCGGTGGCGTCATGAGCGCCGACCAGCGGGTCGAGCTGGCCCGCCAGTTCCTCGCCGAGGCGCAGCAGCGAAGCGTGGAGCAGATGCCGCCGTCGCTTCTGATGCGTGAGGCCGCTGAGTTGCGGCGGCTGCTCGGCCAGGTCCTCGGCGTCCTCGCCGAGCGGCAGGCGGAGACGCGCCAGCTGGCCGAGATCCGCGCCGTGCTCGCCGCGTTCGACTGGGAGTTTTCTGACCGCCAACTTGCCCTGGAGGAGATCGAGCGCATCACGTCCGGAGGTGCCCAGTGAGCGCCGGCGTGGTCTACCTGCTCCACCTGGACGCGCCCGGCTTCGGCCACGCGAAGCACTACACGGGCTGGACTGCCGATCTGGCCGCCCGCCTGGCGCTGCACGAGCAGGGGCAGGGCGCGCGGCTCCTGGCGGTGGCACGCGCGGCCGGGGTCGGCTGGACGCTCGCACGTATCTGGCCAGGCACCCGTGCCCGGGAGCGGCAGCTCAAGCGGCAGGGTGGCGCATCGCGGCGCTGCCCGCTGTGCGGCGTCAAGCCGAGAGGAGGAGCACGGTGACCGGCGACAGGTACCGGCCGCTGACCGCTGTGGCCGTGCTGCTGGTGGCGGCGATCGCCGCGGTGGTCAGTTACATGCACGTGGCCACGCTGGCGCTGGACTACGGGCAGCCGCCGCTGGCGGCGTACCTGCTGCCGCTGTCGATTGACGGCATGGTGGCCACTTCCAGCCTCGTGCTGCTGCGCTCAGCCAGGGCCGCCGTGTCGGCGCCGTGGCTGGCCAGGGCCGGGCTCGTACTGGCTGTGGCCGCCACCCTGGCCGCGAACGTGGCCAGCGGCGCGGCGGCCGGGTGGCCGGGTGCGCTGCTGGCCGGGTGGCCAGCGGTCGCGTTCGTGGTGTCCGCGGAGACGGCCATCAGCATGTCCCGCCGCCGGGTGGCCAGTGGCCAGCGGTCACGGCCACCACGCGGCCAGCGAGGGCGGCCACGAGGCGGCCAGCGGTGGCAGACACCGAAGCGGCCATCTTGTCCGCCCTGGCCACCCGGCCACAGATGACCAACGCCGAGCTGGCCAATGCCATCGGCACATCGGAACGGACCGCCCGGCGCTACCGGGCGCGGCTGGCCACGGCCAGCACCACGTAAGCCCCCGGGCGGGGGGCCATGGGCTAGCAACTATCCCCCGCCCGGGTCTCTCCCGAAGGAGGACAACATCATGTCAACCGAACCGATCGACGGCAGCAGGGACGCCCAGGTTGTCCCGCTGCGCGCCACCGACGCGGCCACCGACGCGAAGGTTACCGAGTCACCGGGGCCCGCCTACACCGACCTGTCCGATGGCCGCGAACAGCGCAAGCCCGTCATCCCCGCCCACTGGCGCACCTGGGCCGCAGCACGTGAGCATGTGCGCCTGGCCGCCGTCCGCCACACCCATGCCGCCGCCTACCACGGCATCCGCGCCCCCATGTACGTGGTGCTGACCAGCTGGTGGGCGCTGGTGGGGGTCGTCCGTACCGCCGGCCTGCTGCTCTCCTGGTGGCACGTCCCGGACCTGCACAAGCTGGAGCGCCAAGCCGCCGCCGACGGGCTCCTGTCCGATCACCTGCGGATCCACAAGGCGGGGAAGGAGACCCGCACCGCGCGGGGGCTGATCCTCGCCGGGGCCGCCGTGGTCGTGGTGGCCGCGCTGGTCACCCTGTCCCAGGCGCCGGCATGGGCGTGGCTGCTGCTCGCCCTGGTGGCGGTGCCGTTGCTGGCCCGCGCCGGGAGGCCGCAGGGTAAGCCGATCGTCGCGCCCGCGGTCCTGCCTGCCGGGGTGCAGGCGCCGTCGCAGGATGTGATCACCCGCGCGCTCGGCAGCGTCGGGATTGCCGGGATCGACCGGTGGCTGCGCGACGGCCGCGAGCTCGTGTTCCCGTCCCCGGTGCGTGAGGACGGGCCGGGGTGGCGGGCCGAGGTTGATCTGCCGTTCGGGGTGACCGCGGCGATGGTGACCGAACGGCGGGAGCAGCTCGCCTCCGGGCTCAGGCGTCCGCTGGGCGCGGTGTGGCCGGAGCCGGTCACGTCTGAGCATGCGGGGCGGCTCGAGCTGTGGGTCGGCAGGGTGGACGTGGCGAAGTCGAAGCAGGGACCGTGGCCGCTGCTGCGCGGCGGCCAGGCCGACGTGTTCGCCCCGGTGCCGTTCGGCACCGATGTGCGCGGCCGGGTCGTCAAGGTGCCGCTCGTGTACCACAACTGGCTGATCGGCGCGATCCCCCGCCAGGGCAAGACCGCCGCGGTCCGCGCCCTCGCGTGCGCCGTCGCGCTCGACTCGCTCGCGGAGATGTGGGTGCACGAGCTGAAGGGCTCCGGTGACCTGGACCCGCTGGAGCGCGTCGCGCACCGGTTCGTGTCCGGCGTCGATGACGAGTCCATCGGCTACGCCGCCGAGTCGCTCCGCCTCCTGCGGGCCGAGATCATGCGCCGCACCGAGCGGCTCAAGGCGCTCGACCGGGCGGTGTGCCCCGACAAGCGCACCACCCGCCAGATCGCCGCGAAACGCTCGCTGAAACTGTGGCCGGTCGTGTGCGTCATCGACGAGGCGCAGAACCTGTTCGCCCGCCCCGGCCACGGCAAGGCCGCCGGCGGTGACGCCGAGTTCGTCATCAAGATCGGCCCCGCGTTCGGCGTGGTGCTGGTGATCGCCACGCAGCGGCCGGATAAGGCGTCGCTGCCGACCGGCGTGTCCGGGAACGTCTCGACGCGGTTCTGCCTGAAGGTCACCGGCCAGGTCGAGAACGACATGATTCTCGGCACGTCGGCGTACAAGAACGGGCTCCGCGCGACCACCTTCCGCCCGGAGATCGACGCCGGGATCGGCTACCTCGCCGGTGCCGGGCCCGCGCCGCAGGTGGTGCGCACGTTCTACCTGAACATGGCCGACGCCGAGCGCGTCGCCATCCGGGCCCGGGCGCTCCGGGAGGCCGCTGGGACGGTCAGCGGGCACGCGGCGGGCGCCGAGGTTGAGGGCGCCAGGGATGTGCTGACCGACGTCCTCGCCGTCTTCGGCAGCGACAGCGGCCTCCAGTGGGGCGACCTCGCCGCCCGGCTCGCCTCCCGCTTCCCGCAGCGGTGGGACGGCGTCACCGCCGACGCGATCTCAGCCGAATGCACCGGCCGCGACGTGCCGAGCGCCAACGTCAGGTCCGCCGGCAAGCAGGCCCGCGGCTGCCGCAGGGCCGACGTCGAGTCCGTAGCAGGTGCCCCGTGACCCCCCGCGCGCGCTACGTCCGCGTAGCACCCGCTGACCTGCACAAATACCAGCCAGGCGTAGCAGGCGTAACAGGGGACCCCGCGCTGGCCTGCGATGTTACGCCAGGCGGTCCCGCGCGGCCGTGCTACCCCCCCGAGACCCCATGGGGCAGGAGTTGCTGACCAATGCGCGCACCCAGCATGACTACCGGCGGTGCCGCGACGAGTCGTGTGACCGGTTCGCCTGCCGGGTTTACCGCGAAGGCAGGCGGGACGGCTACGACGAGGGATACGCCGAGGGCTACCTCGCCGGGCAGGCCGCCGGCTACGCGGAGGGCTACGCCGCTGGTGTGGCCGCCGCCGGGAAGGAGTGACCAGCCGTGAACACCACCCTGATCCTGCTCATCCTCGCCGCCGCCGTCTGCCGCGTGGTGTTCCTTTACACGTCCCCGTTCGGCCGCTGCCCCAAATGCCACGGCACCGGCCACATCAAGCGCACCCGGAAGGGCAAGCGCGGCAGGCAGCTGGTGGTGAAGGTTTGCCCGCGCTGCAAGGGACGGCGGCGTGTGCAGCGCCGCGGCTCCCGCATCATCCACCGGGCCGCCTTCAAGATCCGCGACGGGCAGCGCGCCGCAGCCAGATACCGGCAAGAGGAGGACTGACATGCGCGGTACGTGGCAGACAACCGATGGCGGCGGCGGCAGCGGCCTGCTCGAGCTCGTGGCCGCGATCGTCGTCATCGCGGTCGTGGCGAGCGTCGCCGGGCCAGTGGTGGCCGCAGTGGGCGAGCTGGTGCACATCCTGCTCGTCACCGCCGCCGTGCTCCTCGGCTTGGCGGCGGTCGCTCTGGTGGCGTACGTGGCCTACCGGCTGCGCCACAAGAACGCGGCCCGCGCCATAGCCTCACCCCCGGGCATGGCGCGGGCCGCCCGGCCGCTCCCAGCGCCGCAGCGGCCCGCGATCGGGGAGTCGGCGGTTCACATCCACCACCACTGGCACGGGGTGGACGCCGAGGACGTGGCAGCCATCATCCGCAGCCAGCAGGACGGCCAGTGAGACGCCCCGCCCGGTGGTGGCTGGGCCGCGCCTGGTGGGCCCTGGTGATCGCCGCCCTGTTCGCCGGCGCCCTGTGGGTCGTGCTCACCTACGCCGCCCACCCGGTCGGCTGACAGGCTGGGTCAGTCCGGGTCTGTGGTGTCGCGCAGGCTCAGCATCTGGGCGGTGGCGCTGAACGACTGCGCGGCCATCGCCTTCGCCGCGGCGTCGTCTCCGCCGGCGTGCTGGCGGAACGCGTCCGCCCGGCCGAACGCCGCCGCCCGCGTGTACCAGGCGAGGTACGCATTGACCTGCTCGGGGTGGCCGGCGGCGAACTCGGCGATGAGCTTATCCGCGTCGCTGTCGTTGCCCTTGAGGTAGAGGGCGGCGGCGGCGTTGAACTCCTGCCGGCCCAGCGGTCCCAGCCTTTCCATGTCTGTCACCCGTTCAGTGTGGCGTACCAGGCTTGGATCCGCGCGCCTGCGCTGTGGTGGTATCCGTTGACGCACAGCACCGGGACATGCTCGCCAGCCCGCGGGGGTTGGGGACGGCATGGCGGCTGAGCCGCGCTAATCCCGTCGGCTCGTGCCTGGGCCGGTACCACACCGACCGGCAGCCCGGCGCCGCGTTACAGAACACCGCCATATGCCCCGCCGGGCCGCCCCCCGCCTGCTCCCGTACGGCCTGGGCGGGCGGGCAGTCGCACAGCACCCACGAGACGGTGATCAAACCAGGGCCCCACTCGTGCCCGTTCTGGCACCGCTCCGGGTAGCACCACCATGCGGGACGCCGCACCCCCATGGGCACGATTAGAACATGTGTGCGGCAGGCGGCTCTACCGCCTGTTACTCATCCGTACAGGCACCACTGCCCGCCGCCGTCCCGGCAGGTCATGCAGTAACCGCATCCCTGGGCTGGGCGGGCCTGCTTCACCTGCCAGTCCAGCTGCGCCGCTCGTAAGCCTGCTGCGCCTTGGACACTGGCCGGCCATACCTGGTGGGCTCCTGCGGGTCCGGCGGCTCCATCGCCCGCTCCAGCTCTACCTTGGCCGCCCACTCCTCCAGCTCGGCCTGCCGGCGCGGCACGTCCCGCAACTCGGCGCACTCGTCCAGCCACTTCTGGCGCTTCCATTCGGCGTGGACCCGCTCAACGGGATCCTCGGGTACCAGCGGAGGCCGGGTGCTAAACGGGGACTCCCGGATGGCCCGCTCCTGTTCGATCCGCTTCACTTCCGCATCGATCTCGGCCCGCCGCTGCGCCTCCTGCTCGGCCGCCGCCTGCTGCTCCCACACGCCATGATCGCGGACGATGAGCATCGGCTCGCCGCGGCCGCCGGGCAGGCGGGTGGTTATCTCACGCTGCGTCATCGCCGGCCTCTTCCCGCGGCTGCGAGGCCGCCTGTGCTTCAAGCTCGGCCAGCCGCCGTTCCTGCTCCTCGCGTTCGGCCAGGAGCGCCGCTATCTGCTGCTCGCTGAGGCGTTTGTTCTCGATCACCGGTCACCCGCCGCGTGCTGCTGCGCGGTTAGCGCCGGGGTGAGTTCCGTCACGCCCTCGCTCAGCTCCAGCGCCGCCGCCAGGTCGTCTGGCGGCCACGTCGCGTGTGGGCTGGGCTGGTCCAGCGCCGCCGCCAGTTCGTCTGGCGGCCACTGGTCTGGCGCGCTGCCGGATGTCATGGCGCACCCTCCAGAAATCGGACCCTCGGGAACGGTGGGCGGGGGCCAGGAGGGTCCGAACCACCGGCCCCTGCCGCACGCCGTTACCTGCTAGCCCAGTCTCCCACGGATACCCCCGCCGGGTACTGCGTGAACCGCCGATCTGGCCGCGTGGCGAACCGCCGCCAAACTCGCAGAAACCCTCGTCAGGGCACCCGCAAAGGCCGTCAATTGCGGCCACATCACGTACGCCAGAACGGCAGCGGCGATTAGGCCCCAGCCCGGCCCGGCGAGCAGCCACACACCGGCAGCGGCGAGTACGGTCACCAGCCACACGCGGATCACTCACCCTCCCCGTCCTGCCGCGCCTCCAGCGCCGCCTCCAGCCGGCCCAGCCTCGCCGCCGTGTCCGGCCACAGCGGCGCCGCCGCCTCCCGCGCGGCCTTGATCTCCGCGCGCAGCTCAGTGATCTCGCGGTCCGCCTTGCTTTCTTCGTCGCCGCCGGCCACGGGTCACCAGCCGCCGAACTCGCGGGCGGCGATCTCCCCGAGCTCGGCCAGGACATCGGCGAGACGGTCGGTCAGCGCCGCGCCTGCCTTCGCGGCCGCACGCTCAGCCGACAGCTGATACTGGGCGACGTCCGACAGCATCGCGGCGACCGCCCGGAGCCGCGCCACGTCGATCGACGTCAGCTTCGGGGCGTCCTCGAGCACCTCGTACAGCACCTGGCTGAGCAGCCGCTGCGCGGCCGGGGAAGCGGGTTCCTCGCGGATCCGCGTGAGCCGGTCATCCATGATTCATCGTCCCATCAGAAAATCTCCGGCTCCGGGATCCGCGGCACATGCGCCGCAGCCCACACAGCCATCGTCGCGGCCTCCAGCGGCCCCGCGTCCACCATCGCGCCCCGGCGCATCCACGCGCTGCCGCCGGCCAGCGGCCGGGTCATCGCCAGCCGCGCCGCCCGGTCCAGCTCCGGCGCCGCCACCACCTTCAGCCGCCCGCCCTTCAGCCCGTCCATAAACTCGCCCTGCGCCACCACCACATCCGACGTGGACAGCTTGGTGACGATCACCCCGGCGGCTTCCAGCGGGCGGATCAGCGTCGCGCCCGGCGACCGCGGGTCCACCGCCACCGCCAGCACGCTCACCGCCGCCCGCAGCGACAGCACGGCAGCCACGCCGGCGTCCGGGCCGTCGAGGTAGGCGGCCAGCTCCACCACCGCGCCACCGCCGGGGGCGTACCCGGCCACGCAGACCGACGTATGGTCCCGGTCCTCCGATATCTCCACACCTAGCGCGACCTCTGCCAGCATGACCCGCACCTTCCAGCCTGACCTGTTCCGCATCGCCGACCGGCGCGCGTTGCCCAGCCGCGCGCCAGTCTGCCTGTTGCACCTGCTGTGAGCCAGCACCCGCCGGCCGCCACCGCCGTAAACAACCGGCTCCTCCACATGGTCCAGATCCACCGGCTGGCCCGGCAGAATCACATTGCCGCACCGGGGGCAGGTGGTCCCAGCCACCCGCGGCAGCAGCGCCCGCCGCAGCGCCTGATGGTCGCCGCCGCGGCCGGTCATAGCCTGGCCGCCGTCCACACGTCCTTCGGGATCGCATGCCAGCCGCCGGCCGCATCGGGCCACTGGTTGGCATAGGCGCGGCGCCATTCCTGCTCGTCCATGCCTGCCAGGTCCGCGGCGACGGTGTGCGCGTCGATCGTGACACCCAAAGCGGGCATGAACTCCGGCCACCCGTCCGGGTCGGTCACGTCGGCGCCGTCTGCCGCGCTCCACTCGAAGTAGGCCATGCCCTCGGTCAGGCCAAGCTCGGCGACGGTGCGCCCCGCGTCAACTTTGGACCGCCAGAACACCGACCGCTCGGTGCCCGCCGTGGACAGGCACCAGAGCTGCCCGTTTCTGCGGGTGGCCATCGCCGGGCGGACCGCCTGCTCCGCGGATGCGTCCAGCCGCCAGCACTCATCCAGGACCGCCAAATCGACGACCTCGCCGTGCCCGGCGCCCTCGTCCGCGGACAGCAGATACATGGTCGAGCCGTTCACCGCCCGCAGCGCCTCCGCGCCGGTCGCCCTGGTGAGCGTGAACGCCTCCCGCAGCGGCGAGCGCCGCAACCTGGGCCACCACTTGTCGAACAGCTTGGTTCGCGCCGCCAGCCGGGTCGTGGACGCGTACACGATCGTCTGCCCCGGCGCCGCGAGCATCCGGGACACGACCAGCGCCAGCGTCAGCGTGGACTTGCCGGACTGCCGCGGGTGGACGCCGCCACGTCACGGTAAGCCAGCTGCCCGCCCTCGTGCTCCAGCGCGACGCCGGCCACGTGCTCTTGCCATCCCATGAGCAGCACACCGAGCCTGGCGGCGGCCGCCGCGACCGCCCCGCCGTAGGACGGCCGGTCAGTCGCCGGGACCTGAAAACGCGGGGTTGGATACGGCCGCAAGGAACGCCTCCGCCTCGGTACTGACACCACCCGATGCCCGCCTGTGCAGCTCGGCGGTCACCAGCCGCAGTTCGCGGGCCAGCATCGCCGCCGCACGGTCACCCGGCTCAGCATCGAGCCGCCGCGCCAGGTCCACCACCACCCGCGCCAGCACCGACGAACGCAACGGCGCGGACAATGCCCGCAGTTCAGCCCTCGCGGCCCTTTCAACAACTCTCACAGCAACCATTGTCCCGCCGACCGTGGCGAACCCGCGGCCCAACACACACATGGGAGTTGCGGGGTCCGCAGCAAGATCATCCGCAATCGGAAACCCCTCCTGGGGGTGCTTCGGTAGCCTGGCTGGCCATGACGCAACCCCAGCCTCCAGGGCAGCCGGAGTTTAAGATCCAGGTCCCCGATGAGCTCGCCGGAGGGGTGTACAGCAACATCGTCAGCGTGTGGCATACGCCGTATGAGTTCACGCTCGACTTCGCTGTGACCCAGCCCGGCGAACTGGTCAGTGACGAGGACGGAACTCAGCGGGTGGTGATGCCGACACGCGTGGTCGCACGGGTGAAGCTGCCGCCAGCCCAGGTGTTCGAGCTGATGCAGGCACTCAGCAGGAACGAGCGGCTCTATGAGGAGCATTTCGGGGCCATCCGCAGGCCCGGCGCCTCCGGCGATGAGCCTCCGCTGTTCCCGCCGGAAGGCTAAGCAGTTACCTTGGGGGTACAGAGCACTTCCCCGCGCCGCAGGAGAACCGATGCCGATTCAGCTGTCCAGCACGGGCACGACGGCCGATGTGCCGGTGGCGCCCGATGCGAGGGTCCGGTATGTGCCGCTGCCCCCTGCCCGGCCATTCGTGGAGTACCGGGTGGCTGCGATTGAGCCGAGCCGCCGCGAGGAGGACCGCTAGCGCGTGCGGTAGCTCTTTGAGTCGATGAGCCTGCGGCACTGATCGGTGAATGGCCAGCGGGAGTCGAGCAATGGCAAGCCATTACCCCCGGGATCGGTGGCTTCGGGCAGGTCGATCAGCGGAAGGTCGTCCTCGTCTACTTCGATGCGGAGTGAGTCGTTGAGGTCCCGGATCTCCTGGCGCATCTCGCTGAGCCGACCCTCAGCGTCGCGGCGGATGGCGTCGAGGCGGTCCATATCGAAGGTCGCGGTGATCAGGTCCCGGGCCCGGTCGAGCCACTCGGAGCGGTACCGCTCCACCCGGCCGCCGAGGGTGTGATCGTAGAAGCCGTCGAGGACCTGGCGGGCGATCTGGTCGAGCAGCTCGGGGCGTAGCGCGGCGAGCGCGTCGATCTCGGTCTGCTCCACGCCGGTTGCCTGCCGCCACTTGTCGGCCCGTTTCTCGGTGTCCTTCAGCGGCGTTGACGGCAGCCCGTGCTCGCGGACCTGATCTGGGGTGAGCGCCACCCGGTGCAGCTCGAACTCGAACCTGCCGAGCAGCTGGCGAAACGCCTGGAGTTTGCGCGCCACGGAGATGCCCATCTGCCACCCGGACGGGTCACAGTCAGCGAAGTACAGAACCACCATCGGCCGCCCGTCCACCTTCGCGGTGCTGGCCATCCTGTAGATCAGCGTGTCGCTGATCTCCCCGGTCGGCAGGTACAGGTCTGCCTCGTAGTCGCGGGCGATCGGGCTGAGGACAGGCTCCAGGCTGGACTTCTCCCCCACCATGACCAGCTTGTAAGGCTGCACGCCGCGGAAGTCGTCGGTGTACAGCGTGGGCGTGATGTCGTAAGGGATCTGGACCTGTAGCTCGGTTGACAGGTACGCACCCGGCACGGGCGGTTCGAACTCGCGGACCACCGGCTCGGCGTTGCGCTGATCGACGATCTGATCGAACGGGATGTAGCCGAGCCACCGGGCGGCCTTCGCGGCGTCGCCCTGCAGCCAAAGCCACTCCTCCTCGGTGTTCCGGTACGGGGCACCGTCCGGCTTGGGCCGGTCGATCACCATGTAATGCAGGCCGCGCAGGTGGATTCTGCGGTCGTCGAGACCGAGCTCCTGGGCGGTAATGGCGAGCCATTCACCGTCGCGGTGGCGGGCTGGGGTGTCCACCCGGAACGGGTCATTCTGCGTGGCGAGGACGGTCAGGTCCTTGAGTGAGCAGCCTTGTTCGGCGATGACGGCCTCGAGCGCAGCGCGCAGCGGCGACGATGCGTCGCTCACGCCTGCCCCCGGTTTGCACAGCCTGCCTGACGGGTCTGACGGGTTTTCAGCTTTGCCCAACGCGCGTGTGGGGGGTTAACCGATAGACACGTCAGACCCGTCAGGTCGTCAGCCTTGTGGTCACTCATCGCTGTCACCGGCCAGGCCGAGCCCGGTCCAGAACTTGCCGATCTCGGTGTGCTTCTTGTCGAACCCCATGTTGGTCAAGGTGGTGGAGAACGCCGTCTGCGTGCTGGGGTCCTCGCCCTCGCCGGCGCACCACTTCTGCCAGGCGGCGAACAGTTCCGAGGACCGGACGCGGAAGTGGGGGCCGGTTAGGCACCGCTGGTCGATGAAGCGGCCGAGGGCGTCGGATTCGGCCCGGTACGCCTCGGTGGCCGCCATGACTTCCGCCGGATCATCGAGCCCGCGGGCCCGCCAGTCCTGGTAGCCGGTCACCAGGAAGTCGAGCACCGCGGAGAGCTCCAGCGCGAGTTTGTCAGCCAGGGTGAGGTCGCGTTCATCCGCCGGGATCACCACGCTCCAGGGCACAAGCCGCAGCCGGGCCCAGATCGCCTCATCGGTGCCGCTGATGAGGGGCTTGTGGTTGGTCAGCATCAGGAACGTGTGGCTGGGGTCGAACGACCAGAAGTCCTCGCGCATCCGTCGGGCCTTGAGCCTGTCCCCTCCGGTGAGCCGCTTGACGGTCGCCTCGGCGAGGTGCCTGCCTTTGTCGGTCTCGTGCAGGATGGCCAGCCGCAGGCCGTACAGGTCCGCGGTGCTGGTGGGGTGCGCGTCGAACGTCCGCGCAGTGAGTAGGTCCGGGTCGGCGGCGTCGGCGTAGTCGCCCAGGGCCGACTTCACCGCGCCGATCAGCGTCCCCTTGCCGTTGCGGCCGACGCCGTGGAAGATCCCGAGGACGTGCTCGACCACGCGGCCCTCCAGGCCGTGGCCGAGCAGCCGCGCGAGGTAGGTGCGCATTTCCTGCTGCGGCTGGACCTTCTCCAGGAACTTGATGAACTCGGGCCCGGCTGCGCCCGGCTGGTAGGGGGCGCCGGTCATCTTGGTGAGCAGGTCGGCCGGGTCGTGCGGGTGCAGCTCGCCGGTCCGCAGGTCGAGCGTCCCGTTGGTGCAGTTGAGCAGGAACGGGTCGGCGTCGAGGTCGTCGGGGGTGACGACGATGCGGGATTCGGTGCTGGCCAGGGTCAGCGCGCCTCGCACGCTCGCTGCCGACTCCGCCCGCCGGGCAAGGTGCATGGCGGCCTTGCGTTCGGTCTCCCCCTCGAGGGCCAGGGCGTCGGTGGTGAGCCTGCGGGCGATCACCTTCATCCACCGCGGCGCCTGGCCTGTCGAGTCCTGGATCCACCGTTTCCCGTCCCACACCAGCCAGCGGTTCCAAGCTGGCACGAACCTGAGCCGGTCACCGTAGACCGCGATCAGCCGCCGCGCGTAGCCGAGCTCGGTTTTGGGCTCGCGGGGCAGCGGGTCATTGCCGTCGAGGTCGGCGAGGCTGGACGGGATGTCTGTCATTACGCTCCGATCCGGCGCAGTGACCGCTCAACCTCGGTGGCCAGCCAGGCCCCGTACTTCTCCAGGGCGGGCTGGTAGTTCCCGGCGAGCTGGTGGATGGTCTCCTCGTTCATGCCGGCCCGGACGCAGGCGCCGACCAGCCGGTGCAGGGCCGCCGACCGATCCGTGGCCGGCGCGGCGAGGGCCTTCTGGACGATGGCCGGCAGGTCCCCGCCGCCCCATGTGCCCGGCCTGGGCACCGGCCGCCGGGGTGGGTCGAGCAGCCGCTTGACCGCTGCCCAGTCGAGCGCCGCCGCGCCGGGCCGGTGGTCGAGCAGCTCGTATGGCTTGCCGTGCACCCTGGACGGCGGGGCGAGCACATAGCCGCCCGTGGCCTTGAAGTCGAGGTGATGGCAGGGCAGCGCGCCGCCGCGCTGGCTGGTGCCGGCGTAGTAGACATGCAAGCCGCCCGACCGTGTGCGGACCAGGCGGGACGCGCCAGTGAGAAGCCCTCGGCGCTGGAGTTTCTTCAGGGCCTCATAGCCGCTGCCCGCTGGCTTGACGTCGACGTCGAGGACATCGGGTCCCGGTGCCCCGGTGGCGATCGCCACGTTGGCGTCAGGCCACCGCCGCCACCAGCTGCGGATCACGTCGGGATCGCTGGTGGCGTCCTTGAACCCGCTCGGCGTAACCGGCGCCTTGCACTGGCAGTGGTCGGGTGCCGGGCAGGGATCTGCGTGCGGCCTGCAGGGAAACACACGCCACCCGGTGGCGGCGTAGGCGAGGGCCTGGCGAAGGATGCCGGTCATTCGCTCACCGCCGCGTCGAGCGCTTCGAGCGCGTGCCGGACCCGCAGCCGCCAGTACGCGGGGTGCAGTTCGCCGCCGAGGAGTTCCCGGAGGATGCCGATCGCGGCGAGGCACGCGCCTGCCTGGCCGACCTCCCAGCGCAACGCCGGGTCACATGTCCAGGGCAGGCGGCGGCTTCGCTGTACCATGGCCACGTCGGTAGCTGTTGGTGGCGATTCGACGTTGGGGTGGCCCGGGGTGGTAGCCGGGCCACTTCGCTTATCCGGCCGCATCGCCGCCGCCCTCGAGCGCGCGGACGAGGTCCGCAGTCAGAACCATCACCTTGCGGCTGACCGTGATCGTCTTGACTGGGCACCGCCCCGTCCGCACCGCCTCGTACATGGTGGAGCGCCCGACGCCGAGCGCCCGCGCGGCGGTGGTCAGGTCGACGGCAGCGGGTAGCCGGCGTACCTGGGCGAGGGTCAGGCCACGGGCAGCCATTCCGCCTCGTCCCGTCCCTCGTGAGCTGCCGCCCAGGCCGTGTCACACATGGCCTGCATACGGCTGGCCTTGACGCCAAGTGCCTTGGCGAGCTTGACGATGGTCTTCGGGCGGGCCTGGACCTTGCCGTTGACGATCAGGGAGATGGTGCTGCCGTCTACGCCGGCGAGCACGCCGGCGGCATCCTGCGTGATCCCGCGCGACGCCAGAAACTCACGGAGATCCATACGAAAGCTCCCGTGGCTGCAGACCACCTCGGGCGCTGGGCTTTACCGCGTGGCACCGGCCGACGCTGGGCAACATTGAGCGCGGCAGCCGGGGCGTCCGGGCCGAGGAGTTGCACGGCCTGGCCCGGGCGCTCGAGGTCACCATGCGCCAGCTGCTCGAGCCGCAGCCTGACGACAAGCAGGTAGAACTCCCAAACGGGGAATCGTTCAGCGTGCGGAGCGTGCGGCTGCTCGTCGCGGAGGTCAATGACCACGCGATCTACTGGAAGGACAACGTTCCGGTGCGGCGGCAGGTCACCGCCGGGTGGGGCGACGGTGACCACCCATCAGATGAGGCGCGGCCAGATGCCTAAAATCCGTTCCCACACGCTGCCCGATGGGCGCCGCCGGTACTCGTTCCGCGTGGACACCGGCCGCGGCCCGGATGGCAAGCGGATCCAGGAGTACCGGACGTTTGACCGCCGCGCGGACGCGGTGGCGGTGCTGGCGCGGATCATGACCGAGACGAGCCGCGGCCTGTATATCCGGCCGTCGGATGAGACGCTCGGCGAGTACCTGGACGGCTGGCTGGAGGGCGCGACCCGCAACCTGCGCGCATCGACCAGGCGGAACTACGGGGACGCTTTCCTGCCGGTGCGGGAACGCCTGGGCGCCCGGCGCCTGCAGGGCATCACCAAGGCCGACGTTGAGGGCCTGGTCTCGTGGATGCTCACCTCGGGGCGCCGCCGCGGCGGGCAGGCTGGCACCGGACTGTCGGCGCGGTCGGTGCGGCTAACGCTCGGCCGGCTGACCGCCGCGCTCGAGGACGCCACCACGGAGGGCAAGCTCGCCCGCAACCCGGCCCGGTATGTGAAGCCGCCGAAGCACACCCCGCGCGAGCGTGAGACGTGGAACGCCACCGAGGTCCGCGCATTTCTGGCCGTGGCCGACGCCGACCGGCTGGCGGCGTGCTGGCGGCTGTCACTGTACGGCCTCCGCCGCGGCGAGGTCCTCGGCCTGCGCTGGCGCGACGTGGACCTGACGGCCGCCGCGATCACCGTCCGGCAGGCCCGGGTCCTGGCCGGCCACGAGGTCCGCACCGAGGCGCCGAAGTCCCGCAGCGGCGCACGGGCGCTGCCGCTCGATGACGCGCTCGTGGCGGCGCTCAAGACACTGAAGGCCCGCCAGGCATCCGAGCGGCTGGCCGCCGGGCCCGCCTACGAGCGGGCCGGCTACGTGGCCGCCGACGAGCTCGGCCGCCCGGTCCACCCGGAGTGGTACACCGACGAGTTCCACCGCGTGAGCGACCGCGCCGGCGTGCGGCGGATCCGGCTGCACGAGTCGAGGCACACGGCGTGCTCGCTGATGGAGAAGGCGGGTGTGGCGGTGTCGGTGATCGCCGCCTGGGCGGGCCACTACAGCGGCGCGTTCACGATGGCGACCTACGTCCACGCGAGCCCCGGCGACCTCGCCGCAGGGCGAGACGCACTGGCCGCGGTGTACCGGCCGGAGGTGCCGTCATGACGGCCCGTGTGCAATTTCGTGCAATTCCCGGTCCTGGCTGGACCGTTCCGCCGGCCGACGGAGAAGTTACATCGCAGGTCAAGCGTGGCGCGCTCGGAGGGACTCGAACCCCCAGCCTTCTGATCCGTAGTCAGATGCTCTATCCGTTGAGCTACGAGCGCCGGATGCCCCGATAGTCTACGGCACCTGCCGCGCCTGCCGTCCTGGCAAGCAGCATCGCCATCGTCCTCACCGGTGCTGCAGGCAGGCGGACATGATAGCCGTGAGGTGAGGCGGCGGACGGCACAGACCAGCGGACGGCACAGACCAGAAGACACCGGACGAGAGGGCCACACGATGACCAGCGCTGAGCTTCTCGCCGACGCGTTCGGCAGGATCCAGGAGACCGTCCACGACGTCGTTCGCGGGCTGACGCCGGAGCAGTTGGCATTCAGGATCGACAGCGACGCGAACTCGATCGCCTGGCTGGTCTGGCACCTGACCAGGATCCAGGATGACCACGTCGCAGACGTTGCGCTGGCAGAGCAGGTCTGGACGTCCGGCGGCTGGATGGAGCGGTTCGGGCTGCCGTTCGGCAGGCGGGCACATGGATACGGCCACAGCTCGGCCGAAGTTGCCGCAGTCCGCGTGGATTCGGCAGACCTGCTGACCGGCTATTACGACGCGGTTCACGAGCAGACGATCCGATTCGTTGAGGGCCTGACCGATGCCGATCTTCCCCGCATCGTGGACGAGGGGTGGGATCCGCCGGTCACGCTCGGCGTGCGGCTGGTAAGCGTCATTTCCGATGACCTTCAGCACGCTGGCCAGGCTGCCTTCATCCGCGGCATCATCGAGCGGCGGTAGTCGGCGCGCTGTGACGGCCCCGGGCTGCGAGGACACCGTGAGATTCCGCTATCTGATGAGGTGCCCGGCCTGTGCCGATCGGCCGGCGGGTAGCTTGGGCTTATGGGCTCTGATTCGCCTTGCCCGTGAGAGCAATGGAGAGGAGCTGAGGGATGCCCGACGAGCCCCGCCACGAGTCTGCTGATCTAGAGGACTATGAGGTCCAGGACGCGTCCGACACGCTGGAGGGAGATCCGGGGGACGACCCCCTCGACCGGGGGGTGATCGCCCCGCAACATTGGTCGGCCGGGATGAAGTTCGGCTCGACGGCCGCGGAGCAGGAGGAAGGGGAATCCCTCGACCAGCTGCTCGCCGAAGAGGAGCCAGACATCACCGCTGAGGTCGACGACGAGCGGCTCGAAGATATCGCCGGGGACCAGGATGCGGGGGATGAGGACGTTGACGGGCTCTTGCTCGACGACGGCCCGGATCCTCGCGCGGGCCGGCTGGTGGCCGAGGACGAGGGGGCCCATCCGGCCGCCGAGGCCGACCTGGTCGCGCAGGACGTGGGGATCGATGGCGCCGCGGCGAGTGCCGAGGAGGCGGCGGTCCACGTGGTGGAAGACGACGACACCGATATCCGCTCGGACGACGACACCGATATCCGCTCGGACGAGTGACCAGCGACCGCAAGCTCTGCGTCCCGGTCGTCGTCCACGTGCCTGCGAGTGATTTTCACATAACGGACAGCTTGGCCACCGTAGTTACCTACATCAATGCCCCCCAGGAGCGGGGCTGCGCTGCCTGATCTGTCGATGACGCGGGCTTCCTCCAGGCGCGGAGCGCAGCTCTTTAGGGTGAGCAAATGGACGCTGCGCAACGTCAGTTGAGCGAGCAGATCGACCACGCGACGCAGCGCCTGCTCGGCACGGCACGGGTCATCGCCGAGCCGGACCTCCGGCAGCCGTCGCTGCAGCCGGGGTGGACGCGGGCGCACGTCTTGGCGCACCTGGCCCGCAGCGCCGACGCAATGCGTTACCTGCTGGTCGGGGCGCGGTCCGGTCAGGAGCGGCCTGCCTATTCAAGCGCGCAGGCGCGGGAAGCCGACATTGAGCACGGCGCGGGCTTGCCGGCCAAGGAGCTCATGGCCGACCTCGCCGCCTCGGCGATGGCCTTCCGCACCATCAGCAAGGAGCTGCCCGATGATGCCTGGCAGTTCCCGGTGCGGGTCCTGGACTCGGCACCGTTCCCGGCCGCCCAGCTACTGACACGGCGGCTGGTCGAGGTCGAACTGCACCATTGCGATCTCGGCACCGGGTATGGCCCGGACGACTGGCCGGCGGCCTTCGCCACCATGGAGCTCCCCGAGCCGATGCGGTCGTTGCGCCAGGACCGGGTCAAGCGTGCCCAGCGGTCCTGACCTAGAGTTGGCGGGCCAGCCGAGCTCACAGGTGCCGCCGATGCCAGACGCTCCAGTCCTGCTAGTCATCGATGACGATCCGCGGACGCGAGACCTCGTCACGGGAGAGCTTCGCAAGCGGTACGGGTCCGACTACCAGGTCATCTGCGTCGACTCCGCCGGCGACCCTCTCGACCTGCTCGCCAAGCTCCGCGACGAACAGCGCCCGGCCGCCATCGTGCTGGCCGCGCAGTGGCTGTCGCGGACGACCGGGACAAAGCTGCTTGCCCGGGTCCGTGAGTTCGACAGGACGGCCAGGCGTGGCGTACTGGCCGGTTGGGGAGACCAGGCGACCTGGCAGCCGATCCTGCAGGCCACCGCGCTCGGCCACATCGACACTTACGTTCCCAAGCCCGTGACGGTGCCGGACGAGCGGTTCCACCGGGCGGTCACCGAACTCCTTGAGGAGTGGACCAGGTCATACCCTCCCAGCTTCGAGGCCGTGCGGGTCGTGGGCGAGGAGTGGTCCGCCCGCTCGCACGAGATCCGGGATCTGCTCAGCCGCAACGGCATCCCGTTCGGCTTCTACCCGGCGGACGCCGAGCGTGGAAAGGCGCTGCTCGAGCAGGTCGGTGCCACCGCGGCGGCGCTGCCGGCGGTCGTGATGTTCGACGGGCAGGTCATGGAGAATCCGTCGAACGCGGATGTCGGCGAGGTCCTCGGGCTGAAGACCAGTCCGGGCGCCGGCCTGTACGACATCGCGGTGATCGGTGCGGGCCCGGCCGGCCTGGCGGCGGCGGTCTACGCGGCGTCCGAGGGCCTGTCCACAGCGTTGCTGGAGCCGGAGGCCATCGGCGGCCAGGCCGGCACGAGTTCGCACATCCGGAACTATCTGGGCTTCCCGACGGGGGTGAGCGGCGAGGATCTGGCGGTGCGCGCGTACACGCAGGCCTGGTACTTCGGCGCCGAGTACATCTACGGGAGCCCGGCGACCGGCCTGCGCACCCAGGGCGCGGAGCACGTGGTAACGGTCGCCGGTGGGCGGGAGGTCCGCAGCCGGGCCGTCATCATCCCCACCGGCGTGTCTTACCGGCGGCTCGGCATCCCGTCGCTCGACTCGCTGACCGGCGCCGGCGTGTTCTATGGCGCCGCCACCTCCGAGGCCAGGACGGTCACGGACCAGGAGGTCTTCGTGGTGGGCGGTGCGAACTCTGCTGGGCAGGCCGCCGTCCACCTCGCAAGGTACGCCGCCAAGGTGACGATGCTGGTTCGCGGCAGGTCGCTTGCCGAGGGCATGTCCGAGTACCTGATCACGGAGATCGACAGCACGCCCAACATCGCCGTGCGGTACAACGTCGAGTTGACGGGCGGCGGCGGCACGGGCCGGCTGGAAAGCCTGATCCTCCGGGACGGGCCGTCCGGGGCGGCCGAGACCGTTCCGGCCACGGCCGTGTTCGTGCTGATCGGAGCCGAGCCCCAGACCCAGTGGCTGCCAGACGACGTTCAGCGCGACCGGTGGGGATACGTGGTCACCGGAGCCGACCTCATGGCCGGCGGGCACCCTCCGGAGCGCTGGCCGCTCCAGCGTCCCCCCATGTTGCTGGAGTCCAGCCTGCCCGGGGTCTTCGCGGCCGGCGACGTCCGCCGGGGATCGGTGAAGCGGGTGGCGTCGGCCGTTGGCGAGGGCTCGATCGCGATCCACCTCGTGCACGACTACCTGGGTGGCAATGACCTGACCTGAGATAACCGCGTACCGAAGAACATCCCCGCGCGGTCACTGGGCTACTGGGTCCCAGCCGCGCAGGTGCTTGACGGACTGGCGGTACTCCCACTCGATGGCGTCTTTGAGCAGGTGGGCCAGGTGCCCGCCGGTGGTGATGCCGGCGATGTCGGCGACCCCGCGGCGGGTCCCGACCGAGACGACGAACCCCTTGTCGTGGAAGGTGAACGCCTCCGGCTGCCTGCCCTCCAGCTCCGCGTCCAGGTTGCGGGCCACCGTCTCGCCCTCCTCCAGGGCCACCTGCGCCAGCGCCGGCAGCACATGCCCGGTGCGCGGATCGGTCACCGAGGCGAGGTCGCCGGCGACGTAGATCTCCGGATGGTCCAGCACGCGCAGGTACTGGTCGACCTTGACGCGGCCGTTGTGGCCGGTCGGCAA
>DASYQM010000512.1:0-15025 GCA_036005525.1 Streptosporangiaceae bacterium
CAGATCGCTACTCGCTGTTAGGCGATGATTTCGGCTGGCCCTGGGATATCGGCGTGCTCGCTGGCGCGGGGAGCCGCCGGCCGTCAGCCGCGCCGGTCAGCGGGCCGCGCTGCCCAGTTCGCGGCGCAGGGCGGTGGTCAGCACGGCCACGTCGAGCACCCGGCTGGGATCGGACAAGACGGTGATCCGCAGCGTGCCAGCGTAGGACAGCGCGCCGAAGGTGACGGTGACGTTGCCGGTGGTAGCCGGGATGGGGATCACCGCCCGCACCGGGGCACCGGCGAAGGTGAGCGGCTGCGCCGGCCGCGCAGGTTGGTGACGAAGGTGTGGATCAGCCGCTGGCGGTTGAAGAACCGGCGGAGCAGCCCGGTGGCGGCCAGCAGCCGGAACGGCGGCCCGAGCAGCGCGGCCGACGTGCCGTGGGCTGCTGTCTTGCGCTCGCGGGTGATCGCGGCGATCTGGGTCACGCGGGCGGCCAGGTCGCCGCTGGCGGGCAGGGCCACCGGCATCACCCCGACCTGGTTGCCGAGCTGGCCACCGGTGGCTGCCTGGCGCGCAGACACCGGTACCGATGCCGTTACCAGGTCGAGCTCCTCGCCCCGGCTTGCCAGCAGGCCCGCAGCGCCCCGGCGATGGCGGCGAGGAGCACGTCGTTGACGGTGCCGCCGCGGGCGTGACCCAGCTCGCGGACCGCGGCCAGATCGGCGGCGATGACATCCAGCCGCCGGCGCGGCCCGGTCGGTTGGTTCAGGGACGTCGGCGGGAGCTTGCGGGGCGGGCGGGCGCCGCCCAGCTCGGCCAGGCCCTGCCGGATCGTGCGCACACTGCGCGCCGGGTGGGTGAGGCGGCGCGCCCGGCCCGCCCAGGTGTCGGCGGCGAGCGTGCGGGTGCGGGGAGCGGGGACCGGGAACCCTGCCTGCGGGTTGGCGGGCGGCAGGCCCGGAGCCTCATCCACCAGCTGGGCCAGTACCGCGAGCCCGCCGATGCCGTCCGCCAGCACGTGGTTCATGACGATGACCAGGCCGGTGCTGCCGCCGGCCAGGCCGGTGACGAACGTGGCCGACCACAGCGGCCGGGACCGACCGGGGCAGGGGTTCGCCGGTCACGGCCGCAGCCACCTCCAGCAGCGCCCGCTCATCGCCCGGCGGCGGGCAGGGCCGCTGCCGGACGTGGTGGCGCAGGTCAAACGCCGGGTCGTCGGCCCAGAACGGCCGGCCGCAACCGGGCGGCGCCCGGCGCAGCCGCTGCCCGAGCCGGGGCACCGCGCGGACGCGCTCACCCAGCAGCCGCCGCGCTTCCCCGACGCTGAACCCTGGCCCGGTGCCAAGGACCAGCACGCCGCCGACATGCATCGGAGCGGGCCCCACGTCGGTGGCGAGCTGCATCAGGTCGGCCGGGCTGGCCCGGTCCACCGGCACCGGTTGCGCAGGATCTGGGCGCGTCCGCCCGCGCCAGGGGCTCCATCGTGGTGTGGTGTGTGTGACCATTTCGGCGGCCGGCTGTCTCGGCTTCCTGACTATTGCACGTGCCGTGGCACGTTACCCGTCATGGTGAACACCAACCGCATCGCCTTGTGGCCGGGATCCGCGGTGGGGTTGAACATGCACGGGCAGCCGCCCTCGATCACGGTAATGCCGCGCTGGCGGCCATAATCGGCGGCTGGGTGCGACACGCTTCCCGCGCCGGGCCCCCGGTGCATCCAGACACGCCTGATGCCCAGGTCGGCGCACTCGCGCACGGTGGCCTCGGCCGTCTTGGGCTTGGTTCCGATCACCACCCAGTCGACGGTACCGGGGACAGAGGCCAGATCGTGATAGCAGGGGTCGCCTTCGACTTGGTCCGTGTTGGGGTTCACCGCGAAAACTTCGTAGCCGCGTTGCCGCAGGCGCTGATAGACCGCATTGCTGCCGTGTCCCTGCGGTTTTCGCGAGACCCCGGTGACGGCGACCCGCTTGCCCGTCAGGAACTCAGCCGCGGCTTGTTTCATCGTCTGCATCCCAGTCCTCCTCCGCCTGTCTCAAGGCGCCATGCGGGCTCCTTCGAGCCGGGCCTTGATGTTGTTCAGATCGCGCTCGAACATCGGCTGCTCACGGCGGCGCAGCAGTGGCCCGGCCAGCCTGAGCAGGCCATGCGGCTCCATCTCCACCCGCACGGCCAGGCGGGAACCATCCGCGGTGGGCAGCACCCGCCAGCCGCCGCTTGCCGTCAACACTGGTGAATCACCGGTCAAGGACCAGGCGGCCGGGCGCTGGTACCGGGTGCACTCCATGACCATGGGCGGGCCCTTGACGAACTCGGCCAGGTACCGGGTTCCGGCACCGATGGGACCGCCGGTGAGCTTGGCGATGTGCGTCATCATCGGATTCCACTCCGGCTCGTGGCGGTGGTCGCTGCAGTAGTCAAAGACCTCCTCCGGCGGCCGGTTGATGTCCACCTCTGCCTCAACGACAACCGGGCTCCTCTGGTGCCGCCTCCTCACCCCGGGCTGCTTTCTGCGGTTGTGCCGCGCGCCGCGGCCGTGCCCGCTGTCCGGCGGCGCCGTCGCGCTGCGAGCCGCTCCGCCCGCTGCTTGATGCCCAGCAGGCACTTGCGCATCATGAACGGGTCGCCGATCTCCATAAGGATCAGCTCGGTCACGATGGTGGGCCTGGTCCACCGGTACCGGCCGCGCATCCGGGTGATCAGCCGGGTGTGCCCGGGGCCGGCAGGCTCGAGCAGCCACAGCCAGGTGCCGCTGCCCTTCTCCCACAACATCAGCCTGTTGGGCTCCAGCCGCGTGACCCGGTAGGCCGTGTACGGCGTCGTCTTGCTGCCCATGGGTACCCAGTCGCCGACGGCGAGGTGCTGGAACTGGGGGAGGATCTCCCCGGCGCTGGGCCGGCCGAGGTTGTCCAGCAGGTCATAGCTGTAAAAGCCCGCGCGGTTCCAGCCCCACTGCACCAGCCAGGGCCAGACCTCCTCGGGTCGCGCAGCGATGGTGACGGCCCGGGTGGCGTCCAGCTGCGGCCGCCGACAGATGTCGTCGCCGGTCATTGCCCGCGCGGCTTCATCACGCGTGGCACCCCAGGAGAACACGCGGGGACGAATCCAGCGAAGGTACCCCGAAACCGCCATCGCGAGGGCGGCGCTGACCGGTGCCGTCCCTTTCACGCCGGGCCGCCGGCGCTGACCGCTGGGACCAGGTCGGGGCGTCGCGCCGGCGTGCTGCGAGCGGGCGGGACCAGATCCTGGCCAGCCCGGCGGCCTTCGATCCCCGCGCAGAAAGGCATTTGCTGCTCCTTGGGTGCCGGTGCCCGCTAGCCGGCAGCCCGGTTAAGCTCGCGCTGCAGGTAGCCGACGAACACCATGGCGACCAGCGCCCAGGCCATGCCGATGAAAATGCCGGCGGAAACAGCCGCCAGCGACGTCGCCACCCAGGCAACTGCGCCTACCGCCGCCACCGCAGCGATGGTCACCGCCGCGGACGGGTTCACCGTGCTGACCACCCCGGAGCGGCGTTCGGCCGCCCCGATCATGGTCGCGGTGCGGTACACCGACCGGAAGGGCGGCACCACGGCAAGCCAGCCAACCGTCACCGCCGCCAGCGCCCGCCACGGGTGAGCGGGCTGACCGGCCGCCTTCAGCTGCCGGTTGACGTCCCACCACCACCAAAAGCCGTACAGCGAAAAAGTCACGAGCGACAGCACCGCTGCGCGTACCGGGCTGCGCGGGCGGAGAGTCAAAGCCTGCCGGCGGCTACGCGTTCCGGCAGCTGCTGGCGCTTCAATAGTCATCTTGATCACCTCCCGGCCGAGCCGGGGAACACATCCGCTGATGGTCCTGCCGTGCCGGCTCGATGCTGGACCTCCTGACCCCACTCTCCCTCCGCAACCCCACTGTGGTAGAGGCAGAAGGCCCGGCGCAAGCCAGCCAAAAGTCCCGCCCAGTAACAACCCACCGGCGAGGTCCAGCCGCGGCGCAGGCGCACCCCTGCCCGGCCACATTCAGCTCCCGAAACAAGAACGAGAGCCCCACCATCGACCCATGTGATGGCTTGCTATCAGGGTCCCGACGCCCAGCCAGATGGGACGCAGGTCCCCGCCTGGCCAGGCCCGCCACAGTCGCATTGAAGCGCTGCTCACTACCGTGATCACGTACCCGATCTGAGCAGCGGCTCACACGGACCGTCCTGTTCCACCCCCTTCTGTGGTGTTCCATCCCCTTCCGTGAGTGGCCAGCCTCGCGAACAGCGAACCCGTCGTCCGCCCTGGCGGCAGGCGCGGCCGGAAGCCCTGCACCAAGCCGAGCGAGGCCGATTGCGTGACGGGTCCAGGCCGCCCAGAACAGCGCGATCTGCATCTCGCTCGCCGGTCCGGATGTGCGAAGTCGTATCGCTCGTAATCGGCAGGTGCGGACCCGGCCGCCCCGGCCAGCACACCTGGTCACGCTCCGTGATGGGCCTCGGAAGCGGCGAGTGGCCACCCCCGGCCAGGCACTGACGGCGGTCAGCACGTAAACCGCGTCGGAAGTGTTCGTAGTCTGAGCGCCAGCCGTCACCAATGAGCGTTGCCGTTGATCATCGATCTGTGGCCAGATAAACATGCCGGTAACAAGAGGCTCACATCGCCCAGATTGATCCGCATCGGGACCTCCTCTGACGGGGGCTGGGACCGGGCGGACAGGTGCCTGTGCCTGTCTCAGGCGTGGCATTCGGCCAGGTGCCATGCATGGTACGACGGCGCAGACAGCTTCGAACTCCTTCCCATGGCGGAGGATCCCGCGGCTTTCTACGGCTCTACGTCTTCCTGATAGGCGCCGATCCCGGGCGAGTGGGCAGCGGGTCCAGAGTCGGCGCATGCCGATCGCGCCAGCGACGGCCCGCCGGGCCGCTCTTGACGCGCCGGCGGCGAGAGCTACCTGGGGCATGGCGGATGTTCTCGCTGCTGGGCGAGGTGTGGGTGAGCGGAGTCAGCTGCGTCGGCGGATGATTTCGGCTGCGTATCGGGGCCGAGTGTTGCCGGCTTCCTGTGTCCAGCCGGCGGCGGACTCGATGCTGATGCCAAGCAGGTCGCTGAGGACTTTAGCGGGCATCTCGGCGGCCAGTTCCATGAGGGCGGTGTTGCGGCTGCTGCGGGGAGGGATCTGGAGCCGCTTGAGGCGGTAGGCGAGCCGGTCTGCGCTGAGGTGGTGGCCGGGGACGCCGCCGGGGAAGAGCCAGGGGTGGTTGTCGGTGTGGCCGGTGACGGCGTGGCCTTTGCGGTTGCTGGCCAGTCCGAGGATGATCTCGCCGAGCGGCGCGGGCAGGTCCAGTGGTTTGGGGCCGAGCTTGAGCTGGACGCCGCCTTCTTTGGTGGTGAGGACGTGGCTGGTGGTGAGCTGGCAAATCCTGGCCGGCGGCTGGGCGTAGCAGAGCAGCAGCAGGCCAGCGGCCCGGTCGACGGTGTCGATGGTGGTGTCGCGCAGCAGCCGCCGGGCCAGAGCCCATCGCTGATCGTCGGCCGGCAGCCCGACTCGGGTGATGTTCGGCTGCCGGCGCGGGATGGTGATGTCTGTGGCGTAGCCGTGCTGGACCGCCCAGGCGACAAAGCCGCGGGCGTCTTTGCGGCTGTCGGTGAGCCATTCGTCGATCAGGGCCTGGCGGGCGGTGGCCAAGGTGGCGCCGTGCTCCCGGAGCCAGGCGAGCAGTTCGATGCTGCGGGCCACTTCGGCATAGACGTTGGCGACCTGATGGCGGGAGAGCGGCTTCTTCTCCGCCAGTGACCGCAGCCGCCGGACTTGTACCCAGGTCACATAGCTGCGCAGCCCCCTGCGTTCGGTGGGGTCGGCGACCTTGGGCAGGGTCCGGGTGAGCCAGCGTTCCAGGTTGGCGAGCTGCTCATCGCGGGCAGGGAGGATGCCGGCGTTGACCAGAACATTCCGCAGCCGCTGGGAGCCTGTCGCTGCGGTGAGGCTGTCGAGTTCGGCGTGGGTGACCGGCCCGCTGCCTTGTGCCAAGGCGGCCATGACCCGCCGTGGCGCAAGGTTGCGCAGCCACAGCAGCAGCGGGACCGGGTCGTTGGCCAGCAAGGCGTCGATGACAGGCCCAAGTTCGGGGCGGATCGTGCCGTCGGGGCGGCTGAGCAGGCCACGCACCACCCCGGGGCAGGCGCAGCGCGGGCACAGGCCGAAGTGGTGCAGCCGTTCCACGCTGCCGCAGCTACTGCACGCCCGGAAGGAGATCGGGCTCTTTTTGTAGCAGGTCGCACAGGAGGGGCCCTGGCCGGTCCGGGCGTTGACATATCTGCGTTTGTTGCAGCCGATGCAGATCTCTTTCTTGCGGACGCACCCGCTGCAGAATGGCTGGCCGTCTTCGCCGCGGCCGGCGACCTGGTGATTCTTGCCGCAGCCGGCGCACGGTTCGGCCTTGAGCCAGGCAGCGCAGTTGTGGCAGACCGGGGCGGCCGAGCCGGCCGAGTAGCAGTACTTCTCCCGCCCACAGCGGCTGCAGACGGCCAGCTGCCCGCGGCAGCAGGAGGTGCACAGCACCCGGCGGTGCCGACGTCTCAGCGGGCGGATCCGACCGCAGTTACTGCATTCACCCAGGTTTTGCGGGTCGGTTCTGGTGCACCACGCGCACAGGGGGTGGCCGTCGAGACCCCGGCTGGCGACGTCCCGGTGCTGCCCGCAGCGGCGGCAGGTCTCCTTCCGGGCGGCGTTGTAGCAGGCCTGGCAGCACAACCGCTGCTCGCGGCGCCACCGCAGGCGGCGGACCCGGCCGCAGAAGGGGCAAGCTAGCGGCTGGATGCCACGGGTCCCGATCGCCACCAGTTCCTCGATCAGCACCGCCAGCCGGGTGGAGCCCTCGGCCCCGGCACCGGTGAACAGCCCGGGCCGGGCCTGCAGGTCCCATGCGAGCTGCCGCCGCTGGCTGGGCTGGGGAACGGCCCGCACGATCACCAGGCGCAGGCGTGCCGCTGTCAGCGCAGGGTCCAGGCGACGGATGTGGCCGATGATCTCCGCGGTGTGATCCACGCCGGGTTCTGGTGGACAGTAGCGGCAAAGCGGGCAGCCTGCCCGGTCCCGGTAGGTCACCCGCCGGGTGTTCCCGCACTTGGCGCAGGCTGCGGCGCGCGCGCCTGCCTCGCGAGCTAGCTGGAAGCAGGAGCCGCAGATGCGCTGCCCCTGGTCGTTGCGCATGGTAAGCGGCCTGACCCGGCCGCAGCTGGCGCAGGCGGGCAGCACCAGGTTCTGGGCGCCCCGCTCCTGCAGGGTGCGGATGAGCTGCTCGACCGTCGGTGGCCCCTCCGGGCGCTGGGAGGTCAGCAGCCCGGGGTCCTCCGACAGCGCCCGGGCCAGCCGCCGCTGCTGTCCCAGGTGGACGGTGATATCCCGAACCGCGGTCATGACCACGGCGGCGTCGAGGCCAGGATCGGCGGCGATCACCAGCTCGGCGACCACCTCCACCGGGTGAGTCAGGAACCGTGGCGGCCCGCCCGCCGCCGGAGTGGCGGTCACTTCTTGGGTGGCACGATCCGGGCCGGCCGCGGCCGGAACGTGCCCACCGCGCTGTGGCCGCCAGCTGCGGCTGGGCCCATGGTCTTCTCGCCGGCGGCCCTGCGGCGGGCCGGGGCCGCGGCGACCGGCTCGACCAGCTCGTCCATCCGGCAGCCCAAGATGTCCATCAGCGCGACCAGGATCTTCAAGTTCAGCCGCTCGGGCTTTTCGGCCACCAGCCGCCAGACCTGCGTCGGCGACAGCGTGATCCCCCGTTCAGCCAGCAACGGCCGCAGGCCAGTCGTGGAGAACATCCCGCGATCGGCCATGAGCACCCGCAGGTTCCACCGGTAGTCCAGCTTGGCGGTCATCCTGATTCCTTTTCCTTTTCCAGTTGCAGCACGCGATCCACGTGCTTGCGCATCATCGTGTTCATGTAGTCGCCGCTGACGCCGGTATAGATGCCGGTAGTGCTAATGAACCGGTGTCCCACCAGCTCCTTCACGAACTCCGGGTCCGCGCCGTCTTCGACCAGGTGCGTCACGAAACTATGGCGCAGGCAATGTGGTGTCAGATCCGGATCCATGCCCAAATGGTCCCGGCAGGCGGCGAACCGGTCTTCGATCTCGCGGGGCCGCAGCCGCCCGCCCCGTTCGGTCAGCCACATCGCCGGAAGTTCCGGCCTGCCGAACCGCGGCCGGATATTGGTCAGATAGTCCTCGACCGACTCCACCGCCCACGGCATCAAGCTGAGAACCGGGCGGCGCCGAAACGCCGACCCCCTTGAGCGCTTCCCCCAGCGAACCTGCAGTGTGCCGAATCTGCCCAGCTCGGGTGCCTGCGGGTTGCGGTGCCAGTCCGCCAAGTCCAGCTTGCACGCCTCGGTGCACCGCAGCCCCCACGCGTAGATCACCTTCAGCACCGTCGCGTCGCGGTAGGCGGTCAGGGCTCCTTTGCGCCCCCGGCGCACAGCCCGCTCAACCAGGCTGTCGGCACAGTTGAACAGCGCCTGGCACTCCTCCCGGGTCAGCGGCCGCCGCCCCGGCCGGCCCTCATAGTCCGTCAGATGTGCCAGCGTGTTCCACTCGTAGCAGACCTGCACTGGGTGCACACCGAACCGGGCTTCGCACTCTTGCGCCCAGTGGTAATGCGGCGAGGTGATGAACTCGCAGAACAGCTCTACCGACAGCTGATACTGGCGGATCGTCGACTTCGCCAGCCGCGACTCCGCGACCAGGTGAGTGCTCCACTCATCCATGTGCGCTGCTGTCCACCGCCACGGATACTCGTTGGTGAACTCGATCAGCGCCCGCACACGCCGCTGATGCGTCCGGACCGTCGCGGCCAGGTTCCCCCGCCCGCCGCGTTGCTGCTTTCCCCAGCCCCGCAGCATGGCCTCAACCACGGCATCCTCCGGATGCAGTAGCCGCACGCCACCAACCAGCTCCAGCCGGGCCGACCCCTGCGGCTCTCCATCCGTCCCGCCCACCAGCCACCCCTTTCCGTCTAGGGCATGAATATTGCACCCAACGGAAGGAAGTGCGCAACCCCGCTGGTCAAAGGCTGGTACCCACGCTCACTTCATAACTGCTAAGGTCTGGAGAACACAAGCACATTCGCCGGCCGCCGAGTGCATCAGGTGCAATTCTGCGCGGTTTGGTCATCACCTGTCGCTGCTGGGGCCGCCGGGTGCCGGCAAGACGATGCTGGCCGAGCGGATCCCCACCATCCTGCCTTTGCTGGACCGCGCCGCCGCGCTCGAGGTCACCGCGATCCATTCCATAGCGGGGACCTTGCCGGCGGGTAGCCCGCTGATGACCGAGCCCCCGTTCTGCGCGCCGCATCACACTGCGACCAAGGCGGCGATCGTGGGCGGTGGCAGCGGCGTCATCCGCCCCGGTGCCGCATCCCTCGCCCACCGCGGCTGTCTTCTTCTCGATTTAACCAATCTGGCCGGTGCTCGTGCGTGTCGTCTGTGAAACGAGGTTCCCGCAGAGTAGGTTTCGTCTAACTGATCGCTGTTGCGACGTTTGGGACGTACGTGACGTTGCTGGAGGCGGTGTATGGCGGGCCGGCCTGTTGTCGGTGATATCCGGGTTCAGGAAGTCACTCGCCGCGACGGCCGGCGGACCTACACAATCGTCTTGCCGGCGGGTGAGGTCTACGGGATGCCGGACCGGTTTTTGCGGCATTGTGGGGGCGGCACCGACCGGACGTATGCGTATTTGCTGGTTGATCACCTTCGCTGGCTGGAGTTCGAGGGGCTGTCCCTGGCTACAGTGACGTTCCCGGATTTGCAGCGGTATATGGCAGCGGTCGGGGCGGAGTTTTCCGGGCCTTATGGGCGGCCGTGGCGCGGCGGCAGGCGCCCGTATGGCCCGAGCACGCTGCCGACGCTGGCCGCTTGCCTGAAGGCGTTCTACCTCTACCTGGGCACCCAGGCCGGTGGCACGGATCTGGCTGAGGCGCTGAAGGGGCACCGCCTTCCGACGCAGGCGGACCGGCGGCGGATGTTCCTGGGCCATGCCCTCAGGCAGATGCCGGCGAACCCGCTGGCGCCAGCGAGGGTCCGGCGCAGGCATCCGAAGATGCCGCCCGAAGGCGCACGGCGGCGGCTGGTGGAGACTCTGCCGGCGGCACGGGACCGGCTCGCGGTGACGTGGCTGGCCGACGGCGGGTTCCGGGTCGGGGAGCTGTGTGGCCTGCACCTGATCGACCTGCACCTGCGAGACGACGCGGACTGCGGCGAGTGCCGGTCGCCGCACGTGCACATCTGTCACCGGGAATCCAACCCGAACCGGGCACGTGCCAAGATCAAGCATCCCTGGGACATTGAGGCCGGCACTGTCCGGGGCGGGCAGATCCGCCGGGCGAGCCCGGCGATGATTCACGCCTACTTCGAGTACGTGACCAGCGAGTATCCCAGCGGCGCCAGCCACGGCATGCTGCTGGTCCAGTTGCACGGCCCGGGCCGCGGCCAGCCCTGGGCAGCGGCTGGTCTGCGCGGCATGCTGCGGCGGGCCGGGCTGCGGGAGGATCTGGGCCGGATCTGGCCGCACCAGTTCCGGCATGGTTTCACCACGAACGTGCTCGACGAATCCGGTGGCAACCCGGTCATCGCCCGCGACGCCGGTGGCTGGGCGTCGGCTGCAATGGTCGACCAGGTCTACGGGCATGCCGATGCCCACGACCCGGCATTCGCGGCGGCGTTGTCTCGCGTCTGGGACGAGCAGCGGTGACCGCCGGGCTGAGCCTGCTGCCAGGCGATGACCGGGCCAGGGCCGGCCGGGACCGCCTGGAGATGCTGACCGCCTTGATAGCAGCTCCCGGCTTTGACCCGCTCTACCGCTCCGATCTGATTGAGATACCCCCGCACCATCCGGTGTTGGGCTGGGTCTGCCAGGTCGAGAACTGCATGTGCGTGATGAACCATCGGAACATGTGCGCCCCGCACGAAAGGCTCTGGCTGATAGCAAGGCGCACCGGGATCAGCGCAGGGGAGTTCATGCGAACGGCGGGTCCTGTCGCTTGGCCGGGCCGGCCAGATCCCGTCAGCTGCCAGGTCTGCCCCGGTCGGCCCGCCAGCGGGTTCACGTTCCGGCTCTGCAAGTCCCATCTTGCCGCCTGGCGCCGCTACCGCGACGCGCACGAGGGGGCTGACTACGGCGAGTGGGTGGCCGCCCAGGCGCCGCTTCCTGGTTATGGAACCTGCCGGGCCAACGCCTGCCCGGACCTGGCCGCCGCGCCGACTGGGCTTTGCCTGATTCACACCGCCCGCTACCGACGGGCGGGGCGGCCGGGCAACGTCACCCTGGTCAGCCAGCAGATACGCTCCAACGCGGCTCGAGGGCTGGCCGTCCCGGTGCATTTCGGCGATGAAGCTGCGTTCCGGCGATGGTGTGCTTCGGAGGCCCCGGTCTACCGGCCGGGGAAAGTCAATCTCGCTGTCTTGCAGCCGCTGGTGAAGGCCGAGATCCAGTGGGGGATGTTCACCCACAGCCAGGAACGCAGCCCGACCCGCTGGGAGTGCGGCGCCATCCAGCACGTGGTGAGCCTCTGCCACGCCAGCAAGGTGGCGTCCTTGTTCGATCTCACCCCGCGGAGGACGGACCGGCCGTGCCTGCCTGGCCACAAGGACGCCCGGGTCCAGATGATCGTCCGGGAGATCGTCGAGGGCCTCTGGCGCGTCTACTACAGTCCCGCCGATACCCGCGACGCCGGGTTCATCGAGACTGACCACTTTGGCCGCCGGTTCAAAGGCGCCCGCAGCCATATCGACCTCACCGGCGTCTCGCAGCGATGGCTGCGCGACATCCTCTGGGACCACATCGTCAGGATGCTGCAATCGCCGGCCTGCCCGCGGGGCCGTGGCCCGGTTGATAACTTGCGCCGGGCCGCGACCGAGCTCAGCGCGTTCCTGGAAGCGGAAACGCCGCAGGGCGGGCACGACCCGGCGTTGCTCAAGGAAGAACACGCCCTGCAGTTCGCCACCGGCCAGCGCCGCCGCGCCCGGCTCGGGCTGCCGGCGCTGGGCATCTTCCGCTCGGACGGGCAGCCCTCCACGGTCACCGAGGACACTCGCCGGGCGGTGTTCAACCACCTGCGCGTTCTTATCTACGGGGCGATGGAATCCGGGGCGGCTGACACCCTCGGCCTGGACCGGCGCTTCATCACCGCGCTGCCCCACGGAGGCTCCGACGCCAAGCGGTCCCGCAGCCCGTTCAGCGACGCCGTCGCCCGCGCGCTGGCCGACGAGGGCAACCTTCAGCAGCTGGCGGCCGTCCACGATCCCAACGACCGTGGCATGCGGGATGTGTGGGAGACCATCGTCTATACCGGCCGCCGGTGCAGCGAGGTGCTCACCCTGCGGCTGGACTGCACCGGCCGTTACCGCGGCCTGGCCATGCTCTGGCACGACCAGACCAAGGTCGGCAACTACAACGAGGCCATCCGCATCCCCGAAGTCCTCTACCAGCGGCTGGACGCCCGCCGGGCCACAACCCTGGCGCGCTTCGAGCGCGACCACGGTCGGCCGCCCACGCCGGCGGAAAGAACCACCATGGCCCTGTTCCCAAGCAACGTGCGGAACAGCAAGGCCGACAAGTCCATCTCATATACCTACTTCAACCACTCGTTCAGGTCCTGGGTCGACAGCCTCCAGCTGGGCCCGGCGGTCGCCCATCAGGCCCGGCACACGCTCGCCACCAACCTCCTGCGGGCCGGCGCCAGCCTCGCCCACATCCGCCGCTACCTCGGCCAGGTCAGCGACCGCATGGCCGAGCACTACACCAAGGTCGCCCACTCCGACCTCGAGGACGTGCTTCAGGCGGTCTGGGTCGGCGGGCCCGGCTCGGCCCACCCGGGCCAGCTCCTGTCGGCAGACCTCACCCCCATGAGCCGGGACGAGGCCATGGCGCTCGCCCTGGACCTGTCACGCCGCAGCACACCCACCGAAGGCGGCTTCTGCACCTTCCAGCCCGTCGTCAACGGCGCAGCATGCCCCTGGAATCTCGACTGCGAGCACTGCGACAAGTTCGTGCTCTCCGGCGCTGACCTGCTCTACTGGCGGCGCAAGCAGCAACAGTGGCGGTCCATCGCCGAACGCGCCCCCGACGACGCCACCGCCGACTACCTGCACCAGGTCTTCGAGCCGACCGCCCGCGCGATCGACGGCTTGGAGAAAGCACTCGCAGCCCTGGGACTACTCGACCAGGCTCTCGCGCTCGATTACCGCCGGCCGCAGGACTACTTCCACCGCATCTGGAGCACCGGCTTCCACGTCGGCGAGCTCGCCACGGCCGCCGCCAGCGACTCCAGCGACCCCAGCGACCAGCCCGAGCCAGCCGGAGAGCCAGCATGAGCACAACAGCAGCCGCGATCGAGGCACGCCGCGCCGCCACAGCGCAGATGCTGCAACGGGTCGGCCAGGCCCTCCGCCAGATGCGCAGGGAGCACGCCCGCATCACCGTCGCCGCGGTCGCCCGCCGCGCTGGCGTCTCCCGCACGTTCCTCTACCAAAACGATCAGGCACGACGCCTGATCGCCACAGCGGCAGGTGACCGCACTGCGGCCGCCCAGGACAGCAAGCCAGATCCCGCCGAGGCGAGCTGGCGGCAGCGCGCACTCAACGCCGAGCACGAACTCAAACGCGCACACAGCGAGATCGCCACGCACCGAAATCAGATAGGAGAGCTGCTGGGGCGCATCCGTGACCTGGAGCACGACCTGCCCCCAGACGGCGTCCAGCGGGTCCTTGCCGAGAACCACAACTTGAGAGCCCAGGTTCGGCAGCTCGCCCAGGACCACCGCCAGCTCGAGGAAAGGCTCGCCGGGGCCCGGGACAACAACCGGTTCCTCGACAAGCGGATCGCCGACCTGGAAGCTCAGCTGGCAGAACGGCAAGGCCCGGGTTGCCTTGCCGCAACGTCCCCAGCCTCACCCACCTGACCAGGAAGTTAGCTGACGTGCCCAGTCTCAGCCTCGACGCCGGCGACGCTGCTGAGCTCGCCGAGATGCTGCAATTCCTCAGCAGCTGGCTCACCGCCGAGGACAGCGACCTTGGTGCATCACTGGGCCGCTTCGTTGGCCACCCCGCCTACGGCATCACCCAGCTGCGCGCCGACCTGGACCGCTTCACATTCCTGCTCGGCGGAAGCGACGGCGAATCCCTCTTCGGCCCGCCGCGGCCATAGGCGCCCACGCCTGCCAGCCCGGACATGAGAACCAGGCACTGAGGCGACGGCGGTGACGGCGGGCCGGCGGAATAGCCTGTTGGGGTAGTTCGTCATAAGGTCCGGATTGGCGGTGGGCCTATGGCGCCAAGGACGACCAGGCGCGCGATCGGGGATACGGACATGCCGCCCGGTTTCGTTCCCCAGACTGTGGTTTCCTCGTCTTCTTCGAAGCTGATCTTGCAGGCGCCGCCGGGAATAATCCGCTGGACGCTGGACGGCGGCTCGTGCTCGGTTGACCAGACCTGGCTGGTGGTCCCTGAGGGCGGCAGTCCCGGCGGCGGCGGCCTGGGGGGCGCAGGGTGCCCCTGGGCGCCTCACCTGTCGATCGGCGCCCGGGGCACGCTGGGGGGTAACGGGGCCCTGTTCTCGGTGATCGGGGGCCGGGCGCTCCCCCCGGCGGGCGTTCAGATACGCGTACAGCTGGCGAACAATGCCCAGATGACAGTAGCGCCGCATGACGCGATGTGGCTGGTGATCGTGCAGCGGTGCGGCGAGTACGAGGGGACCGCGATCAGGTCGGTAGAACTCCTCGGGGCGGATAACTCCGTGATCGAGCGGAAAGTTATCGAGCCCGGCGAAAATTGACCGCCACGGCCGGCGGCCCTGGCCCCCATGTTGAGTGAAAGAGCGACCATGACAACCGGCCACCCCGGCCCGCCGATGCTACGCCTGCCCTTGCTCGGCGGCAACGACGGTGAAACGCTGTCCGGGCCAGGCGCGCAATAACACTCACAGCCCACGACCGGGGTTCGTCATCGCCGTGACAGGCCGCAGCATCAGGGCTACCATGCTGCAATTCGCCCAGCATCCGGCATTTCCCGGGATGTCCCCCCGTCACC
>DASYQM010000513.1:0-4213 GCA_036005525.1 Streptosporangiaceae bacterium
CGAACCGGGCCGCATACCCCTCCAGCGGGCCCGGCGCCGCAGGACAGGGCCGATGTCGGGTCACCACGCACCCCCGGGCACCTCACGCCACTACTCCCCGGCATACCTCCCACCCGCTCCAGAGTCAACAAACCACCGTTAAGTAGGAGGTTCGACCGGTGTTGGAAGAGGCTGAGCTGAAGCCCGCGGGCCGGCCCGAACAGGCCCGCCTCGCCCGCGCGCTGACCGTTCTGGCCGGGGCCCGCAGCAGCTGGCGCCGGCGGCTCCTCATCGCCGCGGCCCTGGCCTGTGCGGCCGGGCTGGCGGCCTGGATCGGCGTGCTCGCGGTCACTTTGCCCTTGCGCTACCGGGCCGGTGGCTGGAGTGCCGCCTGGATAGGTTTCGACGCAGTCCTGTTCCTGGCGTTCGCGGCCACCGCGTGGGCCGCGTGGCGGCGCCGCCAGGTACTGATCCTGTGCCTGGTCGTGCTGGCCACCCTGCTCTGCTGCGATGCGTGGTTCGACACCACGCTGGACTGGGGCACCCGCGGCTTCGTCGACAGCCTCACGCTGGCGCTGGTGGTCGAGCTGCCGCTGGCACTGCTGGCGATGATCGGGGCCCGGCGGCTACTGCGGCTCACGTTCAGCCGGCTCGCCGCGCTGAGGGGCGACCCGGGGCCGCTCCCACCGTTCTGGAAGGTGCCGCTCTTCGGCGATTATTCGGCCGGAGAGGGATACCGCGACCTGTTCCGGCAGCCGCGTACGCACCAGCACGGGCCCGCGCCGGGGCAGGATGAGCGAGCGACACCAGGTCAGGACCCTTGACGTTCGCCCGTCGCGGAACCGCTGGCTGACCCGGGGCGCAGCTCCCGACCATGGTGGTGTGACCCACTTCGCCTCCTACGACGGCATCCAACTCGCGTTCCGTACGCGGGGGACCGGCCGGCCGCTGGTCTGCCTGCCCGGTGGCCCCGGCCTCACCCCTGACTACCTGGGGGATCTTGGCGGGCTGGCGGGCTCGCGGCAGCTCGTCATGCTCGAGGTGCGCGGAACCGGCGCATCAGCCAGCCCTGCCGACCCGGCGAGCTACCGGTGCGACGCGATGGTGGGCGACGTCGAGGCGCTCCGGGCACATCTCGGGCTGGAGCGGATGGACCTGCTCGGCCACTCGGCCGCGGCCAACCTGGCCGCGCTCTACGCCGCGTCCTATCCGGATCGGCTGGATCATCTGATCCTGCTGACGCCCGGGCTGCGGGCACTGGGGCTGGTGCCGACGGACGAGGAGCTCCTGGCCGCGACGGAACGCCGGTCGGATGAACCCTGGTACCCGGCCGCCCGGGAGGCGATCCTGGCCGCCGTGGCGGGCGTGGATACGACCGAGAACATGCGCACGTACCTGCCGTTCTATTACGGCCGGTGGAACGATGCCGCGCGGGCCCACGCGGTCATGGAGTTCGAGCGGCGGGTACCCGAGGTGGAGGCGGGCTACTACGCGGACGGCGCGTTCGACCCGCCGGCCACCCGGGCCGCCCTGGCCGGGCTCGGCGTGCCGGTCCTGGTCTATGCCGGGGAGGTGGATCTCGCCCCCACCCCCGAGGCCGCGGCGCAAGCCGCGGATCTGTTCCCGCGCGGCGAACTGACGGTCCAGCCGGGGGGTGGCCACTTCCCGTGGCTCGACGACCCGGCACTGTTCTCCGCCGCGATCACCGGCTTCCTCGGCTGATCCCGGCCCGTTCCCGCGGGCCGGCGGCCAGTTCCGCGGCCAGCGCCGCGGGCAGGTCGGGGAACCGGAACTGGTAGCCCGCCGCTTCCAGGCGCCGCGGCATCACCCGCGCGCTGGCAAGTATCTCGCCGCTGATGCCGCCGAACGCGAGCCTGAGCACGGGTTCTGGCAGGAACAGCAGCCCCGGACGGTGCAGCGCGGCCGCCAGGGCGGAGGTGAACTCGGCGTTGGTGACCGGCCGCGGCGTGGTGAGGTTCACCGGCCCCGAGATCTCCGGGTGGGCGAGCAGGAAGCTCACGATCGCGGTGTAGTCCGCCAGCGTGATCCAGCTCATCGCCTGGGTGCCCGATCCCAGCCGGGCACCCAGCCCGAGCCGGAACGGCGGCAGCATCCGGGCCAGGATCCCGGCGTGCCGCGACAGCATGATGCCGGTGCGCATGGTGACCACCCGGACGCCTGCCTCCTCCGCCTGGCGTGCCGCCGCCTCCCACTGTTTGACCACGTCGGCAAGGAAACCGGAACCAGCAGGGGACGACTCATCCACCTCTCGCCCGCCGGTGTCCCCGTACCAGTTGGTGCCAGAGGCTGACAGCAGAACGGACGGTGGCGCGCTCGCCGCTGCCAGTGCACCGACCAGCGCCCTGGTACCACCGACCCGGCTTGCCCGGATCTCTTCCTTGTGGGCGGCGGTCCAGCGTCGGCCGGCCACGTTCGCCGCGGCCAGGTGGACGACGGCGTCGAGGCCGTCCAGGGCGCCCGGCCTGAGCCCGCCCGCGGGCGCGAGAGGATCCCAGGCGATCTCGTCCTCGCCGGCCGGCGCCTGGCGGACCAGCCTGACCACGCGGTGGCCGCGAGCGCGCAACTCCTGAACCAGGGCGGTCCCGATCAGTCCCGTTGATCCGGTGACCGCGATCCTCAGTGCCCCCATGGCTGAGTCGCCGCCGGCCCGCGCTGCCCGGGCGTCGGCCGGCCTCGCGGGCGGTCCCGCGCCTGGCCGGTCAGAGCCCGAGTTCGGCTTCGAACTCACCTTCCTCGAGCCGGTCCTTCACCGTGGCCAGGAAGCGGGCGGCGTCGGCGCCATCGACAAGCCGGTGATCGTAGGTGAGGGCCAGGTACACCATGGACCGCACGGTGATCACCTCGCCGAGCGCGGGGTCCTCGACGACCACCGGCCGCTTCACCACCGCGCCGGTGCCCAGGATCCCCACCTGTGGCTGGTTGATGATCGGCGTGTCGAACAATGCCTTCCGGCTGCCGGTGTTGGTGAGCGTGAACGTCCCGCCGGCGAGGTCGTCGGGGCTGACCTGCCCGGACCGGGTCCGCGCCGCCAGGTCGGCGATCTTCCTCGCCAGCCCGCCGATGTTGAGGTCACCGGCGTTCTGGATGACGGGCACCATCAGCCCGCGTTCGGTGTCCACCGCGATGCCGAGGTGCTCGGCGTCGTGGTAGGTCACCTGGCCCGCCTCGGTGTCGATGATCGCGTTCAGCTTCGGGTGCACCTTGAGCGCCTCCACCGTGGCGAGCGCGAAGAAGGGCAGGAACGACAGCTTGACGCCCTCGCGGGCCTCGAAGTCGGCCTTGGCGCGTTCCCGCAGCCGGGCTATTTCCGTGACGTCGGCCTCGACCACGGTGGTGAGCTGGGCCGAGGTCTGCAGCGACTCGACCATGCGCCGGGCGATGACCTGGCGGGCCCGGGACATGCGCTCGGTGGTGCCGCGCAGGCTGGACGGGACGACGGCCCGCGCGGATGAGGCGGCCGTTGGCGGCGCGGCCGCCCCGGCTGGAGCGGGTGCTGCCGTGGCGGGGGCTGCCGTGGCGGGGGGTGCCGTGGCGGGGGGTGCCGCGGCTGCTGGGGCCGCGGCGGCTGGCGCTGCCGCCGCGGGTGCGGCGGCGGGTGCTGCGGCGGCGGGCGCCGACCCCCGCGCGGCTCTCGCGGCTTCGAGCACGTCCTGCTTGCGGATGCGGCCGCCGACCCCGGTGCCGGTGACGGCGGCGAGGTTCACGCCGTGTTCGGTCGCGAGCTTGCGCACGAGCGGGGTGACGTAGGGGCCGTCGGCCGTCGTCAGCATCGTCGGCACCGCGGGCTGCGGGGCTCCCGAGGGCGCCGGTTCCGGGGATGGCGGCGGCGGTGCCGTCGCAGCGGGTGCGGCCGGTGGCGCCGCCGGGGCAGCGGCCGCTGGGGCCGCCGGTTCCTGGGGCGGCGGAGCCGGGGGGGCAGCCTCAGCCGGTGGCGCCAGTGGGGCCTCGGCGGCGGGCTGCTCGGCCGGCTGGGGCGGAGCCTGCTCGGCGGGCAGGGCCTGCTCGGCCTGCGCGGGCTCTGCCGCGGGCGCGGCGGGTGGGGCCTGCTCTGCCGGGGGTGCCGCGGGCGCAGGCTGCTCTGCCTGGGGCGCGGCGGGCGGGGGCTGCTCGGCCGGGGGCACGGGCGTGAACACCGACTCGGCAGCGTATCCCGCCTGGCCCGCCTCGGCGGGCTGGCCGGCGGGCTCGTATCCCGGGCCGGGCTCGGCGCCCG
>DASYQM010000514.1:0-9827 GCA_036005525.1 Streptosporangiaceae bacterium
TGGCTGGTGATGTGCCGCCAGGGTCTTGAGCGGCCGTGCCGGGCCAGCGTTCGTGGCATGAGAACGCCGCTGGTCCGGTAGATGCTGCGTCAACAATATCCTGACTTGACCGACGGCCGGGTAGCCAGAACGGCGGAAGCAACGGCCCGCCGGGCCGTATCCGAACCCGGAATCGCAGCCCAGCCCGGTGCGACCTGCGACGCCTGCGCCCCACACATAGCAATCCCGGCAGCGTCCCGGCCGTCTCGCACCCGCCGCCCAGCGGGCTAGCCTGGGCGAACCCGCAGAGGTGAGATCAGGATGCGGCATAAAGCTGCTGCTCGCCCCGCTGTGGTGCCGCCTCCCGGCTCATCCTGGGCACGCGGCACCTCGCCCGCACAGCGCAAGGCCCTCGGTGCGCTGGACAAAATCGACGAGCGCCGACCGGGGCTGGAATGAGAGCGCGCTGTCGGCGGCGCCGGCCAGCACGGGGGATGCGCCTGGCGCGAAGCTGAACCGGTAGGTGAGGCAGCCGCCGGGGAAGGTGTAGTAGCGGAGGTCGGAGAACTTTGGCACCAGGCTCAGCGGATGCTCGAACCGCCGCATTCCGGGCTGGTCGGATGGGATCTGCTGGGCGCCCGAGGTGTCGCAGGTGGCCGTCAGGGTTACGGTGATGGCTCCTGATCCTGCGCGATCGGAGTCCAGTCGCAGGCTGACCCTCCCGCTGGCGATGTCCGCGCCGCCAATACTCCAGCCTGACGGGAGCGCGGCGATGCAGGGCAGCATGGCCGCCGACGGGACTGCCTGGGCGCTGAGGATCATCGAGTGGCCGGTGCCGCAGCTGGGGGCGGAGACGCCCCCATTTTCGGCTGGGAAGAAGGCGTGCACCCCGACATTCACCGCTAGGGCGGTGACGCCGAGCAACCCGGCCGCCAGTGCGACCCGCCGGATGCTCCAGCGCTGCAGCACGATCGGTTCCCGTGCCGGCGCGAGGGCGCGGAACTCGCCGAGCAGGTCGCGCGGGTCTCGCTTCATGAACGCGCGTAGCTGGGTCGGGCTCGCGACCCCTCGGGTGGCGGCGAAGGCTTCCGCGAGCTCAGCCTCGGTGAAGTAGGTTAGCGCCTGGCGGTAGACGCGCTGCGGGTCGGTGCGCACGGCGAGCACCAGCATCATGTTGCCCAGGTCGACCGCCTGCCGCCACGGCGAGGGCCGCACCTGGGCGAAGGCCACGTCGATCAGCAGCAACTCCCCGGGGCGGACCATGAGGTTGCCCGGCTTGATGTCGCGGTGCGCGATCCCGGCGTCCCACAGCATGCGGATCAGCTGCAGCCCCTGGTCGATGATCTCGTCGTCGACAGGGGCCTCGCCGATCTCGACGGCATCCTTGAAGAACTCCGTAGCCAGCAGGTACTCACGCTCGGGGGTGATCTCGACAATGCCGTAGGACCTGGCCGAGTGGACCCCGATGTCCTGCAGCAGGCGCAGGGCATAGTCCTCGTAGGTGACCAGGCGCCGCACCGTCTTGAAGGGAGACTCGTCCTCCAGCGAGCCATAAAGGATGGCCCGCCCCAGCTTGTACCAGCGGTCGGCGCGGACGTGGCCCTTGGTGTAGAGCTTGGCGAACAGGTACTCCTCGGCGCCCCCCTCGACGCGCAGCCGCAGCGGGGTAGAGCCCGCGGACGACTCGAGCCCGACCGGCTTGATCTCGGTCACGGTCAGCCCGAGCTGGTCACGCACCGCTGTGCGGATCGCCTCGCCGCGCCGGCCCGTCACGTCCACGTGTGCGGCCTTGCCCCGCCGGTAGGCGACCGGGAACACCTCGTTCGGGGTGAAGAAACGGAACGTGGTGACCGCGATCGCCACGGCAAACGCCGCACCGAGCAGTACATCGCCCGGGTGATCGACCCCCAGGTACAGGCGGGCGAGACCGAACAGGGCGACCACGGCGATCACAGCCACCTTGGCGTAGGTGCGGGGACGGCCCGGCACGGCCAGGCAGTAGACGATGCCCATCAGGATGATCGTGAGGACCGCCACTGGGGGCGACCCCCCCGAGTACCCGGCCCAGCTGGCGATGATCGGCACGTCATACGGGCGTGGCCTGGACAGCGCCTCGTAGATCCACGTTCCGACGATCTCCAGGAAGAACAGGCTGCCCATGAATACCAGCAGGTGCCGCCAGCGCCGGAACGCCATAGTCAGGGCAACCACCGACAGGCCGAGCACGGTGACCCCCCAGCTGGTGCCCGCCACCTTGATCGTGTTGGCCACATCGGTCAGCCACGGCGTCCGCATCCCTGCCAGCGGTCGCAGCACCCAGGTACTGACCCGATCATCGATCCGGAGCCACGGCGTGTGCTGGGTGGCCACGAACGCACCGGCGAGGACCATGGCCACGAGGACCAGCCACACCGTGGTGGTGATGCTGACCGGGTGCGGCAGCGGCGGCGGCGCACCGGTCGGGCGGCGCTGACGGCGGGTTTTGCGGACGGCCGGGCCCGGCGGCAAGCTGGCCGGGCCGTCCCCGACCATCACGCGCCCGATGTCCTGACTCAACGTGCTGCACCCCCCGCCGGGATCAGCTCATGTGCGCGCAGCCAGCTGCCGGCCACCAGCCGGGGGTTCTGCCCCGCCCGCTCAACCCGCGCGTTGAGGGCACGCAGTGTGCCGGTGTCCAGGAGGGCCGACACCCTGTTCAGCACCGCGACCAGGTGTGGGCCATAGCGGGCGATGACATCCCTGCGCACCAGGGGAGTGATGTTCTCGGCCGGCTGCAGCCCGCGATCGTCGGCCAGGACGACGAGATGCCGCGCCCGGATGCTCGGATCGGTGGTGAACAGCAACGCGGCGCCGATGTATCCCGCCTCCAGAGCCTGCCGGGTCAGCGGCCCCCCGGCGTCGAGCGGGATGAACGCCTTGAAGCGCAGCCCGTAGGCCTGCTTCAGCCCCGGCAGGCAGTAGGCGCGTCCCGGGCACTCGGGCGGACCACCGAACACCAGGCCCCGCACCCTGGCGAGGTCAGCGATCGACTTCAGCCGGTAGCGGGCCGCGGTCGCGGCGGTGACCACGATCGCGTTGGTGTCCTGCGCCGGAGCCGAGCGGCCCGCCACGAGCCCGCGGCGCGCCACCGACCCCGCGAGGGCCCGGTTGGCCGCCCCGGCATCGGACGGGGCCGACAATCTTCCCAGGGTGACGAATTCCAGCGCCGACCCCGCGTACTCGGGTACCAGCTGGACCAGGCCATCCATCAGCGCCGGATCCACCACCTCGCGCGGGCCTAGGTTCGGCAGGATCCGTACCGGGAACTTGTTCGCCGCGAGCGCCTGCCCATAAATCTCGGCGAGCAGGACACTCTCGGGGAAATCGAACGACCCGACCGTGATGACCGGGCCGGGCCGGCTGGCCGGCTTCCCGGCTGCCCACGAGGCGTGGCCGGTTGAGGACGTACAGGCTGACAGCGTGGCCGCCAGCCCAATGCAGGCCGCTAGAAGCGCCGCGCGCGGTTTCATACGTAGTCCCGCCGTAGCAGGGCGCGCCAGGACAGCCAGCCCGGCGCCACCGGCAGCCAGTAGGTGGCCAGCCGGTACAGCAACACGGCGGAAACGGCGGGTCCCGCCGCCATGCCGACACCGGTCAGGCCCGCGACCAGGGCCGCCTCTATAGCGCCCAGCCCGCCCGGGCTGGGGGCGGCGGCCGCGATCGCCGCGGCACCCATGTACACAGCGCCGATGAGGATGATGCCCGGGCCCCCGCCAAACGCCTGGATAGAGGCGGCGAGCGCGCCCACGTAGGCCAGCGTGATCAGCACCGACCCCCCGAACAGCATGATCATCTTGACCGGGTTCTGCGCCACCCGCCGGAGGCTGGCGGCGGCCGACTTCAGCCCGGGGATCAGCTTGCCCGCGGCGAACCGGCGGCCCGGACGGGTCGCCAGCACGATGCCGACGATCGCCAGAACAATGGCGAGAATCAGCAGCAGCTTGCTCCCCGACGGCAGCTTGAAGGCCTGGGCGATATTTCGGCCTGACCAGGCGAAGAAGACCACCAGCAAAACCAGGTGCGCGATGGCGCCCGCAAGGCTGTTGACTCCGACCGCGGCGACGCCGGCGCTGGCCTCCACCCCGGATTTCTGCAGGTACCGGGCATTCAATGCCATGCCGCCGACGTTGGCCGGGGACACCCTGTTGACAAACGATGAGGCAGCCTGGGCCAGCACGGTCGGCCAGAACCGGATCCGCGGCAGCACCGCGCCCATGAGCCCGATAGCACTGGCCAGGTAGGTCGTGGCCGACAAGACGATGACCAGGGGGAGCCATGCCCAGTCGGCCGACTGGACGGCTTGCCAGCTGCTTCCCACTTGCGCCAGCTGAGGGAGCAAGTAGTAGAACGCACCCGCGACAGCGGCGATCGCCAGCAGCGTTCTTAGGCGGACGCGCTGGATCCGGGCCAGTTCCTGGTCTTTCCGGCCACTCGCCGCGGCCGCAGCCGCCCGGGTCCTGGTCAGGAGGCCGTCATGGCGTGCGATCGCGCGCCGGGTGCCGGCGGACAGAGCGAGTGGCTGCAGCAACGGCACCGCGGCTCCGACGCCGTCTGGGCCGATGACCGCGACGGCGCTGCCGACCGCCCCGCCGGCCCCGATCATGGCGGCCAGCGAGGCCAGCAGCTCGGCGACGTCGAGCGCCATCTGGCGCTGCGTGGCGCCCAGTTCGGAGAAGCTGAAGTCGACGATCCAGGGCCGACAAGCACGGTCAACCACGATGTTGGCCGCCCGCAGCGAGCGGTGCGCGATTTTCGCCCGGTGCAGCCCATCCACCTGCTTCCACAGCTCCCGGAGCATCGTTTCGCTAAGGTCTTGCTCGGGGATCCGGTCGAGGGAGCTGCCGTCCACGCGTTCCATTGCCAGCAGCGCAGACCCATCGGCGGTCTTGATCACCTGGCGGACGGCGGGCACCGCCACCCCGGCCCGCTCGGCCATGACCGCGGCGAGCGCTTGGTGCTCGACGGCCTGAATGAGGGATGCGGCGGGGCGGGTGTCGCCGATGTCGCGCAGTCGGATGAACCGGTAGGCGCGGTACAGCAGGTCGGCGTCCCGCTGATCCGCTCCGAGGACCTTGATGAACAAAGGCTCCCCGTCTTCGGCCGCCGCGGTGAAAGGCCGCGAGCCCTTCGCCTCGACGGCGGCCGGCTCTACGCGGGCGACCGGCAGGCCCGCCGAGGCAAGGGCCGCCGCGATCCCGTCGGGCCCGATGCGCCGGTCGGGCACGCCGAACAGGACGAGCACACCGGCGCCGACCGTCACCCCGGCTGCGAACGCCAGAACCACTTCCACCGGAGAGGCCGCGCCGGTGATCAGCCGCACAATGGCCGCCAGCCACAGTGCGGCCCAGGCGGTGCGCCGCCACGGACGGCTGAGCCACGGCGCGGCGGCGACCGCGCCGGCCACGGCAGCGGCAAGAAGCGCGGGGCCCACCAGCGGCGCGCCGGTAAGCCACGACCATTGACCGGCACCGGCGGCCAGAGCACGTGGACGCTCCCCGCCCGCCAGCTGAACGATCCCGGCCAGCGCGCCGCCTGCCAATACCGCGACGCCCGCCAGGCTGGCCAGCAGCCGGAACCGGCGGTAACGCAACGTGACGACTATCGCGGTGACGGCCCCGGCGACGAAGAGCAATTGCACGAGCCCGGCCAGCACCCGGCCCGCCACGGTCGAAGGCGCAACAGCAGTCACGGCAGCAGCGCTGGCACCCGCATAAGTGGCATGCGTGATGACGGTTACCGTCAGCGCTCCGGCGAGCACCAGCCCAGCGATGATCAGACGAATCATGTCGCCCGGATGCCTGTACCGGGCTGGTGGCAAGAGCCGGCCCCCGTGCTTGACGGTCACCGCGGACGGTCCGGCGTGAGTTTTGAGTGACTGTGTCATGACTCCCCCAGCGGTGCCACAGCAGCTCCGGCGGCCTGCACGGCAAATCCAGAGCGGTCATGGCGGTTTCAGGCCCTCGCGCGCTCCTCTCATCCGGCGTCTGTCACCGTGATGACGAGCTTTCCCTGGGCGTGTCCCGCTTCGAGGTCACGCATGGCTTCGGGCGCCTGGTGCAGCAGGTAGGTCTTGTCGATGACCGGGGTGAGCTCGCCGGCTCCGATGAGCTGAGCGAGACGCTCGAGGTCGGCGTGGCGCTGTCTGGAGGTGAGCATGGTGAGCCGCTGGCGGACGAATGGTGAGAGGGCCACGGCCCGCAGCTGGCGGCCCATTCCGGTCCAGCGGCCGCCGTCTTCGCCGCCGACGATGACGAGCGTTCCGGCCGGGGTCAGCGCGCGCCGCAGCCGAGACAGCGGCGAGTTGCCGCCGAGGTCGAGGATGAGGTCGTAGCGCTGGGGACCGTCCGCGAAGTCGTCTTGGCTGTAGTCGATGACGTGGTCGGCGCCGATCGAGGCGACCAGGCCGGTCTTCGCGGTGCTGCACACGCCGGTGACCTGTGCGCCGAAGGCCTTGGCGATCTGCACGGCGAACGTGCCGACGCCTCCCGATGCGCCGATGATCAGCACGTGCTGCCCTGGCTGGAGGCGCCCGGCGTCGCGAAGACCCTGCAGGGCGGTCAGGCCGGAGACCGCGACGGCCGCGGCCTGACCGAAGGTGAGGTCCGCCGGCTTGCGCGCGAGCTTGCCCTCGCGGGCGCACGCGTAGTCGGCGAAGGAACCCTGGCTGATGCCGAAGACCTCGTCGCCGGCCGCGAACCTGGTCACCTCTGCGCCGGCCGCCACGACCGAGCCGGCGACGTCGAGCCCGGGAACGCGGTTCTTGGGTGTGCGCAAGCCGTAGCCCATGAGGCGCATCAGGTACGGCTGGCCGGCCATGAGGTGCCAAGTGCCCCGGTCGAGCCCGGCGGCGTGGACCTTCACGAGTACCTCGTTGCCGGCGATCTCGGGCAGGGCGATCTCTTCGACGCGCCACACGTCGGCGGCCCCGTAGGTGTCCTGCACGATCGCCTGCATCGTCTGCCGCCGCAGCGCTGGCGGCGGGGTTTCGCCGCCGTTCCCGGAGGGCGTCGCAGCGCGGCCGGCCGTGCCTGTCGTTGCGTTCATGGCCGTCCCTTACTTGCCGATTCCACGATGGAGGGACCAGCACCACGAACACCAGCCCGGCCCCGGAGGGCTGTCTTCACGCTACGTTCGCAGACCAAAACTAGCAATAGACTTCCGGAAACAAATTGCGATAACCTGCCAGGCATGGCAGAGTGGAGCTTCCTGACCAACCACGCCCGGGTGCTGCTGTGCATCGCCCACGACCCGGGCGTGCGGCTGCGCGACATCGCCGCCAGGGTGGGCATCACCGAGCGTACGGCTTACGGCATCGTCACCGATCTGGCTGGGGCCGGGTACGTCGTGAAGCAGAAGGACGGCCGCCGCAACCGCTACCAGATCCAGGCGCACCTGCCGCTGCCGGAGTCCGTCAGCCGGGAACGAACCATCGGCGAAGTCCTGGCGGTCCTGGCCGGCATCGGCGGGGAAGCGCCCGCATAGTTCGTGTCATCTTGAAGGCGTACGGCGCGACCGGTACCGGCACCTGGTCACGCCCAGCAAGGTCATGGCGGCGACTCGCGCCGCAGTTCGCCGACGCTGGTGGCCGGTCCCGTCCCGGCCGGGCGCAGCAGGCCGATAGTGACGGCCATATCCGCGATGGCGCGCTGTGGCGCCCCGCCGCCAGCGGCGAAGGGACACGTGCTCCCCACGGCACTCCGCTGATGTCAATATATGAGCCAAACGGTGTCGCACCGCCGGTCAGCTGGCCGGGGTGATGATCCCGTACTGGTGGATCTTGCGGTAGATCGTCGCCCGGGACATGCCCAGTGATCGGGCTCCCTTGGCTTTGTTGCCCTGGTGGTCCAGCAAGCTCTGCACAATGGCATCGCGCTGCATGGACTCCAGCGGGCCGAGCAGCCGTCGGCTCACGCTCCAGCATTCCGGCGGCAGGTCAGCCGGATAGATTGTCCCGGTGCGCCGGCGCTGGACGACCCGTCTGAGCATCTGCCAGAGCTGCTCGGTGTTGCCCGCCCAGCTCGACCGCAGTAGCAGCTGCATCGCCTCGGGCGAGCACGTCAGGGGGCTATGTCGGCTCAGCTTAGCCAGGAAGAACGGCACGAGCTTGTGCAGGTCCTCGATATGGTGGCGGAGCGGGGGAAGCTCCACGGCACTGGGGAAGAACTTCAGCAGCCCGGCCAGATGGCCGCTGGCCGGGTTTTGGCTGAGCGTGACCGCAACCCAGAGCGCTTGCTGCCGGCCCGCGGCCAGCGCTTGCTCCAGCGCTATCCCCAGCGCCCGCAGCCGGACGGCGCCGAGCCGGTCGATGTGCCGGATGGCTAGGCCCCCCTCGCCCTCGAGCAGTTCGCCGAGCGCCCGCACCATCCAGTGGTGATCATCGGCGTCGGCGGCATCGAGTACACGGAACGTGCCGGCCGGGTTACGGCGCCGGTGGACGGCCCGCAGCAGCGCCAGCTTGCCGGTCCCGGGCTCGCCCGCCAGCCAGAGCCACGCGCCCGAGGCGCAGGCCGCATCCACCTGATCGCACCCGCGCAGCCACAGCGGACCGGAACCGACCAGGCCGCGTCCGAACCTGCGCGCCTGCGAGCCTGCCCCGCCCCCGGCTGCTGGCCTGCTGGCCAGCTCGAGCAGCTTCACATGCACCACGCCACCACCGAGCCGTCGCCGGCCCTGCCCGCGCAGGGAGCGGCAGTACATCCGGGCCCTGGCCCCGGTAGGCAGGCCGACATCCACGGCACCACGGTGGTCACCGGCCAGGACCCCGGCTGCGTGCCCGAGCAGCGCGGCCTGGTCGCCGGGGTCGAGCACGTCCCGCGCACGGTCGTTCGTCAGTACCAAGTCGCTGGTTAGCGCGAAGACGATCCCGCCCGTGTGTCGGCAGGCCCGCAGATACTCCTGCAGCAGCCGGACCTCCCGCGCGCTGCTGTCATTGAGCAGCGCCTGTGCGACCCGGTCGGCGGTGCTCTGGGCGAGCGCGATCAGCAGCCGCCCGGCGTCCCTGCGCCAGCAGGTCAAGCCCACCGCCCCGATCACCTGGCCAGAGATCGGATGGCGGACCGGCACCCCGGCGCCGGCAAGATCCCCCAGCTGCCCGGCGTAATGCTCATGCCCGAACACGTGCGCCGCCTGGCCACTCTCCAGCGCCGTGCCGATCCCGTTAGTGCCGACGAACTCCTCGGCGTAGCTGAAACCCGGCGCCAGCTGGACACCGTCGAGATGCCGCTCAAGATCGTGGCCGGCTGTCAGCCTGGACAGCACGACACCGCCCCCGTCGCTAAGGACGACGCTGACCGGCTCGCCCTCAAGGCTCTCGCGCACGCTCTGCAGCACCGGCAAGGCGACGCGGGCCAGCAGGGTGCCGCGGTCGGGATCGCGGACGTAGGAAAGGTCAAGGCGGTCGGCCGCGACATGCCACTCCCGGCAGCGCCACCACGACGCCATGATCGTGTCACGCACCAGGCCCGGCTCGACCAGCTCCCCTGTCAGGAAACGCTCCCTGGCCAGCGCCAGCCGGGTGTCATCGGTCACCTCCGGCCGCAAACTCACTCCGCGCGACACGCCCCCCCGTGCCGACCAGGCGTATCGTGTGACGGCCCTGGCCGCCGCTGGCCGGTGGCGCCGGTCACCGCCGCCGGCGCGCGGTCGTCGTACTGGGTCAGGGCCAGCAGGTCCGCGGCCTCCAGGTCTTTGGCGGCGAAGACGTTCATCATGTCACCGCTTCCCCATCCGCCGACGCCAGGCCAGGGGTCTGGCCCGGCGACGTGCAACGGGCACCGGCAGCCTCAGCCGGATACGCGGCACTGCGAGCG
>DASYQM010000515.1:0-3798 GCA_036005525.1 Streptosporangiaceae bacterium
TACCAGGCTGCGCTGCCGCGGCCCCGGAGCCGACGCCAGTTGGCGTGCATCGCGATGAAGGCGTCCTGCACCACGTCCTCCGCCGTCCCCTTGTCGTGCACGAGTAGCGCCGCCAGCTGCACCAGCGGCCGGTAATACGCGGTGTAGAGCGCTACCGTCGTGTCGGCGGTATCCCGGTCAGCCGCCGCACTGGCTGCGCGAGTCTTGGTCACGGGGCCCCCGCTGCCTCGCCGGATTCTGGCGCTGTTATCGCGGGATCAGCGTGTCCAGACCGCGGCGCGTCCTCATGCTCCCGCGACCGCATCGTTCCCCCCACCCCGTGCCGATCCGTTGGAGGTCACAAGGCGATGTTTCCCCGGACGCTTCTCCCGGCGGCTCAAAACCCGGCGCCAGAAGAATGGGCCAGCATGGCCTGCCCGCTAACCGCCCCCCAACCCGAACAGACTGTCGCAAAGCGGGGCCAATGTCATCCCCCGAGTGGGTCAAGGTCCGGTAAAGCCTCCAGTTCGGCTGGGGCAGCACGGGGCATCCATCCACCCACCCCGGCATGACCCGGGGCCGGGCAGCCACCTGACGCCCGGCCCGGATAGAGCACTATCGCAATCCCGCGTCAGCGCATCCGGCGGCTGGCCGCCATCGGGCTAGGACGCGGCGCCGGTCCGGGCAAGGATGGCAGCGATCTTCTCGGTGCTCATGCCGTGGAAGTGCAAGTGAGCGGCCGGGTTAACCGCCGACTGCGCCGGCCCGGTAGACGGCGACAACCGCGACCGCAGTCGCGATGGCCAGCAGCACGAGCGTGGCCAGCCACAGGAGCATGAGGCGCCGGCGCCGCGCCCGTCGGCGCCGGCCGATGTTCTGCCAGGCGTTCTCGTGCATGGTTCTTGTGCCTGTCCCGCGAGGTTGTGCTGTCGACGCGCGGGCGCCGCCGTGGGTTCACCAGGGGCTCTTGGCCGCTGACCCGCACGGGCCGCAGACCAGTTGACGAAAGGATGGGCGAAACCCGGGTACCCGGCGGATACTAAGCCCAATGCCGGAGCGAATGGAGATCTGCGGAGACTGTGGAGCCTCCCGGACGTTACATGGAGCGCCCGACCATGCCCACGCGCTCACCCGCTGCCACCCCGGCCGATACGCCGTCCAGCAGCAGCCGCTGCCCGTATCCCTTGACCACCTTCTCGAGGTTGACCAGGTTCATGCCTGCTCCGTCGCGTCGGCCGTGACGCACGCTCCCGGCACCGGGCCGGTGACCGGAGCGACGCCTCTGCAGACACCCGCCCCGGCCAGTGTGACCGCCAGTTTCTGCGCGTGGCCGAGGTTCCTGGCGAGGAAGGCGCACGTGGGCCCGGAGCCCGAGACCATGGCACCAAGCGCGCCGAGCTCACGGCCTGCCGCCAGTGCCCGCCGCAGTTCCGGCCGGAGCGAGATCGCGGCCGGCTGCAGGTCGTTGGACAGCAGCGGGCCGAGCTCGGCCGGATCGCCTGAGCGCAGCGCGGCCATGAGCGCGTTGTCGAGTGACGGCTCGAGGACGGCGTCGCCCCGGGCGGCGCGGACGCGGTCGCATGCAGCGTACACGTCGCCCGTGGACAGCCCGCCGGTGGCGAACGCCAGGATCCAGTGGAACGTGCCCGACGCGAGCGCCGGGGTGACCTGCTCTCCCCGTCCCGTCCCGATCGCGGTCCCGCCCAGCAGGCTGAACGCGACATCGCTGCCGATCGCTGACGCCAGCTCACGCAGGTCCTGCTGGCTCAGGCCGGTGTGCCATAGCTCATTGCACGCCACCAGGGTGGCGGCGGCGTCGGCGCTGCCACCGGCCAGGCCGGCCGCCACCGGGATCCGCTTGGCGATCCTGATCGCCAGCCCGGGAGCGTCCGGAGCGCCGGGCGCGGCCGCACGCAGCAGTGCCCCGGCGGCGCGGGCGGCGAGGTTGCTGCCGTCCGCCGGCACACTGTTCGCCCCCTCGCCGGTGACGATCACGCTGTCGCGCTCCGCAGGCGCCACGGTCACCTCGTCGAACAGAGAGACCGCGTGGAACACCGTCACCAGGTCGTGGTAGCCATCGGCCCGGACCGGGCCCACGGCGAGCTGCAGGTTCAGCTTCGCCGGCGCGCGCACGGTCACAGTGGTCACAGGGCTCACGATGCCCTGATGGTAACTGTTAACTGCAGGCGGTTGAGCTGCCCGGCACCAGGGCCGTGACCAGCGGCGCGGAGCCGGGCCCCTACCACCCCATACCGGTGGCCTAGTTCGGCGAGATGAGGGCTAGCACGCTGATGCCTGAAAGGCGGGGGCCGAGAGCACTCGTCGGGGTCGCTGCAATTCGCAGGCAGTGATCGGCCACCGTAACCTGGACAAACAGAGGTGAGGCGACATGAGCTGGGTGGTGGCCTTCGTCCTTACCGCGCTCGCCTTGCCTCTCCTGGCTGCCCGGGCGCTCGGGGGAAGGCCACCGAACCCGTGTCCGAAACTGGCGGCGCTTGCCCCCGTAGCCACATTGCCCGCTGTCGCTGGGATGGTGATCGCAGCGACAGCGACGTGGCGGCTCACAGTGTTGCTTGCATTCCCTGCCGTTACGCTGGTGGCCTGGCAGATGCCTCCGCTTAACCGGACACGCCACAGCGCCGTACCGCAACCCATCTCCGTGTTCGACCAGCGAGGAGCACTCTGTCTGCGTGTTCTCAGCCTGAACGTTGAGGCTGGCTCGGTCGACCCGGCGATCGTCCTCCGCAACCTGGAGCGGTACGAGGTGAACGTTCTCGCACTCCAGGAACTGTCTCAGGAAACCGTGCATCGGCTGGCGAATGCCGGTGTGACAGATCTGCTGCCCTTTTGCCATCTCGATCCGCGCCCCGGTTCGGCTGGCACCGGGCTCTGGGCGCGCTGGCCGCTGGTCCCGCTTTCGCCGGTACCGGACCTGATAGCAGCGGCGCCCCGCGCGCGCATCGATCTACCGGACGGGCGGACACTGACGCTGACTGCGGTCCATCCGATTGCCCCGGTGAGCGGCCAGGACCGTCGGTGGGAGGAAGAGCTAATGCTGATTCGGTCGACGCTGGCCGAGACCGACGGGCCGCAGGTAGTGGCCGGAGATTTCAACGCGAGCCGCGATCACCGACCGTTCCGGGACCTTCTTGCTGCTGGGTTTCTGGACTGCGCCGACGTCGCCCAGAAGCGCCCGTGGCCGGGCTTCACCTGGCCGGTCGGCCATGCGTTCCCGCCGGTCATGCGGCTGGACCACGTGCTCGTGTCGCGTGCCGGAACTACCGTGCGCGAGTCGCGGGTCGTTCGAGTGCCCGGCACCGATCACCGTGGTGTGCTCGCCGTTGTGGAGCTGCAGTGAACCGGCCAGCTCCGCATCCCGCCGGTGTAACCCGGCGCGGCGACGGAGTAGTCGATACACCGGATTCGGGGGTGACCAGCGCGGGCACTCGCAGAGTGCGCAGTCGGTGCCCTGCCGGTAATGGCGGTGCGCATCGCGTCCGTGGCCGAAGCTGCACCGCTGGGTGCGGCGCGTCCACTTCATGGCGTAAGCCTTCCGCCTTCACCCCGAGATCAGTGAGGGGCCAAATGGGGTCAAGGAGTAGGTGATGATTCCGCCCGTCCTCGATCCAAACAACGAATGCTCCGCGCCATCTAGTTTCACGTGCCAGCCGGACGTACCAGAATCGTGATCACAACCCAGCTATAGCCCCAGGCTGGTGCGCCGGATCCGGGAGCCGCGCGCGGCAGTATGGGCACACCTCTACAGTCGAACTGGTCGGGATCACGGAGCGGCTGCGCCCAGCAAGCCCTGCGGGCTCG
>DASYQM010000516.1:0-1909 GCA_036005525.1 Streptosporangiaceae bacterium
CCCTTACTGCCTGCGGCAGGCGGCGCAGACTGGTCCGGCGGCTGCGACCGCGCTGAGGCCGCTGTCCCCTCGCTCGACCGCACGGCGCCCCGGCCGCCGCCGCGGCCGGGATTGTCATGGTTGCGCCAGCCATGACCTTAGCTTCTCATTTGTCGTGGGTGCCGTGTTCGCAGGTGGGGGATCAGTGTCAGCCTGTGTTGCGGCCCCAGGTACAGCAGAGCATCCACCATGTCACCGAGGCGGATCTTGTCCAGCACCTGGCCATCGGCACCGAGATACCGAACCGGGGTGAGCGTGGTGCTGCCATCGGGGTTGATCACGCGGGCAGCGTCGCTGAAGTACAGCAGGGCGTCGGTTCGTGCCAGCCACGTCCCCGCCACCGGGGCCAGCGCGGGGGCTTGCCACGAGGCCAGCCTTGCCTCCAGGGCATGCACGTCTGGCCGTCGGGCGGCCAGCACGTCGGGGAAGACGAAGTGGGGGACGACGACGTAGGTGCTGCCGGGAGAGGCATGCTCAAGCCGCTGCACCGCATTGCCTTCCTCGGCGGCGGATTCGGAGCGGCGGGAGAAATGGCCGGCGCCCGCCAGGAGCAGGGCGCGCCGGCCCCGGTCCAGGACATGCCGTCTGGTCACCTGGGCGAAGCGGGCATCGCGCGGATTGCGCAGCGCCCAGGTGTCCGGAGAGCCGCTGCGCAGGTACCAATCGGGAGGATCACCCAGCAGCACCCGCACCTGCTGGCCCGGCGGGCGGGAGGCATTGATGGCCCGCACGGTGTGGAAGAACTCGCTGTAGATGGGTGAGGTGAACGCCTGCCCCGGCCCGCCGACATGCTGCCAGACGCGCGGCAAGGCGCGGTGGTCGACCGGTTCTCCGCCGGCGAAGGCGTCGGCCAGCTCCTGGTATCGCGCGTTGCCGAACTCGACCACGATGTCACCGGCAACCGCGGGGAAGGCGGGATGCCCGATCAGCCGGGCAACGAACTCGGCCTGTTCCGCAAGCCAGTGCGCCTCCCCCAGCGCCACCAGGGGTGCCTTGGCGAACGCCGCCAACACGCCGGGCACCGCATCGACCGGGCACGGCTCGATAGGACCGGATGTCACTGTGGCAAACTCCTCAGTGATCCCCCTGCACAGCCATCGTGCCCGGTATCCAGGGCAGTCCACGCCCGCCGCGGCAGCCAGGGGACATCGGCAAAGTCGTTGATCATGTGGCCACAAGGGCCTGAGGTGGCCGGTGGGGCGCCGGTTGTTCTAGCGCAGGGCGGCGGCGCTGCCAGTGGCTCCGGCCAGGCGCAGATGGCGGCAGCCGCCCCGTAGTGTCTGCGCGTGGGTGAGCAGTTCGCCGCACGGACAGCTCTACCCGCTCGTTTTCCCCTTCTTGATCACGAAGGTGACGAACGTGAGGGAGGTCCGGTGGACCGTTCCGGTCACTTCCCAGCACCCCTCGGTGGGGAAGGTCACCCCGCTTGGCTGAAAGCCGGCCGCGCCGTATCCGGCCGGGACATCGGCTCGCAGCGGCGGAGCCGGCGCGTCGAGCCGCCGGCCGGTTATGTGCAGACGGCCGGGCACCGTGCGCCACCAGCCGAACTTCATGCCCACCCGGCCGCGACGATCGACAAAACCCGCGCTCGCCGCGATCACGCCGTGCGGCCACAGCCCGCCCACCCACAGCTTCCCGTTGCCGAACGAGCTTCCCCAGCCGAAGAACCGCTGACGCGCGAGCCCGGAGGGGCCCACCCGGCGGGGAAGTGTCACCGGGCAATGCTTGGCGCCGGCCATCGTCACGAGGGAAGGCGAAGAACCCGAGATGGCGCCCGGTGCCGCCGCCCGCGCAGAGGCCGCGGACCCGGGCGCCCGCGGCCGGGCTGGTGCGGTGCAGGCCGCGACGGTCAGCACGATGGCGAGCGCCG
>DASYQM010000517.1:0-7304 GCA_036005525.1 Streptosporangiaceae bacterium
GGGTGAACGCCGCGGCGGGCGGGCAGGCGCCGATCGACCTGGGCGCCGCCGCTTTCCGCTCCATCACGCAGGTCCGGGCGGCGGCAGACAGCCTGGGGCTGCCGTGGTGGACGGTCACCCCGTTCGAGAGCCCCGGCACGGCCGCGGGAGACCGGGCCGACGCACCTGGCGGGGACGCTCCCAGCCGGGACGCTCCCGGCGGGCGCAGCGGCGTGGACGACGATGCGGCGGGACGCCGGGCGCTGCGTATCGGGGCGAGCCCGGCGGAAGGCTACCGGGGCGACACCGCCCGGGCGCTGGCCGACGTGCGGCGCTGGCTGGCCGGCCGGTGGCGCGTGGTGCTCGTCACCGAGGGCCATGGCCCGGCGCAGCGGCTGGCCGAGATGCTGCGCGCGGACGGCCTGGGCGCCCGGCTCGGCGACCTGGACGACCCGCCCGAGCCCGGCGTGCCCTCCGTCACAACCGGGCTCATCAGCCACGGGTTCACCTGGGAGGCGGCCCGGCTGGCGGTGATCTGCGAGGCGGACGTCGCGGGACAGCGCACCGGCAGCAGGGATACCAGGCGGATGCCGAGCCGGCGCCGCGGCGGGATCGACCCCCTCCAGCTCACCGCGGGCGACTACGTCGTCCACGAACAGCACGGCGTGGGCCGCTACCTGGAGATGACCAGCCGCAGCGTCCAGGGGGCGGTCAGGGAATACCTGGTCATCGAGTACGCGCCGGGCAAGCGCGGCCAGCCGCCGGACCGGCTGTACGTGCCGACCGACCAGCTGGACCAGGTCACCCGGTACGTCGGCGGCGAGGCGCCGACCCTGCACCGGCTCGGCGGCGCCGACTGGGCGAAGACGAAGGGGCGCGCCCGCAAGGCGGTCAGGCAGATCGCCTCGGAGCTGATCCGCCTGTACTCGGCCCGGATGGCGTCGGCCGGCCACGCGTTCAGCGCCGACACGCCCTGGCAGCGCGAACTGGAGGACGCCTTCCCGTACGTGGAGACCCCCGACCAGCTCGGCGCCATCGACGAGGTCAAGGCCGACATGGAGCGCCCCGTCCCGATGGACCGGCTGATCTGCGGCGACGTCGGCTACGGCAAGACCGAGATCGCGGTGCGGGCGGCGTTCAAGGCGGTCCAGGACGGCAAGCAGGTCGCGGTCCTGGTTCCCACCACACTGCTCGCGGCCCAGCACTACAGCACATTCAGTGAGCGTTATGCACCATTTCCGGTGGTGGTGAGGCCGCTGTCGCGGTTCCAGAGCGACGGGGAGGTGGCGGCCACCCTGGCCGGTCTGGCCGATGGCACCGTGGACGTGGTGATCGGCACCCACCGGCTGCTGTCGCCGGAGACCCGGTTCGCCCGGCTCGGCCTGGTCGTCCTCGACGAGGAGCAGCGGTTCGGGGTGGAGCACAAGGAGTACCTCAAGCGGCTGCGCACCGAGGTGGACGTGCTCGCCATGTCGGCCACGCCGATCCCGCGCACGCTGGAGATGGGCGTGGCCGGGATCAGGGAGATGTCCACCATCTTGACCCCGCCCGAGGAACGGCACCCGGTGCTCACCCTGGTCGGGCAGTACGACGAGAAGCAGATCGCCGCGGCCATCCGCCGCGAGCTGCTCCGTGACGGCCAGACGTTCTTCGTGCACAACCGGGTCGCCAGCATCGGCAAGGTCGCCGCCCGTGTCGCCGAGCTGGTGCCCGAGGCCAGGGTGGTGGCGGCGCACGGCCAGATGAACGAGCACCAGCTGGAACGGATCATGGGGCAGTTCCTGGACCGCGAGCACGACGTGCTGGTGTCCACCACCATCGTGGAGGCGGGGCTCGACATCCCCAACGCCAACACGCTGATCGTGGACCGGGCCGACGCCTACGGGCTGGCCCAGCTCCACCAGCTGCGCGGCCGGGTCGGGCGCGGTACCGAGCGCGCCTACGCCTACTTCCTGTTCCCGCCGGAGCGGGCGCTGTCCGAGACCGCGCACGAGCGGCTGGCCACGATCGCCCAGCACACCGAGATGGGGGCGGGCATGTACGTGGCACTCAAGGACCTGGAGATCCGCGGCGCCGGGAACCTGCTGGGCGGAGAGCAGTCCGGGCACATCGCCGGCGTCGGCTTCGACCTGTACGTGCGGATGATCGGGGAGGCGGTCAGTGAGCTGCGCGACTCGGGCCCGGCCGAACGGCCCGAGGTCCGGGTGGAGCTGCCGGTCAACGCCCACATCCCGCACGAGTACGTGCCCGGCGAGCGGCTCCGGCTGGAGGCCTACACGCGGATCGCCGCCGTCGATTCCGACTCCGACATCGCCGCGGTGCACGCCGAGCTCACCGACCGGTACGGGCCGCCGCCCGAGCCGGTGCTGACCTTGCTGGCGGTGGCACGGCTGCGTTCCCAGGCCCGGCGGGCAGGGCTCACCGACATCACCCAGCAGGGCACCCACATCCGGTTCTCGCCGGTGGAGCTGCCCGATTCGCGGCAGGTCCGGGTGGCGCGGCTGTACCCGAAGACGGTGCTGAAGCCCACGGTGCGTACCATGCTCGTACCGGTGCCCAGGGCCACCCCCGGCCTGCGGCCTTCAGCCCCCGCGCCGCCCGGCGCCCCGCTGCTGCGCGACCAGGAACTGCTCGCCTGGTGCGCACAGCTGGTCGAGGCGGTGGTCGGCGAGGACCGCCCGGCCGGGCCGGCCGGCCCAGCCGCACCGGCCGAACAGACCGGGCAGGCTGAACAGACCGGACAGGCTGAACAGACCGGACAGGCCGGGCAGGCCGGGTCGGACGCATGACGGCCACGCCGGCCGGATCGGACGCTCGAGAAGGGACGTCGCGGTGCTCCGCACTTCGATCAAAGTGACCGCTGGCATCCTGGCCGTGCTGGGCGGGCTGACCGCCTGCGGAACCGTCCGGATGGGGCAGGCCGCGATCACGGGCGAGCAGGGGATCTCCAACGCCACCCTGGCCAACGAGGTCAACAACCTGGAGGCGGCCTACCGGGCCAGCAACGGGGCGGTCCAGCTGCAGTTCCCGCTGTCGCAGGCGCCACGGCAGGTGCTGAGCTGGCTGGTGCGGTTCCGCATCCGGGAACAGATGGCCGTCCGCAACGGCATCACCGTGACCCGCACGGACAGCCAGCGGGCCCGCGCCACCATTGCGGCACAGGCCCGGCAAAGCCATGTTTCGCTGGCCAACCTCGCGGTGGCCAACGGGCTGCCGCCGGACCTGCTGCCGGAACTGGGCCGGTACCAGGCGATCCAGTCGGCACTCATCCGCAAGCTCGATGGCGGCACGCTGCCGACCCAACAAAGCGCGCTGCAGGCCCTCAGCCAGCAGTTCAACGCCGTTCAGTGCCATGCGGCCAAGAGCCTGGCGATCAAGGTCAACCCGCAGTTCGGCCGGCTGGATTACGGCCAGCTGTCCGTCATCCCCGCCGAGTCGGCGCTCTCCGCCCCGCAGGGCGGCGAGCCCACTCCCTCCCCCAAACCGCAGCTAACCCCCCAGTGCTGAGGATGTCTCGTGCTCCTGGCCGGCCACCCGGCGGGCTGGAGGCCCACGGGCGGCGCGCCCGGTGCCCTGCCCTGGCGTTGAGCGCCCGTGACCGGTGATAGGGCCGGGGAGGCCCTGCTGCGCCTGGTGGCGGTCATGGACAAGCTCCGGGTTTCCTGCCCGTGGGACGCCCGGCAGACGCACGAGTCGCTCGCGCCGCATCTGCTGGAGGAGTGCTACGAGGCACTGGACGCGCTGGAGAGCGGCGACCCGGCGGCGCTGCGCGACGAGCTCGGCGACGTCCTGCTCCAGGTGGTGTTCCACGCACGGATCGCGGCGGAGGCCACCGACGGGACCGGCTACACCATCGACGACGTGGCCGAGGGCATCGTGGCGAAGCTGATCCGGCGCCACCCGCACGTGTTCGCCGACGTCACCGTCTCCGGCCCGGAGGAGGTCAAGCGGAACTGGGACGCGATCAAGGCGGCGGAGCGCGCGGGAGCCGGTGGGGCATCCGCGTCGGTGCTCGACACGGTCCCGTTCGGCCAGCCGGCCCTGACGCTGGCCGCCCAGCTCCAGCGGCGTGCCGAGCGGGCCGGCGTGCCCGAGGACCTTGCCGACCTGTCACCGGACGGTGCCGCCCGGCCCGACGGCGATGGGGCTGGCGGCGGCCGCGCCGTCAGCGACGTCGGCGCCGAACTGTTCGCGCTGGTGGCACGCGCACGCCAAGCCGGGCTCGACCCGGAACTGGAGTTGCGCGCGGCGGCACGCGCGTACCGCGACCGCGTCCGCGCCTGGGAACGCCCCGGACGCCGCTAGCCGGCCGCAGGCCACGTCGCCAGGCGTCGGCGTGGCCGGCGCGCCAGGGCGGGCGGCTCGATTAGGCTCCATAATCGATACCTCTGCGCAACTGTCAGGAGTCACCCGTGGCCTCCATCGAAGCGGTCTTCGCCCGGCAGATCCTGGATTCGCGGGGCAACCCCACCGTGGAAGCCGAGGTGATCCTCGATGACGGCACGCTAGGCCGGGCGGCGGCCCCCAGCGGGGCATCGACCGGCGCGTTCGAGGCGGTCGAACTCCGCGACGGGAACAACGACTACGGCGGCAAGGGGGTCACCCAGGCGGTCCAGGGGGTCATCGAGGAGATCCAGCCGGCGCTGCTGGGTTACGACGCCGACGACCAGCGCCTTGTCGACCAGGCCATGATCGATCTGGACCGTACCCCGGACAAGTCCAGGCTCGGCGCCAACGCGATCGTCGCCGTCAGCATGGCCGTCGCGAAGGCCGCCGCCGAGTCCGCCAGCCTGCCGCTGTTCCGCTACCTGGGCGGCCCCAACGCCCACCTGCTCCCGGTGCCGTTGATGAACATACTTAACGGCGGTGCCCACGCGGACAACAGCGTCGACATCCAGGAGTTCATGATCGTTCCGGTGGGGCCGGCCACCTTCGAGGAGGCCGTGCGCTGGGGCGCGGAGACCTACCACGCGCTGAAGTCCGTGGTGAAGCAGCACGGGCTCGCGACCGGAGTGGGGGATGAGGGGGGCTTCGCCCCCGATCTCCCCAGCAACCGGGCCGCCCTGGATCTCATCGTGGAGGCGATCGGCAAGGCCGGGTTCACCCCCGGACTCGACGTGGCGCTGGCCATCGACGCCGCAGCCACCGAGTTCTACGCCGACGGGTCCTACACGGTCGAGGGCAAGGCCCGCACCGCCGATGAGCTGGCCAGCACCTACGCGGAATGGCTGGACGCCTACCCGATCGTCTCGCTGGAGGACCCGCTGGCCGAGGAGGACTGGGCGGGCTGGCAGGCGCTCACCGCCGCGCTCGGGGACCGGGTGCAGATCGTCGGCGATGACATCTTCGTCACAAATCCCGAGCGGTGCCGTCGCGGCATCGCCGAGGGCGCCGCCAACGCCCTGCTGGTCAAGCTGAACCAGATCGGCACGATCACCGAGACGCTGGACGCGGTCGCGCTCGCACAGCGCAGCCGTTATGCATGCATGATCAGTCACCGGTCTGGCGAAACGGAGGACACCACGATCGCGGACCTCGCGGTGGCGGTCAATTGCGGGCAGATCAAGACCGGGGCCCCGGCCAGGTCGGAGCGGGTCGCGAAGTACAACCAGCTGCTGCGGATCGAGGAACTGCTCGAGGACGCCGCCGAGTACGCCGGCGCCGCCGCCTTCCCCCGGACGCCGACGGGGGAGTAATGCCGGAGCGCAGGCGGCCGCCGCCACCGGAGCGGTCCCGGTTCACCAGCCGGGCCGCGGTGCTGGCGGTAGTCATCTGCGCGGTCGCGCTGAGCCTGGCCTACCCGGTGCGGGAGTACATCGCCCAGTTCCGCCAGATCGACCAGTTGCAGGCGCAACGGCAGATGATGCTGTCGCAGCTCCAGACGCTGCAACGACAGCAGCAGCGGCTCAATGATCCCGCCTACGTCGAGCAGCTTGCCAGGGACCGGCTGCACTTCTGCATGCCCGGCCAGACGTGCTACGTGATCATTGGCGGGTCAGGGTCCGGCTCCGCGGCGGCGCGGGCCGCGGGCACCCCCTGGTACGAGCGGCTGTGGAACTCGGTGCAGCAGGCGGACCGGGGCGGGCCGGGCAGGCCACGTTGATGGCCGACGACGCGGTGGTCGAGCGGCAACTGGGCCGCCCGCCACGGGCCGTCCGCCGGGTCGCGCACCGCTGCCCGTGCGGGCTCCCGGACGTGGTGGAGACCGCGCCGCGCCTGTCCGACGGGACGCCGTTCCCGACCCTGTACTACCTGACCTGCCCGCGCGCGGTCGCCGCGGTCAGCAGGCTGGAGGCGGCCGGCGTGATGCGGGAGATGCAGCAGCGGCTCGCGAGTGACGTCGTGCTGCGGCGTGCCTACCTGGCCGCGCACCGCGATTACCTCGCGAGGCGCGACGAGGCGGCCCGGGCCGCGGGGGTCGAGCCGCTTCCGCCCAGCACGCAGAGCGCTGGAGGGATGCCCGACCGGGTCAAGTGCCTGCATGCGCTGGTCGCGCATGAGCTCGCGGTGCCCGGAGCCAACCCGCTGGGGCGGCAGGCGACGGAGGCGGCCGGGGCCTGGTGGGAGGCGGGCCCCTGTGTCGGCTCCGGGGCCCGGTGAGCGTCCGGTGAGCGCCGCCACCGCGGTGCGTGCCGCTACAGCGGTGCGCGTGGCGGCGATCGACTGCGGCACGAACTCACTGCGGCTGCTTGTGGCCGATGTGGACCCGGCCGCGGGCACACTCGCTGATGTCGACCGGCGGATGGAGATCGTCCGGCTGGGGCAGGGCGTTGACGCCACCGGGCGGCTCGCCCCGGCGGCGCTGGCGCGGACCCTGCGGGCGCTGCGGTCCTACGCCGCGATCGTGGCGGCGACGAGGGCGTCGGCGGTGCGGATGGTGGCGACCAGCGCCACGCGGGACGCGGCGAACGCGGCCGATTTCGTGACCGGAGTTCGCGCAGTGCTCGGGGTCGAGCCGGAGGTTCTGAGCGGAGACGAGGAGGCCTTGCTGTCATTCACGGGCGCGACCACCGAACTGGCGGGCGGCGCAGCGGCCGCGCCGTACCTGGTCGCGGACATCGGCGGTGGCTCCACAGAGTTCGTGCTCGGGGATGCGGCCGCCGTGAGTGGCGCCGTCTCGGTGGACATCGGCTGTGTCCGGATGACCGAGCGGCACCTGCACGGCGATCCGCCGACCCCGGCCGAGGTGGCGGCCGCGCGGGCCGACATCGGCGCCGCGCTCGACGTGGTGGCCGCCAAGATCGCAGGCACCGATGCCCGCACCCTGGTCGGCCTGGCCGGGTCGGTGACCACGGTCGCCGCGCTCGCACTCGGGCTGGATGCCT
>DASYQM010000518.1:0-5198 GCA_036005525.1 Streptosporangiaceae bacterium
GGCGGTCGGGCCCCGGAGACGGGTAGTCGGTCTGCTGCGACTCCCAGGTGATGATCCCGTCCTTAACGTACACCTTCCACGAGCACGATCCAGTGCAGTTCACCCCGTGGGTGGAGCGGACCACCTTGTCGTGGCTCCACCGGTCCCGGTAGAAGGCGTCCGCGGCACGGCCACCGGTCTTGTGTAGCGTGCGCAGGTCGGGCGAGACCTCGCCGCGGGTGAAGAACCGGCGGGTGCGCACCAGCGCGTCCGCCAGTTCGTTATCCAAGCCGGCCGGGCCTGTGGCCGGGTCCCGTCTACCCATGCGGGTCTCCTTTCCGGGCGGCCGGCTGGCCTGGCCGCTCAGGCCCGCCGGACCATCGCGCCGCCGGGGGCGCCCGCCGCCTTGCGGACTGCCGTGACGGCCAGCACGAGCGCAGCGCCGGCGACCACCGCCAGCGCCGACAGGCCGGCGGCGTAGGAACCGAACTGGCCGTAGACGAATCCCATCACCAGCGGCGGCACGAATCCACCGAGCCCGCCCGCGGCTCCCACCACGCCGGTGACCGAGCCCACCTTGTCCGGCGGGGCCAGCAGCGCCACCAGGGCGAAGGTCGCCCCGCTGCCGGCGCCCAGCGCCGCCGCCATCGCCAGGAACGCGATCGTGCCCAGCGGGACCAGGCTGGGGGTGAACGCCTGAATGACAGCGCCCACACCGACCACGGTGAGTGCGGCGGCCAGCACCGGGGGCGGCCCGACGCGGTCGGACAGCCACCCGCCCACCGGGCGCATCAGCACCGCCAGCAGCACGAATCCCGCCATCCGGTTCGCCGCGTCGGCCTGGGTCAGCCCGTAGGCCGTCTTGAGGTACGCGGGCAGGTAGACCGAGAACGCCACGTAGCCGCCGAACAGAACCGCGTACAGGGCGGCGGCCTGCCGGGTCACCCGCAGCCGGATGGTGCTGGCCAGGCGGCGGGACAGCGGCTGCGACGGAATCGCCCGGCCCGGCGCATCCCGCAGCAGCAGGACCGCCAGCACCGCGTATACGGCCAGCACGACCGCGGTCACCACGAACGGCGCGGCCGAGCCATGCGCGGCGACGAGCTTCACCGTGGTCAGCGCGCTGATCGCCGTGCCGCCCATGCCCATCCCGAAGATGCCGATGGCCAGACCGCGGCGCTGCGGCGGGAACCACGCGCTGACGAACGGGACCCCCACGGCGAAGGCCGTCCCGCCGATACCCAGGAAGAACCCACCGACCAGCAGGCCAGCCAGCGAACGGTGCCCGGAGAGCCCCAGGTAAAGCACCGGCACGATGGTGGCCAGCGAAACCAGCGGGAACATCACCCGCCCACCGAACCTGTCGGTGAGCGCGCCGACCGGAATCCGGCCCAGCGACCCGACCACCACCGGCACCGCGACGACCAGGGCCTGCTGGAGGGGGGTTAGGTGCAGGACATCTTTGAAGCTCGGGCCCAGCGGGCTGAGCAGCGCCCAGGCCCAGAAGTTCACCGCGAACCCGACCGTGGCCAGGCCCAGCATCAGGCCGGGGCGGGCAGCACCCGGCGGAACCGGCCTGGGGGCGGTTCCAGTGCCACCTGTGGTCTCCAGCTTGCCCATCGTCGATTCAGCCTCATCGTCCCCCGTCAGATGCGCACGCCGCAGAGATCGGCGCACCTTCTCATGATGGCTTCCGGCGGGCAGGTGCCGCTAGGGACCTTGGCCCCGCCACCCGAGGCCCTCAGACCAGAGCGAGCCGTGGGCTACGTCGCTCTGCGCGGAGAGCTTGCCTTGTGGTGCCGTTGTGCTACGAACCAGGTTGTGGAACACACTTTGCCGGCATGTGGGACCGGTAGCCGGGAACCCGGCGCCAGCCTCGCTGGGCGGCCGCTATTCGCTGACGATCGCGCGCAGGATGTTGAGCTTGGCCGCCCGGCGGCTGGGCAGGATCGCCGCCGCGACGCCGGCGAGGGCGGCCAGCACCACCACGATCATCAGGCTCAGGACAGGAGTGCTGAAGACGGTGATGCCCTGGTTCTTCATGGCCAGCACGAGCGCCCAGCCGAAGAACACCCCGATCAGCAGGCCGAGGACCGTCCCCTGCAAGGCGATGATCACCGACTCCCAGCGGATCGTGGCGCGCAACTGCTCCCTGGTCAACCCGACCGCGCGCATCACGCCCAGCTCGCGGGTGCGCTCGAAGATCGACAGTGCGAGCGTGTTGCCGATGCCGAGCAGGGCGATGAAGATGGCGAGCGCGAGCAGCGCGTAGACGAGCGTGAGCATCTGCTGGATGGGCTTTGCCCGCGCCGCCTTGTAGGCGGCCTGGTCCATTACCGTGGTGCCGGAGTATTTCGTGGCGGCGCCGCGGACCGCCGCCAGCGCGGCCGTCGTGCTGACTCCTGGTGCCTTCTTGACGAAGACCTGGCTGTCGTAGCGGACGGCGAAGTTGGCATCGAAGGCGGGGGTGCCCAGGAAGTAGCGGGGGGCTGGGGCGGCGGTGGCGTCTGAGTAGATCAGCGCCACCCGCAGTCTCCGCGGCCCGGTGTCCTTGAACAGCACGGGCACCGTGCTGCCCAGCTTCAGGTGCTGAGCGGTGGCGACGCCGGAGTAGACGGCGATGCCGGTGCGGCCCAGGCCGGCGAATGAGCCCTGGACCGGGCTGACATCGAATATCTGGCCGGCCGTGCGCGGGTCCACCGCGGCCACCTGTTCGACTTTGCCGTTGATCTTGGCGGCGCCCATGGCCACCCCCGTGGCCGCCGACACTTGCGGGAGCTTGCCCAGGCGCTGGGCGAGGGCCGGGTCCACGCCACCCATCAGGCCGCCGCCGGAGTCGATCACGATGTCCCCGGCGAACGTGTGGTCGATGGTGGAGTTGACCGACGCGGTGGTGGAGGAGGCGAGGATGGTGATGAACCCGACCAGGCCCACCCCGATCATCAGCGCGGACGCGCTGGCCGCGGTGCGCTTCGGGTTCCGCATCGCGTTCAGGCGCGCCAGTTTCCCGGTGACCCCCCGCAGCCAGGGAAGCGGAGCGCCGATCACACGGCTGAGCGGAAGCGACACCGTCCGGCCCAGCACGGACACGCCGAAGAAGACCAGCAGCGCCCCGGCGCCGACCACCACGATCCGGTTCCCGAAGCTGGTGAACAGGCCGGTGAACAGCGCGGCCACCCCCAAGGCCAGGATCGCCGTCCCGACCATGACGCGCTCCTTCGAGCCGTAGCCGGTACTGCCCGCTGTGACCTCGTGCATGGCCGCGACCGGAGGCACCTTGGCCGCCTTGCGGGCCGGCGAGACGGCCGCGACGACCGTCACCGCCAGGCCGGCCAGGCCGGCGGCAACGACTGTCCGCGCGGAAAAGACGATCCCGCCGGCCGGCAGGTCGAACCCGAGCCCGCTGAGCATGGCCTTCAGGCCCGCCGCCACGCCGACACCGGCCGCAAGCCCGATCACAGACGCGATAATGCCGACCGCCAGGGCCTCGACCAGTACCGAGCCGAGCACCTGCCGCCTGCTGGCGCCCACCGCCCGCAGCAGGCCGTTTTCCTGGGTGCGCTGCGCCACCGTGATCGAGAACGTATTGAAGATCATGAAGGCGCCGACCAGCAGCGCGATGACCGCGAAGATCAGCATGAAGGTGTTGAAGAACGACATCGCCTTCTGGAACTGATCCTGGGTCTCTTTGGTGAGCGCCGCCCCCGTGATCGCCTCGAAGCCATGTGGCAGCGCCCGCCTGAGGTTGCCGGTGAGCTGCTGCTGCGAGACGCCCGGCTGGGCGGTGAACAGGATGCCGGTGAACTTGCCGGGCGCTGCGACCAGCCGCTGCGCCACCGGGGTGGTGAACAGCACCACGGACGCCCCGCCCGGGCTGTCGGCAGTGCCAAAAGCGATGACCCCCACGACCTGGACCCGCTGCGGCGGGCCCTTCACAAGCACCTTCGCCGTGTCGCCGACCCGCAGGCGCCCGTCGGTTGCGCTCTTCTTGTCGATCACCACCTGGCCCGCGGCCTGCGGCGCGTGCCCGGCCACCAGCCGCCACGGGTTGAGCGCCGCCACCTGGTTCCAGTTGCCGCCCAGCGTGGGTGCGCCCGCAGCCGGGTTGCCGAGAGCATGGCCATTCTTCCCGATCAGCCTCGTATACCCGAAGACGCTGCCCTCGGCCTGGGCGACGCCCGGCACCTGGCCGAGGCGGCGGGCCAGCGAGGCGTCGACGAACGGGCGCTGCGCGCCGGTGAACTGCGGGCCGTTGAACACGGCGGTCGCCCGCACCTCGGCGTCGGTGCCCTTATAGACACCGGCTGACAGGTCGTTGAAGGTCTTGCCGATCGTGTCGGTGAGCACCAGGGTGCCCGCCATGAACGCCACGCCAAGCGTCACCGCGAGGGCGGTGGTGACAAGACGGAACTTCCTGGCCAGCAGCCCGCGCAGAACAATCCTGACCATGGCCGCTCACTCCCCGAACCGCTTCATCCGCTCCAGCACCCGCTCGGCCGTAGGCCGGTGCATCTCGTCCACGATCCGCCCGTCGGCCAGGAACACGATCCGAGATCGGACCATCCTGAGCCGGGGTGCCGCAATCATGGACAAGCTCTTTCAGTAACACGCTCGCCTGCGCCGGTGCGGGATTCTCAAGTGCGCTGGGATTTCGATTTCCCTTTGCGCGCTCTTCCCGGCCCCGTGCGTCTGCCGGTCGGCGCTGATGGATCTGCAGCTAAGGGGACACGATTGGCGCGGGGAAATCGCGGGTGTGATGGGCATCGGTCGCGTGTGTAAGTCTCGCCACCTGGCCGCTGGCGACGAGACGCCCGTAGCTGTCCTGCCAGTCCGGCGGATCTGCGCTGGCTTGCTCCCAGTCAACGAAGGTCGCCTCGTCGCACCAGTCATCCAGGCGGCCCATGGTGCTCAGATGCGGTTCGCTCCCAACGAACGCGTCCATCAGGCCGCGCTCTTGCCAGGCGGTGCGGGTCCAGTAGGTATTGTTCGCCTCGGCCAGCACATCCGCAGCGAGGTTGCCCTGCGAGTTCTTTGCCTGTTCCACTACGGCGACGGCGTGAGCGAAGAACTCATCGAAGAACTTCGGGTCCTTGAGCCGAAGCCTTGTAACCACGATGACCGTCATCGCCACCTCCCAGCGCGGCGGTATTGGTCGCGGTGATACGGGTCTTTCATGCCTACTCCCCTTGCCGCTCGGTTAGTGCCAATCTATTCAGCCG
>DASYQM010000519.1:0-1756 GCA_036005525.1 Streptosporangiaceae bacterium
CCCGGCGTGTACCGAGGCCGGGCCACCTGCCGGCGCAGCACGGTGAGTTGGTGGCGCAGCACGGCGATCTCCACCTCCTTCGCGTCGGGAGTCCGACCGCCGCCGACCACGCCGAGGATCCGCCGCAGGACGAGGAACGCCAAGGTCCGCATCACCACAAGGTCATCCTGCCAACCCCCGCATCACTCCTGCTCAGAGCTGCGCGCTCACGTTGATGTGATGAAGGAGCGGGGCCTCGCTCCGACGGGACCCGCGAGCAACGCTCGTGGTGTTCTCGTCCATTTCGACGAAGGAGGCCCCCTGTGGAGGCAGGATACGACGGGCGGCAGATCGTGGGTGTCGATCTGCATCGCCGGCGCAGCGTGGTGGTGCGCATCGCCGCTGATACCGGTCAGCGGCTGGGCATGGCGCGCATCGATAACGAGCCGATGACGCTGGCTGCGGAGATCGCGAAGGCGGGTGAGCAGCCGGAAGTGGTCCTCGAAGCGACGTACGGCTGGTACTGGGCAGCTGATGTCCTGGCCGAGGCTGGTGCCGGGGTGCACTTGGCGCACCCGTTGGGAGTGAAGGGGTTCGCGTACCGGCGGGTCAAGAACGACGAGCGGGACGCGGCGGACCTGGCGGACCTGTTGCGGATGGGCCGGCTCCCGGAGGCGTGGATCGCCCCGCCGGCCACCCGGCAGTTGCGGGAGCAGGTGCGGCACCGGGCCAAGCTGGTTGCGCTACGCAGCGGGTTGAAGGCCAGTGTGCACGCGGTGCTGGCCAAGGAAGGGGTGCGGGTGGCGATGAGTGACCTGTTCGGGGTGGCGGGGCAGGCCATGCTCGACGAGCTACGCCTGGGTCCGGCCTACGCCGCGCGGGTGGCGTCGCTGCGCCGGCTGATCGACGCGGTCACCGTCGAGATCGACATTGTGGGTCGGCGGGTCAGCGCGCAGCTGGGTGCCGATCGCGGCTACCGCGCGGTGCAGGCCCTCGATGGGGTGGGTCCGGTGTTGGCGGCGGTGTTCGTGGCCGAGATCGGGGATGTCACCCGCTTCGCCGGGCCGGCGCAGTTGTGCTCGTGGGCCGGGATGACCCCGCGGCACCGGGAGTCCGACACCAAGGTCCATCGCGGGCGGATCACCAAGCAGGGCAACCGGCTGGTCCGCTGGGCCGCGGTCGAGGCCGTGCAACGCGTGCACCGCGGCGCGATCGGCGCCGCCCGGGCCCGCATCGGCGCGCACCGCGGCGTCAACATCGCCAAGGTCGCCGCCGGCCGTAAGCTGCTCACGCTGGTCTACTACGGGCTCCGCGACGGGCACATCCGTTACCAGCCCCGACCCGCGTGAGGACCAAGCCCGGCGCGGCCAGCCGCGAGGTCGGGAGGGGTGTGACCCCCCGGGCACGGGCGCGGTCGAGAGGTTGATTGACCCCGGCTGGCTGCGGCCGTAGAACTCCATGCCACCCCCTGCCGGTGGCGAAGGAATGCACGGCGACCGGGCTGCCCGGCTACGCCGAATGTCCATACCGGACAATGGAGAAACACGGCCATCACAACGTCCCGATCCCGGGCCCACAAAAGTCTGCGCCACCCGGAGCCGGCGTCAAGACCAGGCCCTACGGGTCGCCCTACGGGCGAGTCTTGACTCCGACCCCTCACTGGCGCCTGCCCGCACCCGCCCCGGGAACCCAGAAAAAGCGGACACAACTCCCCTGCCACGGGAGACTTGACCGTCCCCGCCCCTTCAGGAATGCACCCCTCACGCACTGTGCTAGT
>DASYQM010000520.1:0-7719 GCA_036005525.1 Streptosporangiaceae bacterium
CTCCGTCGCGGCAGGCTGCGGCCTGCACCTCTACATCCTGAATTAACAAACTACCGGTAGCGGGCAGCACCGAGTCGGCGATCGGGGTCTCGGAGGCGGGATGCTTCCCTACACACTACGTAATCAGCCACGCCTGGTGCGATGCACACACTGCCGCCGTTATGGACGGCCTGCCAGTGGTCGGTGCCCCCGTGCCGTTGAAGGCATATCGGGATTTTCTGCGCTCGTTAGAGCTGGCCTGCCTCCGGCTGGCGGCAACCGGAAGAACATCCACCCGGATGACAGGCATTGTCGCTGATAAAGAGCCGCGGCGTGTGGAGTCCGCTCACCATGGCGGCTATCCGCCGCTGGTTCCGGCTCCCGCACCTGAGGTGAGTTGCGCGATGGCCGCGCCGGCGTCGATCCAGACGTTCTCCCGCGAGATGAGGCCGGCGCGGAATTCGAAGACGTGCAGGACGCGGATGCTGATGCGGCGGCCATGGCCAGGTATGCCCATGAACTCGCCGGTCACCCGCGCCGTCCAGATCTTGTCGTCCACTTAACCAATTTGGCCTGGTCGTGTGCGTGTCGTCCGCGAGATGAAGTACCCGCATCGTAGGTTCTTCTCTAACTGATCACGGACGCGATGTTGGGGACGTGTGTGAGTCATTGGAGGCGGGTGCATGGCGGGCCGTCCGGTTGTTGGCAAGACCCGGGTCCAGGAAGTCAGCCGCCGGGACGGCCGGCGGGCCTACACGATCGTGTTGCCGGGGGGTGAGGTCGACGGGATGCCGGACCGATTTCTGCGGCATCGCGCGGGTGGCACTGACCGGACGTATGCGTACCTTCTCGTTGATCACCTGCGCTGGCTGGAGTTCGAGGGACTGTCGCCGGCGACGGCGACGTTCCCGGATTTGCAGCGGTATATGGCAGCCGTTGGGGCGGAGTTCTCCGGTCCGCTGGGCCGGCCGTGGCGCAGCGGCAGGCGTCCGTATGGCCAGAGCACCCTGGAGACCCTTGCCGCCTGCCTGAAGGGGTTCTACGTCTTCCAGGGGTCGCAGGGCGTGGGTAGCGAGCTGGCCGATGTGTTCAAAACGCATCGGCTGCCGACGCGGGCGGACCGCCGGCGCATGTTTTTGGGGCATGCGGTGACGCAACTGCCAGCAAACCCGCTGGCGCCGGCGAGGAGCCGCCGCCGTCACCCGAAGATGCCGCCCGAGGGCGCCCGTGCTCGCCTTGTGGAGGTGCTGCCGGAGGCGCGGGACCGGCTTGCGGTGACCTGGCTCGCTGATGGAGGCTTCCGGGTCGGGGAGCTGTGCGGGCTGCACCTAGCCGACCTGCATCTGCGCGAGAATGCCGATTGCGGGGAGTGCCGGCCGCCGCACGTGCACATCTGTCACCGCGAGACCAACCCGAACCATGCGCGGGCCAAGACCAAGCATTCATGGGCCGTTGAGGGCGGCACGGTGCGCGGCGGCCTGATCCGGCGGGCTAGCCCAGCGATGACCCACACTTATTTCGAATACGTGACCACGCAGTACCCACGCGATGCTGAGCATGGCATGCTGCTGGTCCAGTTGCACGGCCCCAGCCGGGGCGAGCCCTGGGCGGCGGCCGGTGTCCGCGGCATGCTGCGCCGGGCAGGCGTCCGGGAGGAGCTGGGCAGGGTCCGGCCGCATCAGTTCCGGCACGGCTTCGCCACCAGCGTGCTGGACGCGTCCGATGGCAACACAGTCATCGCTCGCGAGGCCGGCGGCTGGGCATCGGCCACCACCGTGGAGGAGATCTACGGGCACCCCGACGTGCACGATCCGAAGTTCGCGGCGGCGCTGTCGCATGTGTGGAACGAGCCGCTGTGAGCCGCCAGCTCAGCCTGCTGCCTGCCGACGGCAGCAGCCGCGCCGGCCGCGACCGCCTGGAGTTGCTGACCGCGCTCATGCAAGCCCCCAGCTTCGACTCGCTCTACCTCGCAGACGTGATCAAGGTGCCTGCACGCCATCCGGTCTACGGGTGGGGCTGCCAGGTCAGCGGGTGTGAATGCACCGCAGATGGACGTGGCCTGTGTAATGGCCACCGGGCCCTGTGGCGGAACGCCAAGCAGGGCCAAGTAACCTATGCCGAGTTCGTCAGGACAGCGGCACCCCTCCGCGCGGCCCTCGGCGTCGATCCCGGGATCTGCCGCATTTGCCCTGACCTTCCGACCAAAAACAGAACTGACCCACTGTGCAGGCGGCACCTCTCCCGCTGGCGCCGCACTCTGGACGCCACGCCCGCTGCCGACTTCGGCCAGTGGCTCACAACCCAGGCCCCGTTCCCGGGTTACGGAACCTGCCAGATCGCAGTCTGCCCATACCAGGCGACCTCTCCCGCTGGATTGTGCGAGGCCCACAGCGGCAGGTACCAGAGAGCGCGCTGTCCGGGGCACGTGCGCCTGCCCAAGCAATGGGGGCGTGATTTCGAGGATAAAGGGCTGCCGGTCCCCGTCCGGTTCGATGACGAGCTCGCATTCCGCCGGTGGTGCTCCGCTGAGAAGCCCTTCTACCGGAAGGGGGTGGTTAACTTGCTGGGCCTGCAGCCCTTGGTGAAGGCCGAGATCCAGTGGGGCATGTTCGTGCACGCCCAGGAAGCTCACCAGGCGTTCTGGGAGTGCAGCGCGCTGCAGCACCTTGCCATTCTTTGCCGCGCCAACAACGTCGCCTCCCTGTTCGACCTTGCTGACGGCGGGCCTGAACCGCGACAGCTGCCCGGCCACAACGACCAACGGGTCCGAATGATCGTGCGCTCGATGATCGAGAGCTTGTGGTGTGTTTACTACAGCCCGGCCGACAGCCGCGACGCGGGATTCATCGAGACCGACTACTTCGGCCGGAGGTTCAAACACACTCGCAGCCATGTCGACCTCACCGTCGTGTCACAGCGCTGGCTGCGTGACATGCTCTGGGACCATCTTGCCGCCATGCTGCAGTCGTCCCGCTGCCCGCGAACCCGGGGGCCGTTCGACTACTGCCGCCGGGCCGCGGCTGAGCTCAGCGCGTTCCTGGAGGCTGACGCCCCGCAGGGCGGCCACGACCCGACCCTGCTCAGGGAGGAACACGCCCAGCGTTTCGTCGCCGACCAGCGTCACCGTTCCCGGCACGGCCTTCCAGCATTGGCCATCCACCGTTCGGACGGGAAGCCTTCCACGGTCACCGAGGTCACCCGCCGGCCGGTTTTCAACCACATCCGCGCCATTGTCTACCGGGCGCTGGAGACTGGGACCGCGGACGGCATCGGCTTGCACCGGGACTTCATTACTGCCCTTCCGGCGGGTGGGACTGACCGCAGGCCATCCCGCAACCCGTTCAGCGACGACGTCGCCCGCGCTTTGAGCAGCGAGCAGAACCTGCGCCAACTCACCGCCGTTCATGACCCGGCCGGCCACGGCTTGCGGGACGTGTGGGAGACCATCATTTACACCGGCCGCCGCGCCAGCGAGGTCCGCGAGCTGCGCTTGGACTGCATAGGCCGCTTCCACGGCTTGCCGATGTTGTGGCATGACCAGACCAAGGTCGGCAACTACAACGACGCGGTCCGGATCCCCGAGTACCTCTACCACCGGCTTGACGCCCGGCGGGCGACCACCCTCGCCCGTTTCGGGGACCGCCACGGGCGATCGCCCACCACGGCCGAGCGAGCAGCGATGGCTCTGTTTCCCAGCAGGGTGCGGAACGCGCGGGGAGACCGGTCGATCTCCTACGGCATGTTCCAGACCAGGTTCAAGGAATGGGTCGAAAGCCTGGACCTGGGGCCTGCTGTCTCGCACCAGGCCCGGCACACCCTGGCCACCAACCTGCTGCGAGCCGGGGCCAGCCTCGCCCAGATCCGCCGCCATCTCGGCCAAGTCAGCATCCGGATGGCCGAGCACTACGCCAAGGTGGCTCATTCCGATCTTGAGGACGTGCTGCAGGCGGTCTGGGTCGCCGGGCCAGGTTCAGCCAATCCGGGCAAGCTACTGTCCGGTGGCCTGACCCCGATGGGCCGCGAAGAAGCACTGGCACTCGCGCTGGACCTGTCCCGCCGCAGCACACCCACCGAGGGCGGCTTCTGCACCTTCCAGCCAGTCGTCAACGGCGCGGCATGCCCCTGGAACCTCGACTGCGTGAACTGCGACAAGTTCGTGCTCTCCGGCGCCGACCTGCTCTACTGGCGGCGCAAGCAACAACAGTGGCGGTCCGTCGCCGAACGCGCCCCTGACGACGCCACCGCCGACTACCTCCACCAGGTGTTCGAGCCGACCGCCCGCGCGATCGATGGGCTGGAGAAGGCACTTGCCGGCCTGGGGCTGCTCGATCAGGCCCTGGCCCTGGACTTCCGCCGCCCGCAGGACTATTTCCACCACATCTGGAGCATCGGCTTCCGCGCCGACGAGCTCGCCGCAACCGCCGACAGCGAACCCAGCGACCAGCCCGAACCAGCCGAGGAGCCGCCGTGAGCGCCACTGCCGCCAAGTCACACCGCACTGCTGCCGCGATACAAGCACGCCGCGCGACCGCCGGCCAGATGCTCCAGCGGATTACACAGGTCCTGCGCCAGATGCGCCGCGAGCACGCCCAGGTGACCGTCGCGGCGGTGGCCCGCCGCGCCGCTGTCTCCCGCACGTTCCTCTACCAGAACGCCGAGGCCCGGGCCCTGATCGCCTCAGCTGCCCGTCAGCGTGACGGCGCCGATCCCGGTCAGGACACCAAACCGGACCCCGCGGAGGCGAGCTGGCGGCAGCGCGCGCTCAACGCCGAACACGAGCTCAAGCGTGCACACGGCGAAATCGCGGCGCAGCGAACCCAGATGGGCGAACTGTTCGGGCGCATCCGCGACCTCGAGCACGACCTGCCGCCAGACGGTGTCCAGCGGGTCCTCGCCGAGAACCACACCCTCAGGGCGCAGCTCCGCCAGCTCGCCCAGGACAACCGTCGGCTCGAGGAAAGGCTCGCGGGGGCCCGGGACAACAACCGGTTCCTCGACAAGCAGATCGCCGACCTGGAAGCTCAGCTGGCAGAACGGCAAGGCCCGGGTTGCTTTGCCGCGATGTCCCCAGCCTCGCCTACCTGACCAGGAAGTTAGCTGACGTGCCCAGTCTCAGCCTCGATGCCGGCGACGCTGCTGAGCTCGCCGAGATGCTGCAATTCCTCAGCGGCTGGCTCACCGTCGAGCAGGGCGACCTTGGCGCATCGCTAGATCGCTTCGTCGGCCACCCCGCCTATGGCATCACCCAGCTGCGCGCCGACCTTGACCGCTTCACGTTCCTGCTCGGCGGCAGCGACGGTGAACCGCTGTTCGGGCCAGGCCCGCAATAACGATGCTGCGAAACACCAGCCCCAAGAACGGGTTTCGCCATCGTCCGTGACAGGCCGCAGCATCACGGCTACCATGCTGCAATCCGCCCAGCATCCGGCGCATCCGGGAAGTCCCCCCGTCGTCCCGGCCCGTCGAGGCTGTGGCAGGCTGCCCCGCCAGCGCCCCCGGCTGGCGGGGCAGCGTCATGCCGGATGCCCGGAGCCGCGGCCGCACGCCATTCCCGATCTGATCTGCATGCCCCTGGCCGAACAGTGCCGCTGGGGCCGGTCGGCTAGTTCCCGCTTCTCGGCTAGTTTCCCGCTTCAGGCCTTCACCGCCGCCACTACGTCACACACATGTTCGCGACGCAAAAGTCCTGTTCACAGCCCAATTGACAGCATCAACGGTCGGTAAACTCGATCACGAAGTTCTCACCGTACAGGCGGTGCTTGACGTCGGCGCGCTCACCCTTGACGTTGCTGAACAGGTGCCCGTAGCGCTGGCCCACCGCGCCCAGCCCGTGCAGCTCGCCGGCCGGGTCGCCGACCACGTCGTGGACCACATCGCCGGTGAGGGTCTTGAGCGTCCCCTCGACGTCGCCGTCGGCTTCCCGGCGGAAGTGGTCCTCGATGATGTGGTCGATCGCCTCCCGCGTGAGGCTCGTGGTGGTAGTCACGGCCTTCCCTCCGTGTCATTTGAGGTTACCGAATATCTAACGATCTACTGACTATCTAACTAACAGTCTCACGGTAAGCTAGCGAGGTGCCCCGAGTCAACGCCCGCCGGCCGTATTCGTCGCCGCTGCGCGAGCGCCAGGCCAGCACCACCCGCCGCGCCGTGCTGGACGCCGCGCGGGAGCTGCTCATCGCTCAGGGCTATGGGGCAACCACGGTCGAGCAGATCGCCCAGCGCGCCGGGGTGAGCAAGCCAACGGTGTTCAGCGCCGTGGGCAACAAGCAGCTGGTGCTGCGCGCCGTCCGCGACGCCGCCATCGCCGGCGACGACGAGCCGGTCCCGGTGGCCAAGCGGCCGGCCACGGACCAGATCCGCGGCGAACCGGACCAGCGAGCGGCGGTGGAACTGCTGGCCCAGCACCTCACCGGCGTCGCCCGCCGCTACGCCCAGATCAACGAGGTACTGCACGCCGCAGCCGACGGCGGCGAGGAAGACCTGCGCCAGTTGTGGGAGACAGAAGAGGACCAGCGGCTGACAGGCGCCCGGTTCTGGGTCGAGATTCTCACCAGCAAAGGGCCGCTACGGCCCGGCCTCAGCCACGGCGACGCAGCCGACGTGATGTGGCTGCTGATGTCACCGGACAACTACTACCGGCTCGTGCACCGGCGGCGATGGACAACGCGGAAGTACCAACAGTGGCTAGCCGCTGCAATCACCCAGCTGCTGTTTGCCGGGCATCCCTGAGCCACCGCATACGCACCCTCCACCGGATCGCGGACTCACAGACCATGAGATCAACTCCGGCGGAGACCGGCGCGCAGTTCCGCCGCTATGTGGGGCAGTCTCGGGCCTGTTGGGGCCAGTCATGGCCGCGCCGAACAGGCCTGATCTGCGTGCGGGTACCGCTGGCAGATCAGGCCTGCGCTGCGCCCTTGGGGTCAGCTGGCTCCTGGGCGGTGTCAGCTGGCTTGCCGGTAGCGGTCGAGGACGGCGGCACGCAGGGTTGCCGGTGACGCGCCGATCGCCGACAAGATGGGCGGAACGGCCCCCTGGTCCATGGCGAGGAGGGCGAGCGTGAGGTGCTCGACGCCGATATAGGACTGGCCGAGCTGCAGGGCCTCGCGGACCGAGCGCTGCAGGCTCGTTTTGGCACGGGGGGTGAACGGGAGGTGCCCGGTGGGGTGCGCGCCCGGGCTGGCGTCGGGCCCGGCAGCGGCGCGGGACCGCCGCCGGCGGCGCAGCAGCCGGGTCATCGATCTGTTCGGCCAGGCGGGCCGGTTTCCCCGGCAGGCAGCCGGGGCGGCCCGGGTGAAGGCGTCCGGCCCGAACGCGGCCCCGATCCGCGCGCGCACGGCGTCGAGATCGATCCCGACGGCGGCCAGCGCCTCCTGGTCGAGCGCGCTGAACAGGCTGGCCGGCTGCCCGAGCCGACCAGGCGGACGATCTCGGTCTCCACGGCTTGCGGGGTGACACCGTGCTCGCGCAACGCGGCGGCCGCCGGCCCGCCGGTGGAGACGGTGGCGAGCAGGAGATGCTCGCAGCCGATATAGCGGTGCCCGTGCCGGCGGGCGTGCTCTTGGGCCCCGGCCACGGCGGCGCGCGCGTCGCCGGTGAAGCGCTCGAACATCACCGCCTCCCGGCCCAGCGGCGATACTTGCGGTGCACCGTCTGCTTGGTGACACCGAGCCGGGCGGCGATGTCCTGCCAGGACCATCCCAGCGCCCGCGCGTTGCCGGCCTGGAGCATCTCCAGGCG
>DASYQM010000521.1:0-1858 GCA_036005525.1 Streptosporangiaceae bacterium
CCGATCCCGGCCAGGATGAAGCCGGGCAGCAGCACCAGCCAGGTGGACGTGGCGGTCAGGTGGGCCATCGAGGCCAACCCGGCCGCGGCCGCGACCATGGCCACCCCCAGCAGGACCCGCATCGCCACCTTGCCGATCAGCCGGCCGGTCAGGAGGGCGACCGCGAAGGAGACCAGCGACAACGGCAGGAACCGCATGCCGGCCTGGACCGGCGAGTAGCCGAGGGTGTTCTGCACATACAGCGACAGGTAGCTGATCATCCCGATGACCGTCGCCGAGATCGCGAACGCCACGAACCCGGTCGCGGCAAAGCTGCGCCGCCGGAACAGCCGCAGGTCGGCCATGGGCGCGGCGGCGATGCGCAGCTCGTAGATCACGAACCCGGCAAAGGCCACGGCTGCGGTCGCGAACAGCGCCACGATCGCCGGGCTCACCCAGCCCATCGCGTTGCCGCGGATAAGCGCGAACATCAGCGGGGTCAGCGCCCCGGTGATCAGGGCCGTGCCCACCCAGTCGGCCCGGCCCCCGGCCGGATCGCGGGATTCGCGCAGCGGGCCACCCCACCCGCGAACGCCGCCACGCCGATGGGCAGGTTGATGAAGAAGATGGACCGCCAGCCCAGTGTGTCGGTCAGCACCCCGCCGACCAGCGGCCCGATGGCGCTGGCGCCGCCGAGGGTGGCGCCGAAGGCGCCCAGCGCCCGGGCCAGGGCGGCGCCGGAGAACTCCGCGCGCAGCAGCGGCGTGCCGGTGGCGAACAGCACCGCGCCGCCGGCTCCCTGCAGCGCGCGGGACAACTCGAGCGCCAGCGCGGTCGGGGCAAGCGCACAAGCCAGCGACCCGACAGTGAAGATGACCAGGCCGACCAGGAACAGCCGGCGCCGGCCCAGCCGGTCGCCCAGGGTGGCCGCCGGCAGCAGCAGCACGGCCAGCACCAAGGCGTAGGCGGCGCTCACCCACTGCAGGTCCGGCAGGCTCGCCCGCAGATCCCGCTGAATCGATGCCAGCGCCACGCTCACCACGGTGATATCCAGCAGCAACATGAACGCCGCCGTGCACACCAGCACTAGGGTCCACCGCTGCCGCGACGACGTCCCCGGGAGTTCAGCCATCTGCCTCACCACCCAAGCGGCGCCGCGGTTCTTGCGGCCGACTGGCCCAAGAAGGGCATCTCCAGCGATGATCCGTTCTCCGCCCGGCGAGGTACGCGGGTCGCGTGCGTAGGGTAACGTCGCCCTGACCGTGAAGCGAAGCCCCTTCCTGGCACCCGGTCAGTGCCACATGCCTGGCCGGGCCCGGGAGGCGTGGGATGCGCCCGTGCGGCAGCCCTGCGGGAACGGCGGGCCGTTCCTGATAATCGTCATAAGCGGATGTGGGCAGGTGAGAAAAATCCCTACCGCGAGCGTCCGGGAATCCCGATACCAGCAAGCCGGGGGCGGAGGGACCTCCTCCCCCGGACCCCCCCATCTCTACTAGCTCGGCGGGCACCCAGCCACGCTGCCGCTGACCAGGGCATGTGACGATCGGCGCAGGCGGAGTTGATCGCCTGGGAGCCGGAGCAGGCCGGCTACACCACCGTGCTGCAGGGCTGGGACTACGTCGCCGGACCAACTTCACCCACGCGATGCAGCCGGCCGGCACCGCCGCTCACCACACCCTAGCAGTGCGGTCTCCGGCCTACCTGCGCTCACGGTTCGGCGGGGCGGCGTCGTCGCCTGACTCAATTGGCGGAGAGCAGGCCGGTGCCGTCCTGAGGTGCGATGCGACCCGAGCGCACCAGCGCCCGCGCGACGAGGTACCCAAAGGCGAAACCGCCCACGTGGGCGAAGAACGCCACGCCGCCGCTCGACCCCGTGCCG
>DASYQM010000522.1:0-3756 GCA_036005525.1 Streptosporangiaceae bacterium
GCCATCAACCCAGACACCGGCGAACTGCTGACCGCAACCGCCTGAACCCCCCCGACCCGAGCCGGTGGCGCTGACGCGCCGCCAGCCGCTGCCGCGCGCCCAGCTGAAGTCCGATTTTCGGACCAGGGGCGTGAGCGCCACCGGGATCCCTGGAATTGGGCGTGCCCGCCACGGTCCTTTGCCCACGAAGTCGGGGGACAGGAGGAGGCATTCCCCATGGTGACGGTGATGATCGGGGTGGACCCGCATAAGGCCTCGCACACGGCGGTGGTGATCAGCGCGGCGGAGGAGCCGCTGGGTGAGCTGCGGGTGCGCGCCTGCGCGGTCCAGGTGGAGCGGCTGCTGGCATGGGCGCAGGCGTGGCCGCAGCGGGCCTGGGCGGTCGAAGGCGCCGGTGGCGTGGGCCATCTGCTGGCCCAGCAGCTGCTGGCCGCGGGTGAGCGGGTGCTGGATGTGCCGCCGAAGCTGGCTGCCCGGGTGCGGCTGCTCGCGACAGGAGACACGAACAAGAACGACCCAAATGATGCCCGCTCGGTCGCGGTCGCGGCGCTGCGTTCGGCCGAGGTCCGGGAGGCTAGGCGCGACGATCACGCGGCAGTGCTCAAGATCTGGTCCAAGCGCTACCGGGACCTGGGCCGCACCCGGACCCAGGTCGCCTGCCGGCTGCACGCCGTGCTGTGCGAGCTGATTCCCGGCGGTGTCTCCACGCAGATCACCGCGGGCCAGGCCACGCACATCCTGGGATCGATCACACCGCCTGGGGCCGTGGAGGCGGCCCGCTGCGAGCTCGCCGCCGAGTTCACCGAGGATCTGCGCGGTATAGATGCAGCGATCCGCGAGACCAGGAAGAAGCTCACCGTCGCGATCCGGGTGGCCGGCACCAGCCTGACCGGGCTGTTCGGAGTCGGCCCGGTCATCGCCGCCGCGGTCATCGGCGACGTCCGCACGGTGTCCCGCTTCCCCGGCCGGGATCACTTCGCGGCCTACAACGGCACCGCGCCGATCGAGGTGTCCTCAGGAGGCCGCAAGATCTACCGGCTGTCCCGGCGCGGCAACCGGCGGCTCAACCACGCCATCCACATGGCCGCGGTTACCCAGATCCGCTACCCCCACAGCCAGGGCCGCGCCTACTACGAGCGGAAGATCGCCGAGGGAAAGACCCCGAAAGAGGCCCTGCGCTGCCTGAAGCGGCAGATCAGCGACGCCATCTTCGCCTGCCTCCAGGCCGACGCCCGCCGGGGGGCGCCGCGGCCCGCGCTAAGCGAGCCCGGGAGGGCAACGGGGGAACGACTCTCTCGCCAGCGCGGCCGGCTCACACCCCCAGCACCGGCTCTTCGGGAAAGCCACTCCCGGGCCCCTCACTACCCTACGATCTCAGCGCCGGGAGACCCAGCTCCTGCCTCCTTTCCCGCTCGGCTGCCATCCCGCGCGAGCGGGCAGGCGGGTCAAGGACCGGGCGAAGCCCGGCCGCGCAGCGGCGCACGGCGTCCTTGACGCAGCCGCCCGTGAGCCGACAATGCACGCGGCGGGAAAGCGCGCTTCCACCTTGACCTTGAAACAAAGAGGTGTTCGTTATGGTCGACTATCTAGCCTTCGGCCTGATCGTCTGGGTTGCACCCGAACGGGTTATCTGCGCGGCACTGGCCGACCTGCCAACGCTCCGCTGTCAGGGCGCCGGAACCCACGGCGCGGCGGCGCTCGCGGTCACCGGACCACCGTTATCTCGCTGGACTCAGCCCTGTGCCTGCCGCTTCGCGTTGTACTGGTTGAGGGCCGCGACGAGGGCAAGCCCGGCGGCCTCCACGACATCCGTGGACGACGCCCGGACCGCAACCCTGCGGCCCGGCAGCTCCACCTCGAGCTCGACCTCTCCGACCGCCTCGCTGCCCGGGCCGACTGAGTAGGCCCGGAACGCGACGACCCGCGCCTCCACGCCGGTCGCCTGCGAGATCGAGTGGCACACCGCGTCGATGAGCCCGGTACCCGAACCCTCAGCGTGCACCTGTTCCTCAGCCCGGGAGAGCTTCACGTTGGCGCGCGGCCCGTCCTGCGTGCCCCCGGAGTACGTTATGTCGTCGAGCTGCCAGCCGGTGGACGGCTCCGTCATGGGATGCCCCTTGATGTCCAGCGAAGCCAGGGTCGGTACTGTCCTCGAAAGCATATTGCGCCCGGCGCCCTGAGCCGGAGCCTGATCGGTCCGACCTGCGAACGGGCCCACCAAGCAGATCTCCGCCGCCGAACTCCGGCCCATCACCGTGCCGACCGCGGAGTTGGCTATTTCTCTCGCTCGATGCCCTCTCAGCGACCGCTGCTGGGCTGCGGGCCGGGCCGCTCTGGGGCGGTGCGAGCCCCTCGGTATGAGCCCCGGCGAGACAGAAACGGCACGGCAGGTGGCAATCGCATCTCGGCGAACACTCACACTCATACACATGCACGTGGCCACGTCTCATCGCCACGCCCGGATCTGCCGCGAGCAGTAGGGCAGCCTGCTCGCCTGGCCGGCGGCAGGGCGGGTCGTGAGGATTGGGGACTGTCGGCTGAGGCGCCTGCTGCAGCCCTAGCTTCCGCCCGGGAGCGGGTACAGGCTCGGCTCGCCGCCGCGGGTGCCCGCCGGTTGCCCAGATCGATTACTGGCAGGCCAACGGAGGTGTCACCTGCCAGGTTCTGGCAGCAGCACGACGACGGCGACGCCGATTCCGACGGCGGCACCGAGCGCCGTCTCCTCCAGAACCGGCGGGAACGCAAACAAGCTAGCTGGCCTGGTGTGGCGAGGCTGAGCCAAGCCAGAACAAGGTGTCCTGTGATCGCCTTTGCCCGGAAAGGACAGGCACAGGGCCGCGCCTGAATCGGCGATCCGCCGGGGGTTAGGCCACGAACCAAGCCACACTCTGTAATGCGCGCTGATCGACGTCCTGCGCGCAAGTAGCCGGCGATCTGCACGGACGGCGACTGCGCAGCGATCACCAGTCGAGGTGCTCCGATCGGGTTGTTCTGCTCGAATGAGTTGCCGCGAGGGTAGCCCGAACCACGTAGCCCCACCGGCTCAATGCTTGACCGCGCTCGATCGCGGGAGCTGCGCGGCGTCGGCAGCGGCGGGCGGCCCCTCGCGACGTTCAACTGGTCGGGACAGACCGGCCGGGGATCGGCACCTTCCGAACGGTTAGAACGGTGGGTGCTAGCTCAACGCGTAGGACCGACGACCCAGTCAGGAGGGTCGTTCGGCCCTGTCGGCGGCTGGCCAGGTTGCGCGTCAATGGTTCATCGGCCGCGTGTCGAACGTGGGCGCATAACGAAGCCGCGCCGATGGTCGCTGTTCGCGGCGCTTGTGTGGGAGGTGGCCACATGAGGATTCTCGAGCACAGCCCAGGGAGGCTGGGACTGGACGGGCTTCCGGGCGAGGGAACCGACGCGGGCTTGGGAGGGACCAAGGCTGATCGCTGGATCGGCATGTGGTCGGCCCGGGTGCTCTGCGCCTTCGGGGTCGCCTATGCCGTGACCATGGTGGTCGGCTTTGCCGCCATGGGGGACCTCAGTAAGCCACTCGAAGACCCCTACCTGGCCGTGATGGAGGTCCTGATCCTCGTCATGGCGCCGGTCCTGGTGCTGCTGGCCGTGGTCATTCACGCCTGTGCGCCCGAAGGCACCAAGACCTACAGCATGACTGCCCTGGGGTGGATGCTGCTGGTGGCGGGCTTCACGATGACCGTGCATCTGGTGCAGCTCACCGTCGTTCGCCGGATCGACCCGAGTGCGATT
>DASYQM010000523.1:0-4640 GCA_036005525.1 Streptosporangiaceae bacterium
GGGCGCGGGCCCGGCTGGCGCGGACGGCCGGCGGTGGGAACGGAGAGCAGCCATGAACGATCTACTGGACCTGCCCGCCGAGCGGGACCTGCCGCCCGAGCGGGCGGCGCGGATGCGGGCGGACCTGCTGGAGTCGATCCGTCATCCGCGGCATCAGACGCGGGCCGGGCTGGTGGCCGCCGTGGCGGCGGCCGTGGTGCTGGTGCTGGTGGGCGTGTCGGTGGCGCTGGGAGGCGGCCAGCGCGGGATCCCGACGCGACCGGCGACGCCGACGCCCGACCCGCAGGCGGCGGTGCGTCTGGCCGCCCGGCAGTGCCTGCTGTGGAATGCGCAAAGTCCCCGGTACCGGTTGTCGGAGTCCGACCTGGCGGTGGCCGCCGAACAGGACGGTTTCGTGGCAACGCTGTTCTTCACCAGCAGAGGCGACGCGTACTGGGCCTGCATAATCGATACGACGCGCGGCGCGCCGCAGCCGAAGGCTCCCGACGGCCGGGCGTACTCGGGCGGAGCAGGCGGCGGCGGCCCGGACTGGCCGCACTGGGGATGGCTGCTTGGCCCGGTCGACGTACTCTCCCCGCTCAGCGGGACCGCCCCGACCCACCGCACCAGCCCGACTCCCCCTCCCCGGCCATTCTGGGGCACCGGCGGGGTGGCCCTGGTCGGGCGGGTCAGTGCCCGGGTCCACCGGCTGGTCCTCGACCACGGCAACGGCCAGATCACCGAGGCCCACCTCGCCCACGGCGGCTTCGCCATGGTCGCAAAGAAGCCCGTGGCCGCCAACGCCACGCTGCTGGCCTACGACGCCACCGGCGCCGAGATCTACCGCCATCTGGTGGACGAGCTGGGGCCGGTGAGGGGCTGCTGGGTCGACCCGTCCGGGAAGGTGATCTCCGGCAAGCCCGGGCCGGACTGCCGCCCCGCCGAGCGCTGGACGCGGTAAGCCAACTGCGGCGGCAGACGTGCCAGCCGCTGGCGCCGCGCCCTCAGCCGCGCCGGCTCGCGCGGAGCGCGCCCGGCAGCCGGAAAATGTCCAGCGGTGCGCCACCCACTCGCGATGCCAACGCAGCAGCCAGAACCACCCGGGCTACCTATGGTCATCGGCCCGCTACGCGGAAACGCTCACTTCGTCTCCGCCATGGCAGCTCTTACCGCCGAGTTCCTGCGATCGGACGTCCCCGCTGGCGAAGGCTGGGGTGAGACGGCGGTGGAAACCAGACGGTGTCGCTGGCGTCGAAGGTCAGGACCTGCCGCAGGGACAGCCAAACCACCTCAGGCGCAAGATGAAGACAAACGCATGGCGGTTGGCCTGGACACCGACGATGCTCGTCGTAGCGGCGACTGGGTGCAGCCGCACGTCCGATCCGAAAACCCAGCCGGCCACGACCCCGCCACCCCAACCGCGAGTGATCGCGGCCACGGCGTGCACAACGACAGCGTGACACAAAGATCGCGCGCCTTGCAGGCCGGTGTCGGTGATTGCCGCTGACCTGCACCGGAGTCGGTCGGGATCGCTCGGCATCAACCGCCGTCGGCTCGCTTGGCTGTACAGCCATTGGCCTCGCACAGGGAGCGCCGGGCTTCCGGACTCGAACTGGCTCCCGCGCGGATCGCGGCAGCTGAGTAACCCACCTGAATTCAGCACCGGCCGGGCGCCGCGCGCAGGGCGAACACCGTTACCTGGGTCCGACATGACGCGCGTAGCGCACCAATCGCGTCTTTGTGCGTGCGATTACCTCCATCGGGTCGCCGGTTGCATGCAACCAAATCCGCCCGCCGGGCCATCCAATCAGGTGCCGAGGTGAGGAGGCCGGGGTGGGCGAGGGCTGGCGGGGGTTCCGCGCGTTCGTGACGGCTCGCCCGGCGGCGTTGCTGCGCATGGCGTTCCTGTTGACCGGCGACTGGCAGCACGCCGAGGACGTCCTGCAGACAGCGTTGATGCGCTGCTACGGCGGTGGTCACGGGTGGACAGCCCGGAGGCGTACGTGCGCCGCAATGGTGATCACGGTGACGGGGTGGCGGCGGCGCTGGGTAGGCGAGGTACCCACCGGGGCGGTGCCCGACACCGCCGTCCAGGATCCGGCGGCTGACGTGGTCGTGCTGCGCGCGGACCTGCTGCGCCCCGCTGGCCGATTTCGGGCCACGCCAGCGCGCGGTGGTGGTGCTCCGCTTCTATGAGGACGTGCCGGAGACGGAGGTGGCCGCGTTGCTGGGTATCTCCGTGGGCACGGTGAAGAGCCAAGCCGCACGGGCATTGGCGCTGTTGCGGGAGTCGCCGCGGCTCTCGGCAATGGTGGAGGAGAAGTCGCGGTGATAACGGCGAGACGTGGCGGCGCCGCGGGTAGCGGATGGAGGTCGGCGCCATGAGCGAGGCTGAGGAGCGGGCGCTGCGCGAGTTGGTACCGGACCCGGTGGTTCCAGCCGGGCTCGCGGAGTTGGTTGAGCGCCGGTACACGCGGAGGCGGGCACTGATCGTCGGCGGCGCGGCCGGAGCGATGTTGGCCACGGGCGCCGGCGCCACCGTGGCAGCCGGCCTGCTGCGGTCCCCGGCACCAGCTCCGAGCGGCCCCGGCAACCCTGATCGGCCCACCGAAGGCAGCCTCCGGGACGCCATCCAGGGCGGCCGGTTCACCACCGCGGTGGCCTTCGATCGCGGTGTCTTGACAATCGCGCCCCCGCCGCCCCGGGCTCCCGTCGTCGAGCAGCCCCGCGCGATCAGCGTGTTCCGGTCGACGGGCCTGCCCAACCAGTTCGTCACCGATGTGTTCGTCGGGTACGGGACCGTCACGATGCGCGCGGCGCTGCGTCCGAACGGGGGGATGCGGCTGGATGGGGTACCAGCCTGGGTGGTCGTGTACCGCCGCGGCCCGCAAAGTTGCCCGCCGGCGCCGCTGATCAGTCCTCCTACCGCCCGCCTCCCCTCCCGCCTCCCGGCGCCGTGGCACGTGTTTTTGCTGAACCCGCAATCCGGCGTAGAGGCGGTCATCTACCACCAGGATCGTTCGGTATGTGGCCAGCCGCTGACCGGGCCGTCCGCGGAAGTCGCCCGGCAGTACGCGTCACTGCCGTGGGTTCAGCTACGCCGTGCCGCGAAGCATTTGACCCTGCGCTACCAGCCCGGCGGAGGATGCACCCCCAGTGGGGTCACCGTCGTCCGGTCGCTCAGCACCCCGCAGCGGCAGGAGGTCGCGTTACTCGCCGCCCGGCGGCTGTCGACGGAACCCTGCCCGGGACAGCCGGACGCGACCACGACATTGACCCTGCCCTACCCGGACGCACCGGTGGCACATGCCCCGACCGGGCCGGTCACCAGCCTTTACACCAGCAGCCAGCCCGAACGGTTCGACTTCTACGACGGGGCGCGCTGACGGCCCGGTTATGAGTCGGTCCAGGGCCATCTACCCAAGACGTTTGCCGAGCTGCCGGTGGAGATCGGTGCCGAGGTCGGTGTCGAGTCTCAGGACGTGCGTGACGGATCTGTCTCGGGACGTGAGTGATGCGTCCGGCTAGAAGATGTCCGTGGACATGAGGGTGGTGCGTTCCTGGACCTCTCGCGTTCACCGCGTACAACCGTTTCCGGGCGGAGGCCGTCTGGATAGTTGGAGCCGACGGAGGTAGCCGGATGTCGGAGGCGTCGGACCAGGAGTACACCGAGTACGTCGGCGCGCGCCTGCCGGCGCTGCACCGCTTGGCGTACGCGCTGTGCGGCGACGTCGACGAGGCGGACGACCTGGTGCAGGAGGCGGCGACCCGGCTCTACCTGAGCTGGTCGCGGGTGGCCCGGGCGGAGCACATGGACGCGTACGTCCGCGCGGTCGTGGTGCGGGTGTTCCTCGACGGCCGGCGCAAGGGCTGGTGGCGGGTGCGGCTGTCCGGGTCACCGCCCGACCCCCGGCCCACCGAGGACCGTGGCGCCGACGACCGGACGGTGCTGCGGGCGGCGCTTCGCCGGGTGCCACCCCGGCAACGGGCCGTGCTGGTGCTGCGGTTCCTGCACGACCTGCCGGTCGAGGAGGTGGCCCGGACGCTGGGCTGTTCGGCCGGCACCGTGAAGAGCCAGACCGCGCACGGTCTGGCGGCCATGCGCCGGCTGCTGACGGACACCAAGCCGGCCGGGACGACGGGAGCGACGCGATGACGTGGGACGAGGACCGGATCGCCGTGCTGCTGCGCGACGCCGGCGGGGAGCCGCCCCGGGGGCCGCGGGTGGACCTGACGCGCGCCGTGCACGAGGCGCGTCGCCGGCGAGGTCGGCGCCGGGTCGTCGCCGCGGGAGCGGCGGCGCTGGCCACGGTGCTGACGGCGGCCGCCGTGCCGATATTCCTCCACTCCGACCGGAAACACCCGCCGCCGGCGGTGACCCCGCCGACGACGTGCACCGTGTCGCCGCTGCCGTTGCCCGAGGGCAGCGACACCGGCTCGGTCACGGGCGGCTCGGTCACGGGCGGCGACCCCACTGGTCGCTGGCTGGTCGGCATGGCGGACGACAGCCGGCAGCCGTCCCAGCGTACGGCGGTGATCTGGGACGGCGATCGGGTGACCGAGCTGCCGGGCGCCCTGCGGAACGGGGTCCTGCGCGACGTCAACTCCGCCGGCACCGCGGTCGGCGACACCGAGGGGGCGTCGTACGTCTATCGGGACGG
>DASYQM010000524.1:0-32205 GCA_036005525.1 Streptosporangiaceae bacterium
CCCCGGTGGCGCGGGGGGATGGCCACCGGCTCCAGCAGCTTCGCCCCCTCCACTCTGGCGAGGTAGCTGCGGACGACAGCGCTCGCGGCAGTCCTCGCCTGGGCGGGGGTCTTCCCCTGCGCGCTGACCGAGACGACGGTATCGGTGAGCCGTGTGACATGGCTGCCCAGGCCCGGCACCGGAGTGCCCGGCCGCAGCACGATCATCGCACTGCCCGTGAACGGCGGCGGGGTGAGCGCGGCGTACCCGAGGCCCCCGAGCAGGCCCGCGAAGGCGCACACGCTGACAGCCAGCAGGAGCCTCCTTATGGGCCAGCAGTATGGCATGGGTTCTACAGTGCGGCCAGGGAGGGCGGCGGGGCTGCGGGCAGTCCGCCCAGCAGGACTCGTGGTACTGCGCCTGGCACGGCAGAGTCACTGCCCGGCCGGAACGCAGCCCGCGCCGTGGTGCCAGGTGCCATCCTGTCCTGATGACCGAGACCTTCAACGCCGACTTCTACGTCACCTGTGCGACCGTCATCCCGGTTCTGTACCTGGCTGTGGTCGTCCAGGGGCGGGGGCATACGAGCCCCCGCTGCGGGCCAGTCTGAGGGTCGTGCAGGCCGTTGCGGCGGTGGATGTGGTCAGGCCCAGCAGGGCCTGGCAGCCGGTAGGTATCGCCGCAGGCGTGCTCGTAAGCCTTGGGGCCTTTTTCGTCCTGTCAGGCGGCGCTTTTGGCGAGGCTTTCGCGCTGCTGGCCCTGTACGTGCGATCAGATGAGCCGTGGGTGCGGATTGTGGTTCTCGCAGCGACGCTGATCCTGGTGGCCACCGCTGCCGCTGGCCCCTTCCTGGCCGTCAGGAGATGGGGCCGGGTGGCGCCGCCACCTGGCGAAGACGAGCCCTCCGGCCCTGAGTAGCCGTCCATGGCGAAGGCCGGCACCTCGCGGTAACCGGGCCCTCGCGTCCAGGGTCAGCCGTCAGCGAGCCGGGTCAGCTCCTGCCGAGCTGGCGGGCCTCCTCCTTGGTGAGCGTGCCCATGGCCGCGCCGTCCGCGGTGACCATGCCGAGGCCGATGCCGTGGCCGAGGCCGATCACCTGCGCCTGGTCGCCGCTGGCGAACGTGAGGTCCGCCGGCTCGCCGAACTGGGTGAGCCGGGCAGTGATGTCGATGACGGTCATGGTGCCTCCCGGGTCGCTGTTGATCTTGACTTCATGCTTTCAACCCAGGCGGCTGAAGTACAGAGAGTGACAGATATTTCACTGTATGTAGAGACGCGTTCTGCATAGTGGGGAAGTTGCGGGCTGCACCCGGCTAGGCTTCCGCAGCGAACGCGCTGACCTCGAAGGCGGCGCCCAACATGATCCGGGCTTCCGGCTGGGAGTATCCACATGCCAACCACGCTGACGGGCCTCCTGCTATTCGTCGTCCTCCTGCTGCCCGGCTTCGCGTACCTGGTGGGCAAGGAGCGTCACGGAACCGAGCGGCGGGCATCCCCGTTCCGCGAGACCGTCTCCATCGTGGCCGCCAGCATCACATCGGAGATCTTTGTCCTGTCCCTGTTCGCTGTCGCACGCTGGCTGTGGCCGTCCGGGACTCCAAATGCCGGGCGCCTGATCAGGAGTCCCGCCAACTACCTGGCCGGCACCGGCAAGATGCCCAGCCACTACGCCCTTGTGGGCGTTTGGGGCCTCGGAATCCTGATCGCGGCCGTGATCGTGGCCTATGCCGCCACGGTGCCATCTGTCCGGCGGGTGGCCAGCAAGCTGCCCCTGATCGCCCCCTACCCGCATGACTCCACGGTCTCGGGCTGGTGGGTCCTCTTTGAGAAGTGGAAGGTCGGCCGCCCGATAGAGGTCGGCTGCGTTCTCGATGACGGCTCCTATGTGAGCGGCTCCCTGGCATCGTTCAACACTTCGGCGGACGACACGCCAGACCGCGATCTCATACTGAGGGCACCGATCCTGTACCGGCCTCCAGGCGCTGAGGGGCACCTCGAATATGAGGTGAGCGCAGCAAGCGTCACCGCCAGCCGGATCGTGACGATGTTCGTGGGCTACCTGGACGCGCCCGAGGTCACTCCTTCGGTTGCGATGCCTCTGCCGGAGTCGGCGCAGGCCGGGGTGCTACCGGAGGAGGAAGCAGCTTCGGTATCGAGGGCGGTGGCCCAGCGTGTGAATGCTGGCCGTCCTTCTGGCCCTTCGCCACTTCCGGCAGGACCGTCTTCTGAGAGCGCTGCGCCTCGCTGACGGTCTGCTGACCGGCCCTGGGGTTCTCCCTGTTCTCCGCCACGCTCAGCTCTCCTTCGTCACGCCGCGGCTTCGGGGTTGAGCCGATTGTAGAACTACATACGTGTAACTGGGGCCAGTGTCCGGGATGTTCGCCGGAGAGGCCCAGGCCCTGGACCTCGTGCTGCCGGCCCAGGGCCGCCCGATGTCAGATGGTGTCAGATGAACGCTCCGAACTGCCCAGAAACGGACAGTAACGCCCAGTAGATTGTGAGTTCGAGGATCGCCTTCTGAAGTGTAGAAATGCGCTGGAGCCGCAGGTGGCGGGGGCGTGCCCGACCGAGGCCGGGGTAGTTGTATTTTCGCAAGTGTCAGACCGGCAGCGTGACCATCGAGGGAGCCCGTGCCCGAACTCGGCCGTCAGCGACGACTGCTCATCCTGGCCATCTGTTGCCTGAGCTTGTTTATCGTCGGCGTTGACAACACGATCGTGAACGTCGCGCTGCCCTCTATCCAGCGCGACCTGCATGCTCCGGTGTCGGGATTGCAGTGGACGGTGGATGCCTACACCGTGGTCATCGCCAGTCTCCTCATCCTGGCCGGATCGACGGCGGACCGGCTCGGGCGGCGCCGGATCTTCCAGGTCGGGCTCGCCACCTTCACCCTCGGTTCCCTGCTGTGCAGCCTCGCGCCGGGCCTGGGCTGGCTGGTTGTGTTCCGCATGCTGCAGGCGGTCGGCGGCTCGATGATGAACCCGGTGGCCCTGTCGATCATCGCCAATACCTTCACCGACCCGCGCGAGCGTGCCCGGGCCATCGGCGTCTGGGGTGGCGTGTTCGGCCTGTCCATCGCGCTCGGCCCGGTGCTCGGCGGTGTGCTGACCGACAGCGTGGGCTGGCGGGGCATCTTCTGGGTCAACATCCCGGTGGGGGTGGCGGCGATCGTGCTCACCGCGCTGTTCGTCCCGGAATCCCGCGCCGCTCGCGCGCGCCGCGTCGACCCGGTCGGCCAGGGGCTGGTCATCGTGGCCCTGGCATCGCTGACCTATGCGATCATCGAGGGCCCGCGCTCGGGGTGGCTCTCCCCGCTGATCCTGAGCCTGTTCGGGGTGGCGGTCGCCGCAATCGCCGGGCTGATCGTCTACGAGCCGCGGCGGAGGGAGCCGCTGCTGGACCTCAGGTTCTTCCACAGCGCCCCGTTCTCCGGCGCCACGCTCATCGCGGTCAGCGCCTTCGCCGCCACGGGGGGATTCCTGTTTCTCAACACCCTGTACCTGCAGGACGTGCGCGGCCTGTCCGCTCTGCACGCCGGGCTGTATACCCTTCCGCTGGCGGTGATGACGCTGCTGCTCGCGCCGCTGTCGGGGTGGATCACCGGCCGCCGGGGACCGCGCCTGCCGCTGCTGGTGGCCGGGGTGGCCATGACCACCGGCGGCCTGCTGCTGACCGGCCTGACCCCCGCCACTCCCGTCGGCTGGCTCATGATCGCCTACCTGACGTTCGGCATCGGGTCGGGCCTGGTGAACCCTCCGATCACGAACACCGCCGTGTCGGGCATGCCCCGCGCCCAGGCGGGCGTGGCTGCGGCCGTGGCTTCGACCAGCCGTCAGGTCGGCCAGTCTCTGGGCGTCGCGCTGGTGGGCGCGGCCGTGACGTCGGCACTGCACGGGCCGCTGCGGGCGGGCTTCACCGAGGCCAGCCACGTCGGCTGGTGGATCATCGCGGGCTTCGGCGCCGCCGTACTGGTCGTCGGCGTGATCACTAGCGGGCGCTGGGCACGGGCCACCGCGGCGCGGACCGCCGAGAGGATCACGGCGGAGGAGGCCAGGATCCCGGTGGGCGCGCCCTGACCCACCCGTTCCCGGGCCTGGCCCGGCTCAGCCGCCGGTCGCAGCGGGCGTTCCCATCAGCGAGAACATCGCGCCCTGGTCGTCGCTGACGACAGCCATCCGCCCATAGGGAGTGTCCCAGGGCTCCCGCATCACCGAGCCGCCGGCCGCGGTGATCGTCGCGACGGAGGCGTCGGTGTCCCCGACCGCGAAATACGTCGACCAGTGGGCGGGGGCGTCGGCCGGGAAACCGCTGCCAAGATCACCGATGCCGCCCACTTCCTTCCCGTCGACCTTCAGTGTCGCGTAACGGAACTCCGGGGTGGACATGTCGCCATACTCGTAGCCGAACACCGCACTGTAGAACGCCTTGTTACGGTCGAGGTCGCGGCTGAAGTTCTCGTTCCAGCACACCGACCCCGGCTCGTTGGCCAGCCCGAGCCCGGTGTGCTGACGGGCCTGCCAGATCCCGAACGCCGCTCCCGCCGGGTCGGCGGCGATCGCGGCCCGGCCGAAGTTCATCACGTCTACCGGGGCCGCCAGAACCTGGCCACCGGCCGCCGTGACCTTGCCCGCCGTCTCGTCCACGTCGTCGGAGGCGAGGTAGACGGTCCAGACGGACGGGGTGTCCGGCGGTCCCTGCTTGGGTGCGATCCCGGCCACCGGGTGGCCGTCCTTCAGGCACATGGTGTACCCGTCGGCCTCGGGCGGGCCGGCCTGGATGTCCCAGCCGAACAGCCGTGAGTAGAACGCGCCGGCGCGGGTGACGTCGTCCACCCCGAGATCCACCCAGCAGGGTGTCCCGCTGGGCCAGGCGGTGTCGCGCGTGACCATGCATCCTCCCCGGTTCCGGGATACGGGCAGTCTTGGCGTCGGCCCGCCACCCTGTCAACCGTCGTTACCACCGCACGAGCCAGAGCGTGCTGAATGCGAGCGCGCACACGGCGACGACTCCGAACAGGCCGATCCACAGCCCGGCTGGCACCCTGGTGAGCGCGGCGAGCTGGTCCGCGTCCGTGCGCCCGCTCAGCCTGCGCCGCCGGGCGCGCTGCAGTTCCAGCACCGGCCGCACGCCGCCGAACAGCAGGAACCACGTCAGCGCGTACCCGAACGCATACTCGCCGAGCACGGAGGCGCGCCAGAGGACGACCGCGATGGCTGCGCCGGTGATGAGCACGGCCAGCAGGCCGTAGGCGTTGCGGACGGCGACCGCGAGCGCTGCCAGCAGGGCCAGGCTGAGAATCAGCATCCCGGCGACGTGACCGGTGGCCAGCAGGGCCGCCGCGCCGAGGCCGAGCAGCGGCGGGGTGAGGTAGCCGGCCGCGGCGGTGAGCACGACGCCCGGGCCAGCCGGGTTCCCCTCGGACACCGTGACGCCCGCGGTGCTGCGCAGCACCCGCACGCTGCTCACCCGCCTGCCGGTCAGCAGCGCCGTCAGCGCGTGGCCACCTTCGTGCGCGATGGTCACCACGGTCCGCGCGACCGGCCAGATCCGCGACGAGGCCACGGCGACCAGCGCCACCAGCGCCGTGGCCACGACGAGCAGCCGGGACGGATGGTGCCCGGCCCCGGCCAGGAAGACCGCGGCGTGGTTCCAGAGCCTGTCCAGCCGCGCCGCACCCACGCCGGTCATGCCGCACCCATGCCGGTCATACTGCCATCCCCCGGCCCTCATCTCCGGCCCGGCGGAACGGCGTGGCGCGCGCCTTGCCGGGCTGGGGCAGTGACGTTGCGGCCGGTCCACGGGCGCTGCCAGGATCGCCGCATGCTGAACGTCCAATTCTTCGTCTTGGGCACCACCGACATGGGACGGGCCATCGACTTCTGGACCCGGGCACTGGGCTACGTCGTCAGCGCGGGAGGGGCCGAGGCGCGCTGGACCGAACTCGTGCCGGCCAGCGGGCACGGCGCCGCGCTCGCGCTCCAGTACAGCGAGACCCCGGTCCAGGAGCACCCGCGGAGCCACATCGACCTGTCCGTGGCCGACGCCGCCGAGCAGGCGGCCGAAGCGGATCGCCTGGTTGCGCTGGGCGCCGAGCGGGTTGACTGGGACCTGTACCCCGCCGACCCGGACTTCGTGGTCCTCGCCGACCCGGACGGCAACCGGTTCTGCGTGGTGGATCTCAGCCACGTGTAGCCGGCCGGGACAGCTGGGGCGCCGCTGGGGGAGCTCGACGTGCGGGAGGGTCAGCCGGTACTCAGCAGCGTGGCGTGTCCCGCGGTGATCACTCCGTTCCGGACCACGTATGACGCCTTGTAGGTCTCCACGACGCCGTTGGTGTGGTGCGCGGCAAAGCGCACAGACACCCGGTTGCCGTGAGCCGCGATGTGGGTCAGCACATCACGCGACGTCCCGCGATAGCCGGCGATCATCTCGCGGTAGGTATGGCTGAAGTTCTTGCCGCCCAGGTTCCACACCTTCCGCCAGCTGCGTGCGTTGATGGCGGCGAAGTACGCCTTGACCACCGCCTTCGGGCCCGCGACGGCTGAGGAGGCGGACGGCGTCGGCCGGCCGCCGGAATCCCCGCGTGACGTGAGCGCCACAGCGGCGAGGCCGGCCACGGCGAGGACCACGACCAGGGCTCCGGCGGCCAGCACCCTCCCCGGCCACCGGCGGCGCCGCCGGGGCGGGGCTGGTTGGGGGCGCCAGTCCAGCGGCGCGGTGATGCTGGGGACGGGCCCGGCGTCGGCCCGTTTCCGGGCCGGTTCCTTGCGGAACAGGTGGTCCAGGAAGTCCTCTGGTGGCGGGCTGTTCGGGGGGGCTCCGGGACCGGCTGAGGGCGCGGCGCTGGGCCCGGCTGCGAGGGCTCCAGGACCGGCTGCGACAGCTCCGGGGCCGGCCGATGGCTCGGGCCCAGGCCCCGGTGCGGAGGCCCCGGCATCGGCCGATGAGCCGAGACCAGACCGGCCCGCGGGCTCACCCTGGCCTGCGGGCTCACCCCGGCCCACGGGCTCACCCCGGCCCACGGGCTCACCGAGACTTCGAACGTCGGCGGGCGTGGTGGGTGACCACACGGCTGGCGTCGGGGCGGGCGGTGCGGCTGCGGACGACGCTGCTACGGGCGGCTCTGCTGCGGACCACGCTGCTGCGGGCGGCTCTGCTGCCGGCGGCTCTGCCGTTGGGGGTCGCTGCGCAGGGGGTGCCTGTGCGGGGGATGCCTGCGCGGGGGATGCCTGCGCGGAGGGTTCCTGCGCGGGCGGGACCGTGGCCTCCGGCTCCGCGGCGGGCACGGGCTTGACGTATCCAACGAGCGTCTGAGCGACCGGCGGGGGCAGCCAGTCCGCCCCGGAATCGATGGTGCCCAGGTCGCTGAGGAGCTGGTCGGTGGTGGGCCGCCACCGTGGATCCTTGGCCAGACAGCGCTCGACCAGGGGCCGGATCTGGCCGGGCAGCTGGCGGGTATCCGGCAGGTCGTGGACGACGCGGTAGAGCAGCTCGGTGGCCGCGCCGGCCCCGAAGGGACCCTCGCCCGCGGCGGCGAACGTCAGCACCGCACCCAGGCTGAAGATGTCGCTGGCCGGCCCGGCCTCTTCGCCTCGCGCCTGCTCGGGCGACATGAACCCGGGCGAGCCGACCACGAAGTTGGCCCGGGTCAGCGCGGTGGCGTCCGCGGCACGGGAGATCCCGAAATCAATGATCCGCGGGCCGTCGCTGGCCAGCAGTACGTTCGAGGGTTTGAGGTCGCGGTGGACCATGCCCTCGGCATGGATCGCCCCGAGCCCTTCCGCCAGCCCGGCGGCCAGCGTCAGCACGGAGGCAAGCGGCAGCGGGCCCTGGCCACCGACGGCATCGGCCAGCGACGGGCCTGCCACGTAGGCCGTGACCAGCCACGGCTGCGGCGCCTCCGAGTCGGCATCGACCACCGCCGCGGTGAAGATGCCGCTCACGTGCCGCGCCGCGGCCACCTCCCGCGCGAACCTGGCCCTGAACTCCCGATCGGCCGCCAGCTCGGCCCGGATCAGCTTCACCGCCACCAGCCGCCCTCCCGGCGACTGGCCCAGGAACACCCGCCCCATGCCACCCGCGCCCAGCCGCCCCAGCAGCTGGTACCGGCCGACCCGCTGGGGATCCCCGGACTGCAGCGGTTTCACAACGCGGTACCCCGTCCCGTGCCGGTGGCCGCCCGGCGGCTGGCCCCGGTGCTCGTGGTCGTGGCGGCGGTGGCCGCCCGGTGGCTGGTGGTCGTGGCGGCGGCAGCCGCCGGTGAGAGCTTGTGGACAGGCCGAATGTAACCCGGATTCTGCGCCGCTGCGAGGGGCGGGCGGCTACCTTGGCGCCGGCGGCACGGCAGCCGGCCAGATGCGACATATTGGCACGCACGGGAGATGTTGGTGCGGCGTGCTAGCCAGCGCGTATCTTGCGGGATCTGGCGCAGCGGCCCGCTGTTCCCCGGCGGCCAGCCGGGGTGCGATGCCTTCGCCTGTCCAGATGGCTACCTGATCGCGGCGAGATGGTTGGAAGGGGCTGCACCATGGTCGCTGGAGCACTCACGGAACCCGTTCTCATCACCGGCTGCTCGTCCGGGATCGGCCGTGCCGCTGCGGCCAGCCTGCAGGGTGCCGGGCTGCGCGTATACGCGACGGCCCGGCGGGCAGAAACGCTCGCCGACCTCGCGGCCCGGGGTATCGCCACGCTGCCGCTGGACGTGACCGACGAGACCTCCATGGCCGAGGCCGTGGCCGCCGTGGAAGCGGACGCGGGCGCGGTCGGGACGCTGATCAACAACGCCGGGTACGGGCTGTACGGGCCCGTCGAGCAGGTGCCGATGGCCGAGATACGCCGCCAGTTCGAGACCAACTTCTTCGGCCTGGTGCGGCTCACCCAGCTGGTCTTGCCTGGAATGCGCCGCCGCCACGGCGGCCGCATCCTCAACGTCTCCTCGATGGGCGGCCGGGCCACCCTGCCCGGCGGGGCCTTCTACCACGCATCCAAGTACGCCGTCGAGGCATTCAGCGACGCGCTCCGGATGGAGGTCGCCCAGTTCGGCATCGAGGTCGTGCTGATCGAGCCCGGGCCGGTGCAGACGCCGTGGAACGATGTCGCCGCCGGCTCCCTTGGCGACGGCAGCCAGCGGATCCGACGCCGACCCCTACGCGGCCTACAAGGCCGCGGTCGGTGCCTCGTTCACCAGGGCCTCGAGCGGCCTCCTGTCGCGGCTCGGGTCCGATGCGCAGGACATCGCCACGGTCATCACCCGGGCGGTCACCGCCCGGCGGCCGCGCACGCGCTATCTGATCAACCCGGTCGCCAAGAGTGTGGTGGCGATGAACCGGCTGCTGCCCGGACGTGCCTATGACGCGATCATCCGTCGTCAGTACGGGCTGCCCGCCTGATCGGGCGACGAGCAGCCCGCGGGCCGGGTCGGCGCTAGTTGGGGTTGTAGGGCGAGCTCCTCAGGTCGGTGGCGGGGGTCGAGGTGAACCTGCGCAGCATGTTGGTCTCCCTCGCCAGCAGTGCGCGCTCGGCGGTCAGGCGCCGCAGCGCGTCCGGCTCGGCGAGCAGGACCTGCCGGTCACTCAGGTCCACGATCATCGACGCGGCCACGAGGTAGGAAAGTAGTACCGGCTCATCCGGCAGGTCGGGCACGTCGACCCGGGCCGCCCCCTGGTTGGCAAGCGCGTCAAGATAGTCACGGAACGTGCGCTGCACCGCCTGGGCCGCCAGCGCGGCCGCCGCCTCGTCGCCGGTCTCCTCGGCCAGCAGCTCGATCTCGCACTGCAGGTAGGGCCGCGAGTGATCCAGCTCCAGCAGCCGGAACCGCTGGGCGCCGACCGTCACCAGGTCGAACCGGCCGTCGTCGCGCTGCATGACCTGGCGCAGGGTCGCGGTGCAGCCGATCTCGTAGAGCGCCGAGATGCCGTCCACGCCTGTCTCGCGGCCCTTGCGGATCGCGATCACGCCGAACTGCTGCGGCTCAGGCCCGTCCAGGAGGTCACGGACCAGTTGCCGGTACCGGTCCTCGAAGATGTGCAGCGGCAGCACCAGTCCGGGGTAGAGCACGGTGCCGAGGGGGAACAGCGGCATCGTCTCGCTCATGCTGCGACAGTATGCCGGCCCTGATGTATGAGACCAGTGGCCCGCAATCACCCGGCGCCTGGCGGGTCAGCGGGAAAGGGCGTCGATCCGGGCGACCTCCTCGGGGCTGAGCGAGAAGCCCACCACGTCTATGTTGGCCGCGATCCGCTCCGGCTGCGCCGATTTCACCAGCACCGTCATCCCGTGCTCCAGGTGCCAGCGCAGCACCACCTGGGCGGCGGTGGCGTCATGGACGGCCGCGATTTTGGCTAGCACCGGGCTGCCCAGGTTGGTGCGCTTAAGCGGGCTGTATCCCTCGACCGCCACGCCGCGCTCCCGGTGGCCCGCGAGCAGTGCCGCGTCGTACCTGCCGGGGCTCCACGAGATCTGGTTGACGGCGGGCGGCTGGCCGGTGGCCTCGATCAGCCGGTCGATCTGGGCGAGCGAGTAGTTGCTCACCCCGACCGCCCGCGCCCGGCCCTCGTCGCGCAGCGCCAGGAATTCGCGCCAGACCGGGATCAGCATGCGGTCCGCCGGCGGCCAGTGCACCAGCCACAGGTCCACGTAGTCGGTACCCAGCGCCCGCAGGCTGGCCGCGAGGGTGGCCCGCTCTCTTCCCGCCTTGCCTGAGGGCAGCTTGGTGGTAATGAACATCTCGTCTCTGGCCTGCCCGCTGCTCGCCAGCGCATGGCCCACATCGGCCTCGTTGCCGTACATCGTCGCGGTGTCGATGTGCCGGTAGCCCGCGGCCAGCGCGGCGCGTAGCGCCTCACGCCCCCCCTTGCCGCGAATGAGCCATGTGCCGAACCCGATCATCGGCATCGGGACACCGCCAGGCAGGTCCACCGCCGGGACTGCAGCCGCCTCGGTCATGGGCTCCAGTCTGCAACGATCACCGCCGTCGCACCACTGGCGATCAGACCACGGGCGTGCCGGAACGGGCGGTGAGGTCGGCGAACAGCCCAGTGAGCCGGCCGGTCAGCGGGCCCGGCGAGCCGCCGCCGATGGTGCGCCCGTCGATCGCGATGACCGGCGTGAGCCCGCCCATGGTTCCGGTCACGAACACCTCGTCCGCGGCGTAGAACTGGGTCAGGCTGAGGTCACCCACGTCGCAGCCGATTCCCGCGCCCTCCGCCAGTTCCAGGACCGCCGCCCGGGTGATCCCCTCCGGGCACGCGGTCGTGGCCGGGGTGCCCAACCGGCCGCCGGCGACCAGGAACAGGTGGGTGGCGTTGGTCTCGGCCACGAAGCCCCGCTGGTCGAGCACGACCGCGTCATCGGCCCCCGCCACATTTGCCTCGATCTTGGCCAGGATCGATGGCAGCAGGTTGTTGTGATGGATCTTCGGGTCCAGGCAGTCCGGCGGCGGGCGCCGCACGCTGGCGGTGACCAGCGTGATGCCGGACGAGTCGTACACGGGCGGCTTGTGCTCGGCGAGCACGATCAGGGTCGGGCCGCTCTGGTTGAGCCGCGGGTCCATGCCACTGGTGATCTTGACCCCGCGGGTCAGGGTGAGCCGGATATGCACGTTGTCGGTCATCCGGTTCGCCCGCAGCGTCGCGCCGATCTGCCTGATGATCTCCTCGTCGGACGGGACCTGCTCGAACACGAGGGCCTTGGCCGAACGCCGCAGCCGGGCCAGGTGCTCGTCCAGCCGGAAGATCTTGCCCCGGTAGAGCCGCAGCCCCTCCCAGACCGCGTCGCCGCCCTGCACCGAGGAGTCGAACGGGCTGATCGCGGCCCGGTCCCGGTGCACCAGGCAGCCGCCGACGCTGACGAGGAGATCGCGGTTGCGCTCGTCGAATTTCTGTAGCATCTGGCCTCCCGGTCGCTACGCCCTGCCCGGCCCGGCCGCCACGCCGGGCAGGGTGAGGCGGCTGGCATGCAGCCGCTCGTAGTACGGGCGGCACTGGTCGGCCAGCGCCCGGAGGTGTGCCGGCAGCGGCTCCGCGGCGGGCCGGTAGGGGCCGAACCCGGTCGAGGCCCATACGCTGGCGTACCAGTATGGCGCCCACACCCCGTCGCTCTGCCGTGGCCCCGGCGGCCAGGACAGCATGGCCTCGTCGAAGGGCACGTCCAGTGCCGCGCACAGGGCGCGCAGCATCGGCCCCGGGCTGTGCAGCAGATCCCGCGAGTCCAGCACCGGCCCCCCGAACTCCGCGAAGATCTCCGCCTGGGCGGCGGTACCCAGATCGGCCATGGTCGGCGCGGACCGCACCTTCGCGTAGGAGGCGAGCAGTTCGGCCGGGTCGCGGATGAGGTGGGCGTGCCGCAGCGGCGCGAGCGTCCGCCGGTCCACCTCCGGCAGCAGATGGTGGGTCATGTGCTTGGCGTAGAAAACCGCCTTCCCGCCCGGCACCGGCCCGCGGGTGAGCTGGTCGATCACCACGCGCCAATCGTTAGGCATGCTGGCGATGATCTCGTCCCGGCCGGGATGATCTATCCCCGTGCGGGCCAGGTAGAACGCGTACAGCGGCTCGTCCACGACCACCGTGTCCGGGCGGTTCTCCCAGGCCCGCATGAGCGCGGTGGAGACCGTGCGCGGCCCGGACCACATGGCGATCCGCGCCAGCGGCGCCACCGGCTGGCTCAGCGCTTCATTGCTCAGAGTTTCACCACCGAGCGGAGCACCTCACCCCGCTCCATCTTCGCGAAGGCGGGCTCGACCTGATCGAGCGCGATGGTCTCCGACACGAACTTCTCCAGCGGCAGCCTGCCCTGCAGGTAAAGGTCGGTGAGCATGGGGAAGTCGCGTTCCGGCAGGCAGTCGCCGTACCAGGAGGACTTGAGCGCGCCGCCGCGGCCGAAGAAGTCCAGCAGCGGCGCCTCCAGCCGCATGTCCGGGGTGGGCACGCCGACCAGCACCACCGTCCCGGCCAGGTCACGGCCGTAGAACGCCTGCAGGTAGGTCTCCGGGCGGCCGATGGCCTCGATCACCACGTCGGCGCCGTTCCCGCCGGTCAGCTCCTGGATCCGCTCGACCGGGTCGGTCTCCCGGGAGTTGATCACGTGGGTGGCGCCGAACTGCCGTGCCCACTCCAGCTTGCGGGGGTCGATGTCCACGCCGATGATCGTTCGCGCCCCGGCCAGCCGGGCGCCGAGGATCGCCGCGTCGCCGACGCCGCCGCAGCCGATGACCGCGACCGAGTCGCCGCGGGTGACGGGGGCGGTGTTGATGGCCGCGCCGAGACCCGCCATCACCCCGCAGCCGAGCAGGCCGGCCACCTCGGGCGGGACGGCCGGGTCGACCTTGGTGCACTGGCCGGCCGCGACCAGGGTCTTGTCGACGAAGGCGCCGATGCCCAGCGCCGGGGACAGCACGGTGCCGTCCTCGAGGGTCATCTTCTGTGTCGCGTTGTGGGTGGCGAAGCAGTACCAGGGGCGGCCGCGCCGGCACGCGCGGCACTGCCCGCACACGGCACGCCAGTTGAGGATGACGAAGTCGCCCGGAGCCACGCCGGTCACCCCGTCGCCGACCGCCTCGACCACCCCGGCGGCCTCGTGCCCGAGGAGGTAGGGGAAGTCCTCCCCGATGCCGCCCTCGCGGTAGTGCAGGTCGGTGTGGCAGACGCCGCACGCCTGGACCGCCACCAGCGCCTCGCCCGGCCCTGGGTCGGGCACCAGCACCGTGGTGACCTCGACCGGTTCACCCTTGCCCCGGGCGACCACGCCCCGCACTTGCGATGTCATGCCGGTATCGTCCTTCATTCTCATGCTTAACGGAAGTTACGTGGCAGCCGCCTGCCTGCCCGGCGGCCGGCATGGTCAACTTAGCAACCCGCGGTCATGATCATGGGACTGCCGCACACCTGACTCGTTCAGCTCGATGATGCAGCCACGCAGAGCTACACCAACGTCGTGATCACGACGGGGCCTGGCCGATGCGGGGGGCGCGTGGGAGAGTATTTTGGATACAGGAACCTATATGCTGTGCTGGGCTTGGGGAGATCAGCATGACAGCGGAGACCGCGCAAGCCGGTGAGCCGGGGCCGATCCGGCCGGTGGAGCGGCCTGTGCCCTTGCGGCAGTCGGTCTACGAGGCACTGGTGGAACTGGTGGTGGCGGGCAGGCTGCGCCCCGGCCAGCACCTGGTGGAGACCGAGCTTGCCCGCCAGCTCGGGGTGAGCCGCCAGCCGGTCCGGGAGGCACTGCACCGGCTGGAGGCGGAAGGCTGGGTCGACCTGCGGCCCAACCAGGGGGCGTTCGTGCACGTGCCCACCGCTGAGGAAGTGGACCAGCTGCTCGACGTACGTGAGCTGCTCGAGGTCGAGGCCGCGCGGCTGGCGGCCGCGGCGGCGACCGCCGACGACATCGCGCGGCTGCGGGTGGTCTGCCGCGAGGGCGAGGCGGCCGTCGAGGCCGGCGACACGGGGCGCTTCGTGGCCGTGAACACCGAGTTCCACGCGGAGCTGGCCCGGGTGGCGGGCAACGACGTCCTCGCCGAGCTGGCCGGGATCGTGGGCCGGCGGGTGCGCTGGTACTACCGGCAGGTGGCCCCGGCCCGCGGGCACGAGTCGTGCGCCGAGCACCAGGAGATCGTCGCGGCCATCGAGGCGGGCGACGCGGGGCGGGCGGCCTCGATCGCCCGCAAGCACACCGAGCGCACCAGGACCGCGTACCACAGGCCCTCCGCCTGATCAGCCATCACGGGCTTGCGCGGCCTCGGCTCAGGGCAGGCGGACCACGCTGACGGGGTCGGGGGAGTGGGGATCCTGGGCGTTGTCGATGAGCTCGATCTCGCCCCGGTCCGACATGATGTGGAAGGTGCCGTCCGACCGGTACTCACGGACGACCGTGACGGTGCCGTCGGCGTAGGTGTAGCACTCCTCCGCGTAGCGATCGGTGGCGTGCTTGCCGGCGTCCACGGCGGCTTCGCCCCGCCACTCGAACCGGTAGGGCGCCTCGGGCAGCCTCAGCTCGAACGGGTACCCCTCGATCACCGGCCGCTCCGTTCCGGTCCCCGGCGGGCGCTCCCTGACAGCTTCCTTTCCATGGGTCATCGTGCCCGTGCGATGACCGGTCTCGCCCTGTCGGCCTGGCCGCCGGGGCCGCTCATGGTGTTCTCCGCTGCCGGTGGCCGGCTCCGGCTTCGGATGTGCCAGATTCCTGCTGCGCGGGCGCCCCGTCCCGCCCACCGTCCCGTTCCTCGTCGACCAGCGATGCCAGCTCGGCCCGCAGCCGTTCCGCTTCCCCTGGGCGGTCGAGGTCGATCACCTCTGCCAGCGCAAACGTGCGCCCGCCGGGGGTTCCGTCGGCGAGGGTCACCGGCTCCGATTCGGCGAACACCTCGAACCGCTTGCTGGCGGCCTTCGGCCCGACGGCGAGCACGTAGCGCAGGACGGCCCGCCAGTCGGGCAGGTACCGCTGCTGGTGGCCGTCGTCGAAACGCAGCTGCCAGGGGGCGGGCATCACGTTCCTTCCGGTAGCAGGCCGCGCTGCGGGGGCCGCGGGGAAGCGGGGAACCCGCGAGCCCCCGCAGGTCAGGCGCCGACGCCGCGGTTCAGGGGCATCGAGTAGGTCTCCTCCCGCAGCCGCACGTGCTTGGCCGGGTCCTCGCCCTCACGGAGCTCGGCGGGTACATCCATCCCGATGTCCGCCCAGTTGCGGTTGGCCTGCGCCTGGATGGACGCGATGTGCTCGGGCAGCATGTGGCCGAACCGGCCCTGCATCGCCAGGTAGTCGGTGACCGGCCGCTGCACCGGCGGATGGAAGTAGTGGTATTCGCGTTCGGCCGGGTCGTACTCCCACACCGGGAACAGCCCCGCTTCCACGACCCGGCGGCCGATCTCGACCGTCATCGAGGTCTGGTAGACCCAGCCCTTCTGGCATGGCGTGAAGCAGTGCATGAACGCGGCACCGCGGTGGTTGAGGCCCTTGCGGGTCTTGTTCATCAGGTCGACCGGATAGCCGACGGTAGTGGTGGCCACATAGCAGTGCGGGTGGCCGGCGGCCATCATCTTGGCCAGGTTCTTCGGCGGGAGCGAGGTCCCCTCCGGCCTGGCCTTGCCGAACGGCGTGAACGTGGTCATCCCCGCGTACGGCGTGGTCGGCGAGACCTGGATGCCGGTGTTGGCATAGCACTCGTTGTCGTAGCAGATGAACAGAGCGTCGTGGTTGCGGTAGAGCGCGCCGGAGATCGAGCCGAGCCCGATGTCGGCCGCGCTGCCGTCGCCGGCCATCACGATGATGTTCGGGTACGGTCCCGGGCGGCGCCCCTTCCGGATCAGCGCCTCGTACCCCGCCGCCACGCCGGACGTGAACGACCCGCCGCTGGCGATCGGGGTATGGGCCCATGGCACGGTGTAGGGAGTGCACAGATAGGTCGAGTTCGCCACGTACATGCAGCCGGTCGGCCCGGCGACGACCGTGTCCTGGCCCGCCGCCTTGAGCACCCACCGGTACTCCATCGCCGGGCCACAGCCCGCGCAGGTCCGGTGCCCCGCCTGGTAGGGGTCCTCTTCCGGGAGTTCGGGCAGGTAATGGCGGTCGCGGCCAGTGTCGTCACCGGCCGCGGCGCCCCGGCCTTCTTCCTCCAGCAGCGGGAGGTACTGGCGGATCACTTCCTTGGCCATCAGCTGGCTCCTTCCTCGAACCCCACCCAGTGCGCTGGCTTCTCGACGTGGCCCCGCTCGAGGGCCTGGCTGAGCTTGCCGGCCATCCACTCGAACTCGGCGGCAGGGATGGTCTCGCCGCCGAGGCCGGCCATGAACGAGGTCACCAGCGGCCGGTCCGGCGCGTGGTACAGCGCGGTGGTCACGTCCGGGGCGAGGATGCCGCCGTAGGTCGACCCGCCGAGGCCCAGGTTGGTCTCCACCACACCGACGGCCTTGACGCCGCGCAGCGCGGCGCGCAGGTCCTCGCTCGGGAACGGGCGGATCCACAGCAGCCGGGCCATCCCGATCTTCACGCCCCGCTCGCGGAGCAGCCTGATCGCGGCTCGGCAGGTGACCGAGTGACCGCCGGATATGACGATCGCGATGTCGGCGTCGTCGAGCAGGTACTCCTCGACGAAGTGCGGGTAGTGGCGGCCGAACGCGGCGCCGAACGCATCCGTCCTCTCCCGGATGATAGGTACCGCGTCCTCCATCGCCCGGGCCCGCTCAAGCTGGAGCGGCGGACCTTGCGAGGGGTGGATCTGCGGGCCGTGCGAGACCGGACGGCGCGGGTCGAGCGGGAACGGCAGCCGGTACGGCGGCAGGTAGGCGTCCACCTGCGCGGCGGACGGCATCTCGACCTCACCCGCGATATGCGAAACGAAATACCCGTCCTGGACCACCATCTGCGGCAACAGCACCCGCGGGTCCTCGCCGATGGCGTAGGCGATCAGGGTCTTGTCGAAGACCTCCTGCGGGGTCGCGGCCCAGCCCAGCAGCCAGCCCATGTCCCGGGTGCACAGCGCGTCGGTGTGCTCGGACCCGAAGTCGCCCGGCGGGTCCAAAGTGCGGTCGGCGATGGACATCTGGATGGGGATCCGCGCGCCCGAGATGATCGAGTACATCTCGTAGGCATAGGTCACGCCGACGCCGGAGGACCCGGTGAAGGCGCGCGCGCCGCACGATCCGGCGCCGAACGCGGCCGAGAGCTGCGCGTGCTCTCCGTCGGTCACGATGTACTCGGCGTCGAGAATCCCGTCGGCCACGAACTGGGACAGGTTCATCATGATCGCCGTATAGGGCCGGATGGGGTAGGCGGTGATCACGTCGACGTTCGCGTACAGGGCCGCGTACGCCGCCGCGGCACAGCCATTCAGCCGCTTGCGGGTTCCGGCCAGGCCGGCCAGCATCTGCTCGCCGTCGGGCGTCCTGATGCCGGGGCCGTAGCCTGGCTGCCCCGGCCAGCCACCTTCGACATGGACCGTGGTCATGGCGTCACCCCGTCGTTCCGTTTGGCTGTGCCGGGCTCTTGCCGTCGCCGCCTGGCACCTTGCGGGCTGCGTCATACTCGGCGATGGTTTCCTCGATGAGCTGCCTGGTGAACGCCGACTGCTCGGCGTGCGCCCCGTCGTAGGGCGCGAACGCCGTCTCCATCCGGGTCACATCGGCCGGGTCGTCGAAATCCATTTCCGGGACCTTCTCCAGACAGCCGGTCGGGCACTCCTGCACGCAGACGAGACACCCCTTGCAGTAGGTGGTGCGGATTGTGTAGTGGCCGTTCTCCCGCGCGTCGCGCAGGACGCTCACGTCCGGGCAGACGATGTAGCAGTTGTCGCAGCCGTTGCACACGCCGCAGCTCATGCACCGGTCGGCCTCGGCGACCGCCTGCTCGCGGGAGTAGCCGAGGGTGACCTCGACCTGCTGGCCGCGGCGGCGCTGCGCGGCGGGGGTGAGCGGGGCCTCGATCCGCGGGGCGTGCCGGAAGTAAGCCGCGTTCAGGCCCTCGTAGGGCATGACCTCGACCTCCGGCTCCGGGCCGAGCGCCTCGGCGGTGAGCACGCGGTCGATGTCGCGCGCCGCCCGCTTGCCGTCGCCGAGGGCGTCCACCACCATCGACGGGCCGCGCATGACGTCGCCGCCGACGAACACGTTACCGTCCACCCGGCCGTGCTGGTCGGCGGTGATGACGCCGCGGTCGCTGAGCCGGTCCGGGAGCCATTCCAGCTGCTGGACCTGCCCGATCGCGATCAGGACGGCGTCACAGGCGACCTCGCGCTCAGTGCCGGGGATCAGTCCGGGCCGGATGGTGCCCCGCACATCCTTGCCGAGCCGGGCATCGCAGAGGACGGCACCGGTGACCTGGCCGTCGTGCGACAGCACCCGGACCAGTGACGTGTTCGGCGCGAAGGCGACCCCTTCGTCCCTGGCCTGCACCAGGTCCTCCGGGACGATCAGCAGCTCGTCTTCGGATTCCAGGCTCGCGATGGTGGCGCCGCCGCCGCCGAGGCGGATGGCGCTGCGGGCCGCGTCGGATGCGGTGTTTCCGCCGCCGATCACGAGCACCTGGCGGCCGATCTTGACCGGCCGTCCCATGCCGGCCTCGCGCAGGAACTCCAGCGCCCCGATCACGCCGCGCGCCTCGATCCCCTCGACCGGCAGGCGCCGGCCGACGTCCTGGCCCAGGGCGAGGAACGCGGCCGGGTAGGAGCGCAGCTCGTCCCAGCCGATGTCCCGCCCGGCCCGGGCTCCGCAGCGGATCTCGATCCCGCCCAGCGCCAGCAGTTTGGCGATCTCGGCGTCCAGGACCTCTTCCGGGAGGTGCCAGGCGGGGATGCCGGCGCGCAGCATCCCGCCCGGCTTCTCCAGCGCCTCGAAGATCACGCTCGAATAGCCGCGGCGGCGCAGGTGGTAGGCGCAGGCCAGGCCGGCCGGGCCGGAGCCGACGATCGCCACCGTGATGCCGTTCAGCGGGGGAAGGGTTTGTTTGATCGGGTCCTCAGGCAGCGCGAGGCCGTAGTCGCCGAGGAAGCGCTCCACGCTGCGGATGCCGATCGGCTCGTCGTGTTCGGCCCGGTTGCAGGCCGTCTCGCAAGGGTGGTAGCAGACCCGCCCGGTGACCGACGGCATCGGGTTGTCCTCGAGGATCGTGACGTACCCGTCGAGGTAGCGGTCGTGTTTGACGTAGTCCAGGTACTTCTGGATCTGCTCGCTGGTCGGGCAGGCGTTGTTGCAGGGCGGCGTCTTGTCGCGGTACACCGGCCGGTAGAACCGGAAGTTGCCGGTGGGAAAGAGCCGCTGTCCTTCCTTCTCGGTCGGCGGCGGAGTCACCCCGGCGATGGGCAGCTGCAGATGCGGCGGGATCCGGGTGCCGCGGACGGACATGGAGCCTCCTCGCTACGGGTCAGCCGGTGTGGCTGGCGGGAGCCTGCTCGTCCGCCCCGCCGGTCACGGTGCCGTCCGCCGCGCCGGTCACGGTGCCGTCCGCCGCGCGGGTCACCGGGCCGTCGGCCGCGGTGAAGTCCACGACCGTGTGCCTGGCGGCACCGCGCAGCATGGCGTCGGTGTCGGCCACCTGATCCGCGACAGCTTCCACGGGGAGGACACCGGTCGCGGCGGTCAGCGCGCCGATGAGCGGGGCGGCGATGCCCATCCCGATCGCAAGCCGTTCCTCGGCGCCTTCGGTGGACATCCGGTCCAGCGCCAGCTCGGACAGGTTGCGGACGAACATCCACGGGCTCTGGCCCCGCTGCTCGGCCAGCCCGACCGCGTCCACGACCACGAACTTGGCGATCTTGGACTGCATCTCGCCGGGCAGGAATTTGAGCAGGTAGTGGGGGTCGCGCACGGAGTTGACGACCACCACACCGCCGCGGTCAGGAGTCCCGCGCAGGAAGTTGACCGCCTTGATGATCGTCTCTTCGACCAGGACCACCCAGTCCGGATGCGGGTTCTCATAGACGAAACGGTCCACGATCGGTGAGTCGCCGAACCGCGCGTACCGGCGGACGAGGCAGTTCGTACGGTCGGGGTCATCGACATAGTCGCTGACGTTGTCGGCGTAATAACCGAGCGTGCGCGCGGCAGCCGCAATGCACGAGGAGACGTCGCGCGCCTCCTTGTCCATGATGATCCCGCGGGACCAGACCGTGAGCTCGTGGTACACGCGGTCCACTTCTCCCACATTGTATACCGTCGGCAGGATACTGCTCATGCTAGACACCTGGTAGCGGACGTCAAGGGGAACGGCGGGCCGGATCGGTCTGGCCTGATCGGAGGAACCCAGCCGGATCGAGGCCAGCCGGCCAGGGCCCGACCGGGCCAGGGCCGACCGGGCCAGGGCCGACCGGGCCAGATCCGACCGGGCCAGGGCCGGACGGATCGAGAGCTGGACGGATCGAGGTCCGGACGATCGAGGTCCGGACGGATCGGGGGCTGGACGGACTGGGCGGAGGGCGGATCAGAGGCCGGCCGGGAACGTGAAGGGTTGTGGGGGCACGACCTTGCCGACGTCGAGCTGGATGAGCGCGTGCGGGGTGAGCTTGATCGAGCGCGGGTCGCCGGAGAACCGCTTGCCGTTGAGGAACGCCGTCACGCTCCCGGTGGCGCGGCCAACCTGGGTCTTGCTCAGCGGCTGCCCCCATATGTCGAAGAACTGCCCGAGCATGTAGACCCGCCGAACCGGGGATTCGACATGGATGACGCCCGTGGCGTCATGGGTGTGCAGCCAGTACAGGCGCTTGCCGCCCTCGACGAAGCTGCCCACCACTTGCTGCGGCCCCGGGATCCCGATCCCGGCCGGGACCGCCTGGCGGGCACCGGAGGCATAGATCGCCAGGTGCGAATGAATGTGGTAGTCGACCTGCTCGCTGGCCTGGCACGCGATGCCGTCGACGGTTGCCCCGGTGGCCATGCCGCGGATCCGTAGCGCCGTCGTTTGCCCGCCCGTGAAGGCGACCACAGCCAGCACCGCGACCGCGATGGCCGCCAGCGCGGCCCCACCGGCGAGGACCCGCAACCGCGTCTGCCGAGCACGCTGCTGCCGCCGGATCTCGGCGAGCTTCCGCTGCGAATTGCGCTGCTGACCAGGGCGTTGCGGCATCGGCTGTCTTTCGGGGCGGCTGGAACGGCCGGCGTTAAGCGCCCGTCCCCTCAGGCAGAGGCTAGGGCATGTCGCGGACTGGTCCGGGCCCGGCCGAGCCACTACCAGGGCGGATGCCGCGACCATCGCCGACCAGGTAGCGGCGCCTCCAGCCGATGCCCCATGATGTAGTGATCTCGCTCTGCCGGACCACGGGGTTTCGCGCTGCCGGACGAAGAGGGGAAGCATGAGAGACGGAGGTCCGCAGGAGCCCGCTGGGCCCGGTCGGCACACGTCCTCCGGCCATCGGGGCCCGAACCCGCGCCATCGGAGGACCGACGCAGGTCCCGCCGATATGCGAGGTCCCGCTGCCGATCCTCGAACCGTCGTTCCGCCTGACCCGCTGACCGACCCCGGGCCGCGATCGCGTGATCCCCGCAGCGACCCGCGGGTGGAGATGCATGCCGACCCCCGTGGTGATCCGCGGGTGGCGCTGCGGGCCGATGCGCCGACCGATCCCCGGCTGCGTTCGCGTGATCCGCGGCAGGGGCCGCCCGCCGATCCTGGCACGGATCCCCGGCTAGGGATGCGGTCCGGTCCTGTCGGTGACCCGAGGGTTGCGCCTCGGCCAGGCCAGTCGGCCGATCCCCGGGCGCGACCTGGTCCGCGGACAGCGCTACACGCCGCTCCCCGCACGGATCCGCGCCCGGGGCCGCGCGCCGACGCCCGCACTGATCCGCGGCTCGGGCACGGCTCGGGTCCGCGACCGCGGCCCGGGACGGACCTGCGACTGGACCCCGCGCCAGGGATGAGGACGGGCCCACGGCATGCGTCCCAGCCTGGCCCGGTGACCGATCCGCCACGGCCAGGGCCGCCGGACGGCGCGCCCGGCCCGCAGTTCGGCCCGCGGCCATGGTCGGGTCCCCGGCATGCCCCGGCCGATCCACGCTCGCGTCCCGGAAGCGGCCCGCACACCGATCCGAGCGATCGTGCTCGTTTCGGCCCTGGACCGGCCCCGGGCCGGAACCCTCTCCCGGCGCCCCCGCCCAGCGCCACGCGTGCTGGGCAGGGCTACCCGCGGCCAGGTCAGAGTGGTCCCGACGTCGGCAGGCCCGCTGTCAGTGGCCGGGGTGTCAGTGGCCCGGGTGTCAGTGGTCCTGGTGCCAGTGCTCCCGCAGGCGGCGGTCCCAGCACCAGCGGACCTGGAGGCGGCAGCCCCGGTGGCAGAGGGCCCGGAGCCAGAGGGCCCGGACACCGAGGGCCCGGCCGCGGGTCCGGCCGGGACCGGGAGCCCAGCCGGGACGGCTACGCAGGCCGTGAAGCCTACCGGGACGGAGCGCCGGGCCCGGGCAGGCCGCCTGGAGCAGCGGGCTACGACCTGCCCGGCGCGGGTCAGCCGGTTCGGCCCGGCGGCGGACGCGGGTTCTCGCCAGGGGGCACGGAAGAAACCGGCGGCAGGACCCGCCGCCCAGCGCAGCCGGGCCGGCGGCCGGTAACAGCCGGGCCCGGTGGGCAAGACATTCGCCGCGAGTCTTCCGGTCGGCGTGAGGGGAAGCGTCCGAGGCGGTCCCGGGTTTGGTTGTGGGCCGGTGCGGCTGCGCTGGCCGTGGTCGTGGCCGTGGTGGCAGCTGGTGCGCTGCTGGACAGCAGTGGCCCGGCGCATGCCCTCGTTACGCCATCAAAGCTCGGCGCATGGGTCCGCAAACCGCAGCTTGAGCAGCAGATGCACGCCAGGGACCTGCAGCAGCAGGTTGTCGCCAAGAGCTCCGGCCAGGCCAGCGACGTGGTCTATGCGGTGTATGAAGACGATTCGGCCAAGGCGGGTGGCACCAGCCCGCAGGTGATCCTCTTCATCGGTGGCCACCTGTCGGGGGTCTCACCCAGCGGCTTCATCACCAGCTTCACCGAGCAGTTCAAGGGGGCGCGCAGCACTGGCGCGGGCAGCATGGGCGGTCGGGCCGCTTGCGTCAGCGCCCGGGCGAACGTGGCAGGAAAGGTGGCGCTGTGCACCTGGGCGGACAGCGACACCTTCGGGCTCGTGGCCTCGCCCACCATGGACGCAGTGCAGTTGGGAGCGCAAATGCGCACGATCCGGCCCAGCGTCGAGCGCCGGGCCACATAGCCTCTTGTCAGTCGGGGTCCCGGCTGTGCTGTGGCCGTGGCTTGCGAAGCGAGAACCGAGCGACGGCGATGGTGACGGCCGCGGCCAGCACCGCCAGGCCGATGATCTGGCCGCCGACGAGGCGCGTGTCGAGGGGGAAGGACGTCGACACGTCTGCGACCCGGATGGGGACCTGCGCCGGGGACGGCGATGGCGTCGGGGACGGTGTGACCTGTGGGAAGGCCAGGGCGGGGTCATCGACGGGGCTTGGCAGAGCCGGCAGCCCGGCCGGCGAGAACTCTCCTGGCGGCAGATTCGCGGGCGGCAGCAACACGCCCGTGCCGACCGAGCTGCTCGTCCCGCTCGAGGTAGCCGAGGGCGTTGGGTCCGCTTTGACCCGCACGCTGGCTGACCCTGATGCGGAAGCCTTGGCTTGCGGTGAGGTCCCCGTCGCCGTCAGGGTCACGCGGGTGCCCGCGGCCTTCTTCGGCACCGCGACCGCAGCCCGCAGCTGTACGGGCTGGGAGGTCAGGCCAACCGAGCACACCTTCCCGCCGGGCGGCGTGCAGACGGTGAAACTCGGTGCCGGCGTGGCCGGTTTCGCTGCGATGGTGACCTTTGCGGTGCCCTTTCCGTGGCCGGCCAGCCAGACCCAGATCGCATAGCGCGCGTGCTTACCCGCCCGTACGCTGCCCGTCACGGCCTGGACGGTTATGCACAGCTTGGGCGAGGGAGACGGCGACGAACTGGATGGGCTGGGGCTGGGGCTGGGGCTTGGGCTCCGGCTGGTGCTCGGCGAGGGCGATGGGCTAGTGGTCGCCGAGGGCGACGGGCTGGCCGACGCGGTCGTGGATGAGCTCGGGGACGGGCTGGCGGATGCGGATGAGGGCGCTGTCGTGGCTGGCGTAGTAGCCGGCGTCGTGGCAGGTGTGGTGGCGGCCGTCGTGGCCGCGCTGGAGCTGGGTGTCGGGCTGGCCGTGCTCGTGGCCAGCGCCGTGAGCTGGGCCTTGCACGAGCTCGCCGTTGCCGCGGGTGCGGGACTGGCCGTGCCTATCAGGAAAGCGCCCGCCAGGCCGACAGGAATGACGAAAAGTCCAGAAATAACGCCAAACGCGCGGGTCATGGCGTGTCGTCTGCTCATGGATACGCCCTCGCCACCGTGGTCATCCCCGTCCGGGTCGCGTTCGTTGCCATGATGCGCCTGTCACCGTGGGGTCAAGCATTCCCCGCTACCCTCATTCGACACCTTGTCGAGTTGCCAGCGGGCCGGCTAGGCCCAAAGGCATAGAAAACAGTCTGCTACGACAGGTCGGCACGGAGTACGGAGGAGCGATGGAGGGTGCCGCGTGGACGCCGCCCGATGATGTTCTCACCCGGCCGGCGCTGCCCCCGGATCTGGTGATCAGGTATGGCGCCGGCCCTGAGCACGTCGCGGACGTTCGGCTCCCCCCAAGGCGGCCCGGGGCCATGGCGCCGCCAGCCCCGCTCGTGATATTCCTTCACGGCGGCTTCTGGCGGGCGAGATACGACCGTGCGCACACCGGGCCTATGGCCACTGCGCTGGCGGCAGCCGGTTACGCCGTGTGCGTGCCCGAGTTCCGGCGCACCGGGCAGCCGGGTGGCGGCTGGCCAGGGACCTTCGAGGATGTGGCCGCCGCGGTGGACCGGTCGGCGGCGCTGGTCAGGGAGGCGGCGGCCCCGGATGTGGTCGCCGATGGACCGGCGCTGCTGGCCGGGCATTCGGCCGGTGGCCATCTGGCCTTGTGGGCGGCGGGCCGCCACCGGCTGGGACCGGGTTCCGCCTGGCGCTCCGCGCCGATGGCCGGGGGAGTAGTGGTACTCGCGGGGGTGAGCGGCCTGGCGGACTGCTATGACCAGGGGCTGGGCGATAGCGCGGCGGCCGCCCTCATGGGCGGCAGCCCCGGCCAATTCCCGCAACGCTACCGGGATGCGGACCCGGCGGTCCTGCTCCCGCTGGGCTGCCCGGTCAGGCTGGTGCACGGCTCGCTGGATGACGTGGTCCCGGCGACGATGAGCCGTGACTATGCCGCCATCGGCCGTGCCGCCGGCGACGACACAATGGTGACGGAGGTGCCGGGCGCAAGCCACCTCGATGTCATCGATCCGCTCTCGCCCGCGTGGCCTCAGGTGATGGCCACTTTCAAGGCCCTGTCGCCCGTTACGCCGGGGAACTCCTAAGCTGCCCGGCCGACTCCGCCGCGGGTGACGCTGACGGCGGGCCGCGAGGGTTCCTGCGGGGGCGGCCCGAGGCGTCCGTTCGCTGGGTACGCCCGGCTGGGGGCGGCACCGGTCAGCCAGGGGCTGACCAGGCAGCAGCCTGGGCCGGGTGATTCGGCACGGCGTCAGTGGACGTGTATGCTCGCCTCGCGCGGATGTGCCAGTCCGGGAGAGGGCCGCCCGGGCCGTTGCCCGCACAGTCCGATCGCCCGGATGAGGCAGGCCAGCCGTGTGCCCCCTTAGCTCAGTCGGCAGAGCGTCTCCATGGTAAGGAGAAGGTCTACGGTTCGATTCCGTAAGGGGGCTCCCAGGTAGTGATGCTATTTCGAAACTACGCTGGCCTCATATGCCGCTTTCGTGGACCGGGTCGGGGGAGACGCTCCAGTGCTCAGATTGCTCAGACTGGCCGCTTCCGAAAAGGCGAAGATCACTCTCTGTAGTCGGCATGACGAAAGTAAAAGGTGATGCGAGAAGCTGCCTTCCAAAGGCAGCCTGCCCCTCCTCACTGAGTGAGGAGGAGTTCACTGTCGCCCTGCCGAATCGGCGCGGGGTGGACTAGCGGCTGACTAGCTGTGTTGGACGGCCATAACTGTCAGTTCTGGGCGGCTGGATCCCGGTGCAGCAGCGAGTGCCGCGCTGTCGGCGGTCACGGGCTCTGCATCGTTATGCGGTCCGTGGTCGCCATGCGATTTCTGCTGTGGTCTGCCGGGAGCGTGTCCCGGAGCCTTTTATGTGTGATGCAGCTGGGATAACGTCTGTGCAGCGGGGTGATCACCGGGTTCGCGGCGTTGCGCTCGCGGGATTGTTGTTGGGGGCCTGAATGTCTGGACCGAATGCCGCGGCGGCGGATGGGCTGGGGCTGGCGGATGCGATCGGGCTGTTGCGTGATGACCTGCTGCGGGCCCGGGCGGCGGGTGCCGGTTCGGATATCCAGCTGCCGGTGGAGTCGATGACGGTGGAGTTGACGGTCACCGCGACGAGGTCGCTGGATGGCAAGGCGGGGTTCACGGTGCCGGTGGTGGGCGTGCAGGTCGGCGGCGGCGGGGCACGGGAGCGTGGGTCAGAGCAGAAGGTGACGGTCGTGTTCGGGGGGCCGGTCGACCGCGCGGGCAAGCCGGTGAAGGTCGCCCAGCCGAGCAGCGAGCGCAAGGGGTAGGCCGGTGGCCGCGGCGGCCTTGGCTGCCCGGGTGGTCGAGGTGATCGCCGACCTCGGGGGGGCGGGCGGTGCTGGTTACCGGTATGGGTCTGGGTGCATCGTGCGCGGCAGGACGGTGCTGACCGCGGCGCATGTGGTCGCCGGCGCGGTGTCGGTGGTGGTGCGCGACCCGGGCAAGCGGGAGTACACCGTGATGGTGGACCCGCGCTTTGTGGGCGATGTGGACGGCCCGGGCCCGGACCTGGCCCTTGTGGAGATCGATGACCCGGCGTTCAGCCTTGACGTGCCGGGGATTGGGCTGGCAGCGGTCGACCGGGACAGTACGACCGGGGAGCCGGTGGAGCGTTGCCATGCGGTTGGTTATCCGTGGTTCGCCGAGGCCCGGTCACGCACACGGGCCGCGGTGCGGGACACCGTCGATGCGATCGGCGTTGTCCCGGTGCTGTCGAACCTGGCCGCGGGGTTGCTGAGCGTGCAGGTGACCGTCGCACCGCGGGAACTGCCGCCGGAAGAGACCGCACTCACGGCGTCGGAGTGGTCGGGGATGTCGGGTGCGCCGGTGTTCGCGGGCGGGCGCCTGCTGGGGGTGGTGACCGAGCACGCGCCGCGGGAGGGCCCGTCGGCGATCACGGCGGTGCCGCTGACCGCACTACAAGCCGACCCCTCCCATGAGGAGTGGGGGCCGGGGGTTGCTGAACCTGCGGCGTGGTGGGCCCGGCTGGGTGTGGAGGGTATCGGCGACCTGCGGCGGCTGCCGGTTCCGCCGCCGCCCCGGCAACCGCCGGAGTACTGGTCGACCCTGCGGGAAAGAATCGGCCGGCCCCTGCACCAGCGCATGCCACAGTTGCTGGGCCGTGACCGTGAGCTAACGGATATCGCTGCCTTCGCGACCGGTAGCGAGGGGTACCGGTGGCTGGTGGGTGCGGTGTTTACCGGGAAGACCGCGCTGTTGTATGAGGCGGTCACGGTCGGCCTACCGGATGAGGTTGACGTGGTGTGTTATTTCTTGTCCGGGCGGGCATCGGTTGCCTCCAGCGAGCGGTTCCTGGCGGCGGTGGTGCCGCAGCTGGCTTACCTGTGCGAGGTGGACCCACCGGTCGCCAGCATCGACCGGTACCACGCGCTGTGGGAGCAGGCCGCCACCCGGGCCGAGCAGAGCGGACGGCATCTGCTGCTGGTCGTTGACGGGCTGGACGAAGATGATCCCTCGCCCGGGTTGGCGAGCGTTGCCAGCCTGCTGCCGGCCCTGGCCGGCGCCCACGCGCACGTGCTGGTGTCCAGCCGGCCATATCCTGACCTGCCTTATGACGTGCCCGACGGGCATCCGCTGCGGGTGGCGCCGCCGGTGCAGCTGGCCGCGTTCGAGGGTGCCCAGAAGCTGGCTGAGCTGGCGGAGAAGGAAATCTACGAGCTGACCCACGGTGACGACAGCGATCTGGCGGTGGAGGTCTTGGGATTGCTGACCGCGGCCGCCGGCCCGCTATCGGTGGGCGACCTCGCCGCGCTGCGGTCAGATGGACAGGGCGCACCCGCCGCTGCGGACAGGCGGCATGTGCGCCGACTGGTAGAGGAACGTGCAGCTCGCAGCCTGGAGCGTGTCGGCCGAGCAGGCAAGGAGCGCTACCAGTTCGCCCACGGCTCGCTGCTTGAGTACGCCCAGATAGCGCCGGACCTGAGCGATCCGGAGTTCCGGCAGCGGATTCACCACTGGGCCAGCCGGTGGCGGGGCGAGGGCTGGCCCGGCCCGGCCGGCGGGGAGGAAGGCACGCCGCGGTATCTCCTGGACACCTATCCCGCCACACTGGGCCATGACCCGCACCGGCTGGCTGAGCTGGCCTGTGACATCGGCTGGGTCGAGGCAGCGATACGCACTGTCGGGGTGGACCAGGTGCTGGCAGTCCTCCGGACCGCGGCGGGCGTCGCCCCCGCGGATGCCGCCGTGGCGGCAATGCTCACTGTGGTCGCCGGTCAGGCGCGAAACCTGCGATCGCCTGGGCCGGTCGACCAACCTGGCTTCGCGGCTCGTCAGATGTGCTTGCAGGCCACAGAGTCCGGGCTGAGCGATCTCGCCGACGCCGCTAGATCCCGGGCTTGTGCTGTGGCGCCGGCCGGGCCGGTGCTGGTTGCGACAACCCGCCGTGCCGCACTGGCGCACGCTCTTGAGCTCGGCAGCCACGATCAGGCGGTTAGGGCGGTGACGGTGTCGGGTGCGCGGGTGGTCAGCGCTGGGGACGATGGCCGGCTGCTGGTGTGGGACCCGGCCGCCCCAGGCACGCCGCCGGCCGAACTCGCGAACCACACCTGGGAGGTTACGGCGCTTGCGGCGCTCAGCGGTGGGCGGGTCATCAGCGGCGGGAAGGACAGGCGGCTGCTGGTGTGGGACCCGGCCGCCCCAGGCACGCCGCCGGTCGCGCTCGGCCGCCACAGTTTCGATAGAGATGACGAGGTCACTGCGCTCGCTGCGCTCGGTGACGGGCGGGTGGTCAGCGCTGGGGACGATGGCCGGCTGCTGGTGTGGGACCCGGAAGCACCTGGTACCGCGCCGGTCGAACTGGATGGTAGCAGCGCGCTCGCGATGGCGGCGTTGGGTCACAGCCGGGTGGTCAGCGGCTACGGAGGGCGGCTGCTGATGTTGGACGCGGCGGCTGCAGGAGCGCCGCCGGTCGAGCTCGGCCGTCACGACGGCCGGATTTTCGCGGTGGCGGTGCTCGGTGACGGGCGAGTCGTCAGCGGCGGGGACGACAGGCGGCTGCTGGTGTGGGACCCGGACGCCCCGGGCACCGCGCCGGTCGAGCTGGGGATCCACGACGACTGGGTCATGGCGCTGGCGGTGGCCGGTGACGGGCGGGTCATCAGCACTGGCAGCGATGGGCGGGTGCTGGCATGGGACCCGGCGGCCGCTGGCGCCGTCCCGAAAACGCTTGGCAGATCCGACGGCCGAATTAAGGCGCTGGAGGCGCTAGGCGACGGACGGGTGGTGAGCGGGGGGTACGACGGGCGCGTGCTGGTGTGGGACCCGGCGGCCGCTGGCGCCGCCCGGGCCCGGAGCGCCAGCCGCGACGTCGCGGCGGCGACGGTGGCGGTCCTTGCTAATGGGTGTGTGGTCGCCGGCGGGAAGGACGGGTCGGTGTGGTTGTGGGATCCGGCCGCGGCACCCGACGCCGCGCCGGTCGGGCTTGGCTGCCACGATGACTCGTCGTATCTGAGGTGGATCAGGCTGGCGGCGCTCAGCGACGGGCGGATAGTCAGCAGCAGCGGCGACGGGCGGGTGCTCCTGTGGGACCCGGCGGCGCCTGGCACCGCCCCCGTCGAGCTGGGAGATCAAAGCGGTCCAGTGCTGGCGGTGTCAGGTGATCGGCAGGTCATCAGCGCCGGCAACCATACCCTGCTGGTGTGGGACCCGGCGGGCGCCCCCCACGGCACCCCGGTGGAACTCGGTGAAATTCGCGGCTCAGTGAATGCGGCCGCGGTGCTTCGCGACGGACGGCTGGTTAGCGCCGGTTCCGACGGCACACTGCGCATGTGGGACCCAGCGGCGCCCAGCGGGCCGCCGGTCGAACTCGGCTTCAACCCCGGCACCGTCGTGCAGATCGCGGTGCGCAGTGATGGACGGTTGGCTACCGGCGACTTCGAGGGAGCGGTGCGGTTGTGGGATCCAGCAACACCTGGCACGCCACCGGTCGAGCTCGGCCGCCACAACGGGTGGGTTACCGCGGTAGCGGTGCTCGGTGACGGTCGCGTCGTCAGCGGCGGGCAGGATGGGCGGCTGCGGTTCTGGGACCCGGCAGCCCCCGGTGCTGCCTCTACCGAGATCGCCTGCTCGGTGCAGGCCTTGTCAGCGCACGCCACGCTCAACCCGCCAATAACATTGCTCGTGATCGCTGACGAACACGCGGGGCTGTCAGCTTGGACAATAGGTGCCCGCACATAACCGATTGACATCGCCGCCGTGACCCGGGACATCGCCCGCCGACATGCGCGAACACGCCCACCTGGCAGACACTCTTAACCTCATCGAAGAGATCGCCGGGACGCGCCCGCGACCCACTCCTGCCCCAGCGGCCATCTCCCCGATGTCCCCTTCGTTCCGCTACCCTCGGTCACTAGGACGAATCTCCAAAATCGGTCAGTGGCGAGACAGATCGCCGACTCTGCACTCGTCGCATGCGGTTCCCGGCAAGGCAGTTCGGCGATCATATTGAGCAGTTATGTGTGGCCTGCTCAGGCGCGGTCATTGCTGCGGCTGGGTCGGCTCGGCAAGGTGGTGCGTATGCCCTGGGCGAAGATCTTCACGCCGGGGCGGGTGTCGTTGTCGGCGACGGCGGTCAGCTTGAGCTGGCCTGCGTAGAGAGCACGGCGACCGGTCAGCCGATCGCGGAGGTCGCCGGAACCTGGGGATCCACGAGGAACCCGGGGAATTGGGTGAATGCCTGGCGCCGGGTGTATCCGAAGCCGGACCGGCCAGGCGGGTCCTGCGTCGCGACCCCTGTGGTGGCAGCGGCGGGCTGACCGTCGACCAACGCTCCGGTCAGCTCGCGGGTATCTCGATCAGCGCGAGGTTCCACTGGTCGCTGGCCGGGGCCGTGTCGTTCATTGTCACCGACGTCCCGCTGTTCGAGGTAGTGGTGTTTTGACGCTGCACCCAGTACGTGTCGCCCACTGAGGCCAGGTACTGGTCGATGAGCGTCTGGCTGGCACCTACCGTCCTTGCGATGGCGTTGTCGTAGTCGTTGCCCACCGCGAACACCCAGGAGTTGGCGCGCGTGGTCGTCAGCGGCGCAGTCGGTGCTCCTGACGCGGCTCCAGCAGATGTGGTCGCGCCATTGACGCTCGTGTTGGCTCCGGTGAACGACACCACGGTTATCGCCCCTACGTACGAGCCGCTTGACAGCGTCGCCGTCACGATGACGTTGCTGAGCGCGGCTGGGGCCACCGCCTGCCAGATCTCCGCAGTCCCGGGACGGCTATTGGCGCGAGATCGCAGCGTCCAGGTGAGCCCACCGCCGGTGACCGAGCTGATGGTCTGCGACGACCCCCTCCCCGGCCCGTCGGTGGCGATGAACGCCTCGAGCAGTTCGTTCGCCTGCTTGGTGCTGAAAGCCGGCGAAGTGATCGTGGAGGCGGCCGCGCTGGGGTGCTTGCTGACCTGGACGTCGATCGCCAGCGGCGCACTGGCCGGGGTGGTGAAGGTGCTATCCGGTGAGCTTGC
>DASYQM010000525.1:0-3897 GCA_036005525.1 Streptosporangiaceae bacterium
CGACATCCTCGATGACCAGCGCAGACAACCCAGAAAACAAAGTCCCCACAAGCTCTGTCATGTCAATCATGACTGATCGTGACGCATCAGCACATCCAGCCACCACCGAAAGTGCGACAGAGCCGTTGGCGAGACAGACCCCCCTGGGGGCCCAACAGCCGTGCAGATCGGCGGGTCGGCGTGCGTTCTCCAGAACTCCTCGATCACTTAGTGTGATGCGGTCTGTAGGTTGGCGGGTATCCGGCCAGCCCTGAACGGCAGGTGCACGCCCCGGCGGCGTGCCCGCTTCTGTTCAGAGTCGTCCACGATGGCCGTGACCAGGCACGACATCTGCGGCTGACCCGGAGATGGGACCGCATGCGGCTCGTAACTGAGACCACCAAATGAGACCAGGGGAACACGACGCGCCCACCTATCGACTGCCGGGATCGGTGTTCTCGCAGGTCAACAGCGGTGGAGGTGGGATTTGAACCCACGGAAGACTTGCGCCTTCACACGCTTTCGAGGCGTGCGCCCTCGGCCACTAGGCGACTCCACCGCGGCTGAGCCTACCCGACTCGCGCCGGGCAGACCCCAGGCCCGGCGGATGGCCGGGTCAGCGAGGGCTGGCCCGGCGCTGGGCGAAGAACTCGCGCAGCAGAGCCCCGCAGTCCTCTGCAAGGATTCCGCCTACCACCTCGGCGCGGTGGTTGAGCCTGCGGTCGCGCAGGACGTCCCAGAGCGAGCCCGCCGCACCCGCCTTCGGGTCGGCCGCCCCGTAAACGACGCGCCCGATCCGGGCCGCTACCACCGCCCCGGCGCACATGGTGCACGGCTCGAGCGTGACCACGAGCGTGCAGCCATCCAGATGCCAGGAGCCGAGAGCGCGCCCCGCCGCCCGGATGGCGACGATTTCGGCATGCGCGGTGGGGTCGGCGTCGGACTCCCGCCGGTTGTGAGCGCGCGCTATCAGCGCGCCGGCCGGATCGAGGATGACCGCCCCGACGGGTACCTCCGAACGCGGCGAGGCGGGGCCGGCCGCTTCCTCCAGCGCCGCCCGCATCGCCGGCTCGAATGCCGCGCGGAAACCGGTGGTCACGCCGTGAGGCTACCGCCCGCGCGGCGAGGTTACCGCCCGAGCGCCTCGTCCAGGGCCCGGTCCAGGGCGTGGCCGAACCCGAGCTTGCGGGCGATGATGGCGAGCGCCTCGTCGGGGAAGAGGTCCAGGTCGCCCGCGAGCATCCCCAAGTCCATCTCATCGATGCCGAGATCGGCGAAGATGGACAGGTCCCCCACGGGCAGCACCTGATCGAGGTCCTCGTCTTCGGGCAGCTCGATCCCGAGATGGTCGAGCACCTGCCGGGCGAGCGGCCAGTCCACCGCCGCGGTGAGGTCGGAGAGGAATATCGACACCTGCCCGCCGATGGCCCGCAGCACCACGAAGAAGTCGTCGCCGACCGCCACCAGCCCGAACGTCCCGCCGATGCTAGGCTGCTGGCGCAGCGCCTGCATCAGCCCGGCGAGATCCTCGGTGAGCGCCGTCGGTAGGACGTCCGCCTCCCAGGCGTCGTCCTCCTCGCGGTAGACGATGACGGCGACGTCATCGCTGCCGGGGTCCGTCATCGTCGCTCCATCGGTGATGTCGCCAGGTAGCAAATGGTGTCAGATGGCCGCCGCCGTGTCCGCTGATCCGGGGCCGGCGCTCGGGGAAGGTGTGCCGGGAAAGCCACCATATGTGACCTAATATCCGTACTCGTGGTAATCAGCGTGACATCTGTTACTGACGGTCTGAGTGGGATTTGCCCGCTTATCGGCGGGGGTGCACGATCCGCTCCGCCCGGGGAGGTACCGTGGCCTTGCTGTTCACGGCCATTGGTGTACCAATCACTCTAAGCTAAGCTGGGCATACTGACCGGCACGCGGGCTTCCGGGAGCTGATCATGAACGTTAAGAAGGTCGTCGGGTGGGCGATCGTCATCTTCATAGCATGGTTCCTGATCTCCAACCCGACCGGCGCGGCCCACGCGGCGACCAACCTTCTGAACGCTCTCAGAGGGGTCGGGAACTCACTCGCCACATTCTTCACCTCACTCTGACCACGTGAGGCGGGGCATATGAGGCTGATCGCTCAAGAGCCCAGGAATCCCCCGAACGACGTCAAGAAGTACCTGCTGCTGCACGAGCGCGAGCACCAGGTGATCACGGTGCGCATGCACCCGGCCGTGCTGCTGGCACCGGTGGGGCTCGCCCTGGCCGGACTGGTCGGTGCGGTCGTGCTGAACGGCAGTGCCCTGAAGCAGCAGGGCGGCGCCATGAACATCGTCTGGATCGCCTGGGGCATCCTGGCCCTCTGGGCGCTGTGGAGGGTCGCGAACTGGGCGATCGAATACTTCGTCGTCACCTCGCGGCGGATGATCCTGACCTCCGGGGTCCTGACCCGCAAGGTCGCGATGATGCCGCTGACCAAGGTGACCGACATGAGTTTCCAGCGCTCCCTTGGCGGCCGCCTGTTCGGGTATGGTGAGTTCATCATCGAGTCGGCTGGCCAGGACCAGGCGCTGCGGAACATCCCCTTCATCCCCTACCCTGAGCAGCTATACGTCGAGGTGTGCAAGCTGCTCTTCCCGGACGAAGAAGGCAGGGAAGAGACCGGCGAGGACCGCGGCGACGACTGACCTGCCAGCCGGATCATTCCTTCCCCGGGGTTCGTGCGGCCGGACGACCACATCAGAGCGTCCGGCCGCATGAGCCTGCGCGGGGCAGGCGGGGCCAGGCGGAGGACCCCTCAGAACGTGACCATGGCCACGCCGGCCGCCGCGAGGGCAAGGCCGATCCGCTGCACCGCCCTCATCCGCTCGCCCAGGACGACCCGTGCCAGCAGCACCGTGATACCGGGATACAGCGAGGTGATCACGACCGCCATGCCGAAAAGCCCGGCCCGGGCGGCGAGCACATAGCACACATTCGCGCTGGCATCCAGGACGCCCGCGGCGACCGCCGCCGGCAGCACCCAGCGCCCGGCGCCGGGCCCGGCTGGCCTGGTGCCGAGCCACACGGCGGCGCCCAGAATGATCAAGCTCCCGGCCACCCGCGCCATGCACACCGGCCACAGGACGCCCGACGTGCCCGCGTTCCGGATGAAAAGGAAGAAGATGCCAAACGCAAGTCCCGACGCGGCGCCGTACCCAAGGCCGCGGGCCGCCACGTGGCGACGGGGAGCCGTCGCAGCCGGCCGAACTGGCGCACCCGGTCCACCGGACCCACCTGGCATGCCCTCCAAGCTGACCAGCACGATCGCGACCAGGCAGAGGGCCGCACCGGCGTAGACCGCCGCGCTCGCCCGCTCGCCCATGGCCAGCGCCGCGGCCACCGGCACTACCGTCGAGACCAGGGCGGAGACCGGCGCGACCACGCTCATCGGGCCCGCCGCCAGCGCCTCGTAAAAGATGATCAGCCCGGCTCCGCCCGCCGCGCCGGCGGCGAGTGCCCAGCCCAGCCCAGCGGTCTGGAACGGGGCACCGCTGAGCATCGCGGCGCCGAATATGACCAGCACACCGGCGGGGGCGGAGATGACCAGCACGGACGCGGCCCTGGCCCGCCGCGACGCCACGCCGCCGAGGAAGTCGGCGCTACCAAACAGCGCCGCCGCGGCCAGCGCGAATGCGATCACCACTGCCAGACTCCCCACCCGTCGTGCCGCCGTAACCGGTCGGAATGCTATAACGTCTAGTTCAACATACCGACCGTTGCCGGGCGAGTGAAAATCTGTGGCTGCTAGCGATCTCGGCGGTGCGCTGGCGCGCACCCTGCAATCCCTGCGCGCCGAACGCGGCTGGTCGCTGGACCAGCTGGCCGCCAGGTCGGGCGTGAGCAAGGGTGTCCTGGTCGCGCTGGAGCAGGCGCGCTCCAACCCGAATC
>DASYQM010000526.1:0-4724 GCA_036005525.1 Streptosporangiaceae bacterium
GACGAGAGAGGCTCCGGTCAGTGACGCCTACAAGCAGGTGCTGCTGCGAAGCGACGGGCATGACACTCTGCTGTCGCCGGTGCCCGACCTGCTCGCCGGCGCGATCTGGCCCGGCGCGTACGGGCGCGTCGTGCGCAACCGGCTGATCGAGACCTGGACCGGGCGGGAAGGGCAGCTGCGGGCGCGCCGCGGCGAGCTATTCCGGGCAGCGGCCGGCGCGCGCCGGGCGGGCGACACCGATGCAAGCGTGGTCTGGGCGGGACAGAGTGCGGGCCTGATCACCAGCATCGAGGCCGCTGGTGAGCTCATCGAGCAGATCGTGCGCGACGCCGAGAGGGTCATCCGCGAACGGGCAGAGCTGATCACCGCGCGCAATCCCGCCTCGCCGTGACCCGGCTGCGGCTGGCTAGTGTGTCGCGCCGGAAATTCTTAGGTTTACGTTTACTAGCCGCTAGTCTGCGGCTATGCCGCATGCGGGTCCTTCTGCTGTGCCGATCGTGCTGTCGGAAGATGAGCGGGCTGAGCTGGCGCGCCGGGCGGCGGGGCCGGGACGCTGGCGGGCTGACCGGGCGCGGATCATCTTGGCGTGTGCCGAGGGGATGTCGAATGCTGCCGCGGCGCGGGCGCTGGGGGTGGCGGTCAAGTCGGTGTCGAAGTGGCGGCGCCAGTTCGCGGCGGGCCGGCTGGCCGGGCTGGAGGACGCGGCGCCGGTGGGCCGGCCGAAGGCAAAACTGGTCCTGGAGGAGGCGGAGCGGGCCCAGCTGGTCCGGTGGGCCCGGCGGGCCAAGACCGCCCAGTACCTTGCGCTGCGGGCGAAGATCGTGCTGGCGTGCGCGGAGGGCGGGACGAATAAGCACGTCGCCGCCGATCTGGGGGTGGATGACTCGACCGTGGACCGGTGGCGGGCCCGGTTCATCGCCCGGCGGCTGGAGGGCCTGCATGATGAGCCGCGGCCGGGGCGGCCTCCGTCCATCCTGCTGGACCAGGTCGAGGATGTCATCGTGGCGACCTTGGAGTCCACGCCGGGCAAGGACACGCACTGGTCGCGGGCCTCGATGGCCGCCCGGACCGGGCTGTCGAAGTCAACGATCGGGCGGATCTGGAGGAAGTTCGACCTCAAGCCCCACCTGCAGGACTCCTTCAAACTGTCCACCGACCCGCTCTTTGTGGAGAAGGTGGTCGACGTGGTCGGGCTGTATCACAACCCGCCTGAACGCGCGGTGGTGCTGTGCGTGGATGAGAAGAGCCAGATCCAGGCGCTGGACCGGTCCCAGCCGGTGCTGCCGATGATGCCGGGCATGCCCGAGCGGCGCACCCACGACTATCTGCGGCACGGCATCACCAGCCTGTTCGCCGCGTTCAACATCGCCGACGGCACGGTCATCAGCGAGCTGCACCGCCGGCACCGGGCGATCGAGTTCCGCAAGTTCCTGGCCACCATCGACAAGGCGGTACCCGCCGACCTGGACGTGCATCTGGTCTGCGACAACTACGCCACCCACAACACCCCCGAGATCAGGACCTGGCTGGCCCGGCGCCCGCGCTTCCACGTCCACTTCGTCCCGACCGGCTCGTCGTGGATGAACCAGGTCGAACGATGGTTCGGCCTGCTGACCGACAAGCTGATCCGCCGCGGCGTCCACACCTCCGTCCAGGCCCTGGAGAACGACATCAAGGACTGGATCGCCACCTGGAACGACAACCCCAGGCCGTTCACCTGGACCAAGACCGCCGACGAGATCCTCAGCTCTCTCGCCGACTACCTCGCCAAGGTCGGAGCAGGCCACCCTCAGCCGAGCAAATCTAACCAGTGGACTTCAGGCGCGACACACTAGTGCGCTGACCAGAAACGTTCACCGGGTCGGCTGACACGCCGTTGTCCTGGTCTCACACTCGATCTCGTGGTGGTTTCGGGTGCTGGGAGGTGTGATGGCCGAGCCGGTGCGGGCGCGGCGGCTAACCGATCAAGAGGGCAGCCGGCTGCAGCAGATCGTGCGGCGGGGCAAGCACGGGTCGATCCGGGTGCGGCGGGCGATGATCATCATGGCGTCAGCGTCGGGGACGCCGGTGCCGGCGATCGCCCGGCTGGCCGCCGCGGATGAGGACACCGTCCGCGACGTGATCCATTTGTTCAACGCCAAGGGCCTGGCCGCGCTGGACCCTCGGTGGGCGGGAGGCCGTCCCCGCCTGATCAGTGACGAGGACATCGCCGTCATCGTCGAGGCAGCTACCGCCCGGCCGGAGAAGCTGGGCCTTCCGTTCACGCGCTGGAGCCTGCGCAAGCTGGCCGTCTATTTAGCCGCCAGCCCGCGGCCGGTGAAGGTCAGCCGGGAGCGGCTGCGGCAGATCCTGCATGAGCGCGGCATCAGCTTCCAGCGCACCCGGACCTGGAAGAAGTCCACCGATCCGGACCGGGACGCCAAGCTGGACCGGATCGAGCACGTGACCACGCATTACCCGGGCCGGTGCTTCGCCTTTGACCAGTTCGGGCCGCTGCCGGTACGGCCGGCCCACGGCGCCTCCTGGGCCCAGCGCAAACGGCCCGCCCGGCTGCCTGCCACCTACCACCGCACCCACGGCATCCGCTACTTCCACGGCTGCTACTGCCTGGGCGATGACCGGCTGTGGGGCGTCATGCGAGCCCGCAAGGGCGCCGATCACACCCTGGCCGCGCTGCAGTCGATCCGGGCCGCCCGCCCCGGCGGCTACCGGCTCTACGTGATCTTGGACAACCTCTCGGCGAACAAGACTCCTGCCATCCGGCGCTGGGCGGCCCGCGCCAACGTCGAACTGTGCTTCACACCCACCAACGCGTCCTGGGCCAACCCGATCGAGCCCCAATTCGGCCCGATCCGCACCTTGGTCATCGGCGGCTCCGACTACCGCAACCACACGGTGCTGGCCCGCCACTTGCACGCCTACCTGCGCTGGCGCAACGCCAACGCCCGCCACCCCGATATCCTGGCCGCCCAGCGCCGCGAACGCGCCCGCATCCGCAGCGAACGCCAGCAACGCTGGGGACGCCCCAAGACCAAAGCCGCGTGACCCGGTGAACGTTCGTGGTCAGCGCACCAGGGAGGCTCCGCCTCGGACCGCCGAGGTTGAGGGTTCGGCAGGCGAGCTGGTGCTGGTGAGTTCATCCTCGCAGTCAGGGAACTGGTTGCGGGAGTGGTCATGGCTTCACGTCTGACGCGGGCGAATGCGGTCACGGTCAATGACGTGCTGGACGGGCACAAGCTGCTGGAGATCGACTGCGTGGACCGGGTCTATCTGACCTTGTCGGTGCCGAACCTGGTGGTGGGCGGTCAGGTGGTCAGCTTCCTGACCGCGCACGAGCGCAACCCGATTCCCTCGCCAGCGTTGCTGGAGCGGCGGGGGCTGGCGTTCCGCCGGGCGGTGAGCTCCTTCGCCGAGGCCAATCACATCCCGGTGCTTAGCTTTGCGGGCAAGCGGGACAAGGGCCGGCCGGGGGTGCTGGCGGACAGCCCGTGGCCGGAGCGCAAGATCGACCGGGTGATGCCGCTGATGCGCAAGGCCGCCGCCACGGGGCAGTCGCAGGTGGTCGCGATCGGGGTGGCGCAGGAGTACCAGCGGGTCTTCACCGGGACCAAGGACCAGACCCCCACCGGGGCGGTGTGGTTCTCCTACCACCGCACCGAACGCCGGGTCACCTGCTACTACTTCTACCTCTGGGACGAAGGTTTCGGGCCGGCGTTCATCAAGATCTGCGCGTATTTCCCCTATCCGGGCAAGATCTGGTTCAACGGGCATGAGTGGGCCAAGCGCCAGGCTCTCCGGACGGGCCTGCCGTTCACCGAACTATCCAACGGGTTCGCCTCCTGCGAGGATCCGGCCGCCCTGCAGGAGATCTGCGACCGGCTCGGCCCCGGCCAGATCCGGGTGTTCGCCGAGCGCTGGTGGGCGCGGCTGCCGCTGCCGTTCACCCGCGCCGACCGGCAGGCCGGCTACTGGTGGGACATCTCCATGCGCCAGGTGGAGATCGCCAAGACCATCACCTTCACCGCCCCCCGGCACGCCCGCGCGTTCTTCGAGGCCCTCGCCGCCGACAATCTCGACCTCGGCCGCCCGGACAACATGGAGATCATCTTCAACCGGCAGGTCCGCTCCGTCACCAAGGGCGTGTTCCGCACCGCGGTCGACCGCGACAACGACGGCGTGGTCGTCAACGCCTTCTACCGGCACTCCCGGATCAAGACCTACCTCAAAGACGGCCGGGCGCTGCGGATCGAGACCGTCATCAACGACGCCTACGACATCGGCGTCCTGCGCCGCCTGGAACACTTCAGCGAACTGGCCGCCAAGGCCCGTGACGTGAACGGCCGGCTGCTGCAGACTATGCGTGCCGGCCAGGACTGCGTCCTCGCGAGCCCAGCCATCGAGCGGGTCGCACAGCCCACCCTCACCGAGGATGGCAGGCGGGCCCCGGCCCTGCGGTTCGGCGACCCCCGGGTCATGGCCCTGGCCGGCGCCTTGTCCCTCACCCTGGCCGGCGCCTGCGGCCTGACCAACAAGAGCCTGCGCGCCTTGACCGCCCGGCTGCTCGGCACCCCCTACAGTCCCAGCCAGATGACCTACGACCTGCGGCGCCTGCGCCTCAACGGGCTGATCCACCGGATCGCCCACACCCACACCTACGTCCTGACCCCCGATGGCCAGCGCATCGCGATCTTCTACACCAAGCTCTACAACCGCCTGCTCAGACC